>NZ_CP025938.1:0-326428 GCF_002893765.1 Tamlana carrageenivorans | reverse complement strand
CCGAAAATGCTTGCTTCAATTGAATTAAAAACGCATGTAGCTATGCTCAAAAATACAGATAAAGAATCTTTCGAAGGAGGATTAAATATGTGGTTTATTAAGTGGGAAAGCTTTTTAAATGAGCGAACTATTAATAATGAAACAGGCAAGAGTCATTTTACCCATAAACGACTTAGGAGTGCGTATAGAAGTCTTAATACGAATATGACATGGTTATTTACATGGTATGATAATTACGATTTAAATATTCCTAATACAACCAATATGATTGATGGGCATTTTTCTGATTTAAAAAACAAACTCAGAAATCATAACGGATTAACCAAACAAAGAAAAATCAAATTTATTAATGAGTTTTTAAAAGCAAAAATAGACGTAAAAGAATAGGTGTTAAAAGACCAACCATTTTGTCCACATGAAAATTAAAGAGTTAAAAGACCAACCATTTTGTCTATTAGGCCGAATTTGAAGATTATTTTGTAGTAGATAGTATGCCTTTAGAAGTTTGTAAATTATCACGCAGTTCTCGTTCAAAGATTTGTAAAGAAAACACTTATGCATTTCCAGATAAAGGTTATTGTACAGCTCAAAGTTCTAATTATTACGGTTATAAACTGCACGCTGTTTGTTCTGTAAATGGTGTCTTTCAAAGTATCGATTTGAGTCCAGCATCTGTACACGATATTAATTATCTTAAAGATATTAAGATGCAAATAAGCGATTGTACATTAATTGGTGATAAAGGCTATTTATCAACAGAAATACAGCTTAACTTGTTTGAAACCTGTAATATAACGCTAAATACACCTATGAGAAGCAATCAAAAAAATTACAAAGTACAGCCTTATGTATTTAGAAAAAAGAGGAAAAGGATAGAAACATTATTTTCACAACTTTGTGACCAATTTATGATAAGACGCAATTATGCTAAAACTTTTGAAGGTTTTAAAACAAGAATCGTAGCTAAGATAACTGCTTTAACAACTATTCAGTATATCAATAAGTTTATTTTTGGGAGAAACATTAATAATATTAAAATTAGCATTATTTAAAATGCACAACGGGTTGAAATAAATTTCTAGAACAAAAAGTGGCCTGAATAAGATTAGTCACGAAACTTAACTTTAGTTGATGACTCCACAATTACACGGTTGACCAAATCAACAAGTAAAAGCGCAAATTAAGGAACCGGATCATACCCTGAACCACCCCAAGGATGACAACTAAAAATTCGCTTTATAGCCAACCAGCCGCCTTTAAAAAAACCATGTTTGGTTAAAGCTTCCTTGGCATATTGAGAGCATGTAGGGTGGAACCTGCAAGTCGCAGGGGTTAAAGGGGAAATAAGTGTTTGATACACTTTTATTAAAAGTAAAAAAGGCGCTATCAGTATTTTTTTAAGCATGCTTATTTACTTTTAATAAAGTGTTTTCTATATAGATAGATGGTATCTTTTTATTGAATTGAAAAAGTCGTGCCGTCTTTGCCGTCTTTGAGCTGAATACCTACTTCAGCCAGTTCATCACGAATTTTATCTGATAAAGCAAAATCTTTATTTGCTCTAGCTTCTTGTCTGAGTTTAATTAAAACATCGACAGCTCCAGAAAGTTTATCGGTTCCAGAATTGTTGCTAGCGTTGTTTTCCAAACCAAGGACATCAAAAACAAAGGTGTTTAAAGTGTCTTTTAAAATGTTTAAATCTTCAGAAGTGAGGGTTTCACTACCTTCTTTAAGCTGATTGATATATTTCGCGGCTTCAAATAAATGAGCGATTAAAATAGGCGAATTAAAATCATCGTTCATCGCATCATAACATTTTTGTTTCCATGATTCAATGTCTAATGATGATGCTTTTGAAGCTTGTATGCTACCTAGCAAATTCATGGCTTCCATCAATCTGTTAAAGCCTTTTTCACTGGCTAATAATCCGTCATCTGTTAAGTCTAATACACTTCGGTAAGATGATTGTGCAATAAAGAAACGAATCACGCTTGGTGCATAAGCTTTACTGAAAAACGTATTATCTCCTGAAAGTAATTCGTGCGGATTCACGGTATTTCCAGTAGATTTAGACATACGCTGCCCGTTTAACTCTAGCATATTGGCATGCATCCAGTAATTTACAGGCGATTTACCTATAGCTGCTTCATTTTGAGCTATTTCGCATTCGTGGTGTGGGAATTTTAAATCCATTCCACCACCGTGAATGTCAAATTGTTCTCCTAAGTATTTGGTGCTCATAGCGGTACACTCTAAGTGCCACCCAGGAAATCCATCACTCCAAGGTGAAGGCCAACGCATAATGTGCTGCGGTTCGGCTTTTTTCCAAAGCGCAAAATCTTGAGGATTCTTTTTATCGCATTGTCCGTCTAAGGTTCGTGTGTTGTGAATTAAATCGTCAAGTTTACGTTTACTCAGCTTACCGTACTCATTAGTTTCATTAAACTTATGGACATCAAAGTACACCGAGCCGTTTACCACATAAGCAAATCCGTTGTCAATAATGTTTTTTATGAGCTCAATTTGTTCGATAATATGGCCCGTAGCGGTAGGCTCTATACTAGGCGGTAAAAAGTTAAACGTATTTAAAATATTATGAAAATCTACGGTGTATCGTTGTACGACTTCCATAGGTTCAATTTGTTCTAAACGCGCTTTTTTTGTGATTTTATCTTCACCAGCGTCAGCATCATTTTCTAAATGTCCGGCATCGGTAATGTTTCTAACATAGCGCACTTTGTAACCCAAATGCTTCAAATAGCGAAAAATCATGTCAAAAGACATAAATGTTCTCACATTACCTAAGTGTACATTACTATAAACCGTAGGACCACAAACATACATGCCGATATGGCCTTCATTAATTGGTTTAAATGTTTCTTTTTTTCCGGATAATGAATTGTAAATCTTTAGAGATTGCGATTGGTATAGCTGCATGCGTATTTAGATAACAAGTTGTTTTTGATGACTGAATTTAAAAGGTAGTGTCTAATTTTATATAGTCTAAAAATTCACGACGGGTACCCATATCTTTAAATTTTCCTCCAAATTCTGAAGTTACGGTGCTACTTTCAATGTCGCGAATACCTCTAGAATTTACACAGAGGTGTTTGGCGTCAATCACGCAAGCTACATCTTTGGTACCTAATACTCTTTGAAGTTCTCTAACGATTTGAATGGTTAAACGCTCCTGTACCTGTGGACGCTTAGCAAAGTAATCTACCACACGATTCATCTTAGATAAACCAACCACAGTTCCGTTAGATATATAAGCGATATGGGCTCTACCTACTATAGGAAGTAAGTGATGCTCGCAAGTTGAGTAAACAGTTATGTTCTTTTCAACTAACATTTCGCCATATTTGTATTTGTTGTCGAAAGTAGAAGCACTGGGTTTTTTAGAAGGGTCTAGGCCTCCAAAAATTTCTTTAACAAACATTTTTGCTACACGGTTTGGAGTCCCTTTTAAGCTGTCGTCGGTTAAATCTAAACCTAAGGTTTCCATAATATGACGCACGTCATCCTTAATAATGTCTATTTTTTCTTCGTTAGACAGTTTAAAAGCATCATTTCGCATTGGCGTATCTTCTGAAGTACCAATGTGTTCTTCTCCTAAGGCGTCAAAATCGTCTAAATTACTATCGAATTTCATCTGTTAATATCTGTTTTTTTTTCAACAATCACAAAAACCATTCTTTGTTATTGCTTTGTTTATAAGCATCTTATGGTAGAATGAGGTGTGATTTGTATTTCAAAAATTAGTTTGCAAAGATAAGCAATTCCGTTTTGTTATACTTGGTGTTGTTAAAATATTAATTTTTTGCTTTAGTCTAACTAACATCCTATTCATTACAAGATGTTTTTAGTATGGATTATGATTAACGTAAAAGACCATTTGAAAGCACGATATAGTTTCAAATGGTCTATGGTATTATGTTTTTTTATGATATTATATGCTGAATCCGAGAGATATTGTAAAATTTTGGTTTTTTCTGTCAATGGAAGCGAAAGGAGATCCACCTCCGTTAAGATTGTAAAGGTTATTTTGATATGATCTTTCAGCCTGATCATAAGTGAAATCTAATTTTGTGTTTCCAAAATTTAAACCAATACCAAAAGAATAGCCGGTTAAATCACTTACCGTTACTCCGTCTTTATAGGGGCTATCTTCATAGCGGTATCCGCCACGTAAGCTGAGTAGGTTTATGACTCTAAATTCTGCGCCTACACGGTAGGTAGATACATCGGTTAAAGCATTTTGGATAACTACATTTTGATCCATAAGATATGTGTCGTAGGACGGGCCAAATGCTGTGTTGGCTAAATTTTGATTGGAATAATCAAAGCTTATGAGTCCGCGTTTCGCAATAATATAGGCTAAACTAGCGGTTATTTTTGACGGTGTTTGAAGCTGGTATCTTGGTAAAACGTTAATAATTCTAGGGTCTACAATTTGTGTAGTCGGTACACCAGAAACATCTCTTTTGGTACTAATGTATTGTGTTGTTTCTTCGTCTATGGAGTACCAAGTGGGTGAATCGTAAACCAGCCCCATTCTAAGATCTGGAGTAATATTATAAATACCTCCTAACTGAAATGAGAAGCCGGCACCTCTAGTAAGTAAACTGTTTCGAAAATTAATGTGGTTTACCACAGATCCTGTGTTATTGTTGTCCTCTAGTAAAGCAGTAGTGCGTTCATAATTAATGAAATGCGAGTTTAGGTTTAGCCCTAAGGATAGTTTGTCTTCAAACTGCGTGGCAAAGTTAAAGGACATTTTGCCATTATATCCTGTAGCTAAGTAGGTGTAGTCGTGGTTGAAATTTCCTGGCTCTACATTTGAAAAATAGGTGGTATTCTCATCATCATCAAATTCAGGGTCTAGAATGTAAGATTCATATGCTAAGAATGCTTGTTGGTTGCCATACCCAAATTGATTTCCTATTTCTCTGTATGCTCGATCTATAGATTCACCTGGTAAGGCCGAAATATCGGCTAAGCGTTGTCCCTCAGCATAATCATAAAAAAAGCGTGCTATGGAATTGCTAAAATCTCCATCGTCATTGGTATTCAGTCCTCTGGCATTCCAAAAATTATTAAAATTGCTGGTTTTTTCGTAATTAAAAGACAAGGCGAATTTTTTCCATTTCGAATAACTGTTTCTATTAACAAATATTAAAGCGGCTCCTCCTTGGTCGATGCCAAAATGAGAGTCGTTAGTATTTGTGTATTCATTAAAATAATCAGTTTCATTTTTTACATTGGTGTTAGATCCTGTAAACGTAATGTTACTGTGGCTAAAAATAGCAGAACCAGCAGGATTTAAACTTACAGCACTCATATCACCACCAAGGGCGCCAAAAGCACCGCTTAAGGCTCTAAAGCGCGCAGTTCCCCGGGTTTCATTTTGCGAATATCTTAAAGCATCAGTAATATCTTGAGCATAAATACTTGTAAATGTGAAAGCGCTTAAGAGTAGTAAACTAAACTTTTTCATATATGTTATTGATTTAAGAACATGAATTAACCAAATAAACCGATTCGAACCCGGTTTATTTGGTTAATTTGTATTGTTATTTTATGTTATCGTCTTCTTCCTCCCCCAGATGAAGAGCTTCTACTTGAACCACCGGAAGATCTCATGGAGCTTCCACTACTTCGTGAACTCGAATTCGAATTATAATTAGTGCTTCTTGAAGTAGAGCTGTTATTATAGTTCGTAGAATTAGATTTTGAAGGTTGTTTGTAAACCGAACTTGAACTTCTTCTAGTTGTAGCATTCGAAGACCTTCTGGTCGAATTGTTTGAAGGTGTTCGTGTTGTTGTTGAAGATCGTCTTGTTACACCTGTTTGAGAAGGTGTTCTATTGGTATTATAACTCCTTCTGGTCGTTGTTTGTGAATTTCCATTTGCAGTACTACTTCTTCGTGTTGAGTTGTATTTTGAAGTAGTTCCTGCCGAACTGCGTCTTGTGGAGTTAGAAGCATTGATGTTATTTCTTGTGTAAGAACTTCTTCTTGAAGCATTGGTTCCAGAGTAATAATTTCTTCCATAACTGCCTCTACGTGTAGCGCTGTAGGAGTAATACCTGTTGTTTCTGTATCTAGGGTAGCCCCATCCGTAACCAGGATAACCCCATCCGTATCCTGGGTATCCCCAGCCATAACCAGGATAGCCCCATCCGTAGCCAGGATAACCCCAACCATAACCAGGATAACCCCAGCCTCCATAACCATAACCCCATCCAGAGTAAAAACCAAAGCCCCAACCGGTACCCCAGTTATTCCAGCCGTTATCGATGTAGTTTACTGTAACACTGCTGTTGTTTTGTCCCCAGCCTGCATAACCTTGATAATTATCAACTAAGGAGTCGTTTTCTACGTAAGCGGAATTTTCGTAAGCATCAATATCTGTGAAAATAGTAGGGTCTTCATTAAAATTTTCAGCTTCTATAGATTTTGTTTTGAAGTAATTCTCATAATAATTATTATCATTTGGGACTTCATTAGTTCGTTGTTGCGATTGAGCAACAGTGCCACCGTAAATACCATCATTGCTTGCGCCAACATATTCGTAAGAACCGCAAGAAGCCAATACAATGGCTAACCCAAATAGGCTTGCTAACGGTGCTTTTCTTTTTAAGTATTTAATAAATTGCATATCTCTAAATTTTATTGTTGGACATTACAAAAATAGTTAGTTTTGCTGAACTATTTTTATATTTAACTTAGGTACAACATTTGTGCCAAAAAAAACTTATGGGTAAAAAACTTACTAGTAGAGCAGAAGATTATTCGAAATGGTATAACGAATTGGTTGTCAAGGCTGACTTAGCAGAGAACTCTGCAGTTAGAGGATGTATGGTTATCAAACCTTACGGTTATGCAATATGGGAAAAAATGCAAGCAGAATTGGATAAAATGTTTAAGGAAACAGGACATCAAAATGCTTATTTTCCGTTGTTTGTCCCTAAGAGCTTATTTGAAGCAGAAGAAAAAAACGCTGAAGGTTTTGCTAAGGAATGTGCTGTTGTAACCCATTATAGATTACAAAATGACCCAGATAAGCCAGGTAAATTACGCGTAGACCCAGAAGCTAGGCTAGAAGAGGAGCTTGTTGTTAGGCCTACAAGTGAAGCCATAATATGGAATACCTTTAGGGGTTGGGTACAATCGTATAGAGATTTACCTTTATTAATTAACCAATGGGCTAACGTGGTGCGTTGGGAAATGCGAACCCGTTTATTTTTACGTACCGCAGAGTTTTTATGGCAAGAAGGACATACGGCTCACGAAACTAAAAAGGAAGCTTTAGATGAAGCGGCTCTAATGAATAATGTATACGCCACTTTTGCCGAGAAATTTATGGCCATTCCAGTAATTCAAGGTTTGAAAACGGAAAGTGAGCGTTTTGCCGGGGCTGATGAAACCTATTGTATTGAAGCATTAATGCAAGATGGAAAAGCGTTGCAGGCAGGAACGTCACATTTCTTAGGACAGAATTTCGCAAAGGCCTTCGATGTGAAGTTTGCCAATAAAGAAGGGAAGCAAGATTATGTGTGGGCCACATCATGGGGTGTTTCAACTCGATTAATGGGGGCCTTGATCATGACACATAGTGATGATAACGGGTTAGTGTTACCACCAAGTTTAGCGCCAAACCAAGTGGTTATTGTTCCCATATATAAGAGTGAGGAAGATTTAAACAATATCACAGAAGTCGCTAACAGTATTTTAACCGACTTAAGAGCTAAAAATATTACGGTTAAGTATGACAACAGAGATACGCATAGACCGGGAGCAAAATTTGCTCAACATGAGTTGCAAGGCGTACCTATTAGAATTGCTATTGGACCAAAAGATTTAGCCAATGGCACTGTTGAGATTGCCCGTCGTGATACTTTAACTAAGGAGGTTGTTAATCTGAATGTTTTAGCTGAAAAAATAGAAAGCTTATTAAAAGAGATTCAAGATGCTTTATTTAATAAAGCTTTAGATTTTAGAAATAGTCATATCACGGAGGTTGATACATTCGAAGACTTTAAAACTGTTTTAGAAACGAAAACAGGTTTTATTTCGGCACATTGGGATGGAACTACCGAAACAGAGGATAAAATAAAAGAATTAACTAAGGCAACAATTAGGTGTGTTCCTTTAGATGCTAAGGAAGAAACTGGAGTTTGTGTTTATTCCGGTAAACCTTCGGCACGTCGCGTGTTATTTGCAAAAGCTTATTAATCAATACTAAAGCAAGTGCTTGAAATTTTTTTTTAAAAAAAAGTTATTTAGCACTTGCGAAAGTGAAAATTAGTTGTACATTTGCACCCGCAATGGAAACATTGTGACAGTTATTTGAAAAATTATTGAGGAGTAAAAAAAATAAAATTTTAGTTGCAGATTTGTAAATTAGTTTTATCTTTGCGCACTCAAAAAAACAAATGGCCCGTTCGTCTATCGGCTAGGACGCCAGGTTTTCATCCTGGTAAGAGGGGTTCGATTCCCCTACGGGCTACAATATTTTAAAGAAAAAGAAAATGGCAAATCATAAGTCAGCATTAAAAAGAATAAGAAGTAACGAAGCTAAGCGCTTAACTAACAAGTATCATCATAAGACAACTCGTAATGCTATCAAAAAATTACGTGAGTTAAGTGATAAGAATGAGGCTGAGACTTTATATCCTTCTGTAGTTTCTATGCTAGATAAATTAGCAAAGAAAAACATTATACATGCTAACAAAGCTGCTAACCTTAAATCTGGTTTAGCAAAGCACGTTGCAGCTCTATAATTCTTTCGACTTAAGATTTTAAAATATATACGAAAGCTTCTCAGAAATGAGAAGCTTTTTTTTTCGCTATATTGAGCTGATTTTAATGTTACAATAGGGGTAAAAAAAGCAGTCAAAATGGAGTGAATTTTATTTTAATACTCTAAATTTGCAGTAATAAAAGTTAATAACACTCATAATATTACCTCTTTGGAAAATTCAAAAGCAATAAAATTAATAGATAAAATTCTTGTTGATTTAGATAACACAGGAATTAATACGGATACTTTAATAAATGATATTAAAGAATTAAGAGCTTACGCTATAGAAGAAGAAGCGCCTTTAGTGGTTAAAGTATTAAGATATACTTACGAGCATATTGAAGCGCATGATTCATTTCTAATTCCTATGTTAGAAGATGATGATGAGTTATTAACAGAGGATGGTGAAGTTGCAGCCCCTGAAGAAGAAGCTGCTGTTGTAGATCCTATAGAAAGTCTTAAATATGTTATTTCGTTAACTAGAAATCTTAAAAATAAAACGAATATAGCCGATTTAAGAGCATATAAAGAGCTCTTATTAGCGTATTAATTTTGGTTTAAGTTATATAATAATATTAAAAGCCCCTTAACGATTAACGTTGAGGGGCTTTTTTATGATTATACAGTATCTTAGTTTGTTATCAAGATAGGACGGATCAAGCACAAAAGTTGGGGAGTATTTAAAAAAAGAAGATCTTTGAATAAAAATTTTTAATGTCATCAGATTCATTATTAGCCATAGCCAATTTATTACTTCCAGAAATACTTATGAAGTATTTTGATTTGGACAAGCACGAAATTAAAGGAGAAGCACTACATTTTTATTTTACAGAACTAAACACGATTCCCGAAGAATTTAATGGAACTAAACTTCATTCCAAAGGCTTCTTTTCTGAGGCTACCGTTCAAGACTTCCCTATACGAGGTAAAAATGTTTACCTTCATATAAAACGCCGCAGATGGCTGAATAAGCAAACCAATGAAGTGGTTCATAGAGATTGGAATTTAGTAGCACAGGGAACACGGATGACCGCCGAGTTTGCTGATTTTTTAAAAGAAATTAGTCCATACTAAAGCTACGGATTGCCACACCATTGGATTTTTCTACGGTGTTAACGGCAAGAAACTGCAACGCCAGTACAAAGATCACTTAAGTGATTTTAAATCTTGGGATCAAAAAGCCCATGCAAAAGATTGGCTATTGTACCCTGAGAATCTAGGAAGCTACCTATCGCTTGACGAAACCGCTTTTTGCAATGGCGAACTCTACACCATCTTAACCAATAAAGATGCCAAAGGAAAGAAAGGCTCTATAGTAGCTATAGTTAAAGGAACTAAAGCTGAAACAGTGATAAAAATACTTCATGAAATTCCTTTAAAACAAAGAAATAAAGTTAAAGAAGTGACTCTGGATATGGCAGGAAACATGGGACTCATTGTTAAAAAATCATTCCCCAATGCCTGCTTAGTTATAGACCGTTTTCATGTGCAGAAATTAGCATTGGACGCTTTGCAAGAAATAAGAATAAAACACAGGTGGGAAGCCATCGATTTTGAAAATGATGCCATAGAAGACGCTAGAAGTAAATCTTTAAAATACACACCTGAAATACTTCCAAACGGAGATACATTAAAACAACTACTGGCAAGAGGAAGATATTTACTCTATAAGCCAAGCAACAAGTGGACTGAAAACCAAGCTAAAAGATCAGTGATACTATTTAAACACTATCCTGATATAGAAAAAGCATACAAACTATGCCAGAACTTATCTTGGATTTTTAACAATACTCAGGATAAAACTTCCGCACTAACACGATTAGCTAAATGGGATGAAAAAGTTAGACAAGCAGCCTTTAAAAGCTTTAATACTATATCCAGAACCATGTCTGTTCACTATCAAAACATTCTAAACTATTTTGATAATAGAAGTACCAACGCTTCAGCAGAAGCTTTCAATGCTAAAATTAAGGCTTTTAGAGCACAGTTCATAGGCGTAAGAGAGTTTATCCAAAATTTTGTGTTTTTGAAAAATAATTTCAAAATTCATAGGTTAAAATAATATAGATTATAACCTGTTTGGAAAACAAATATACAATTGATTGTAAATTTGGCCCCATTTAAATCGTGTTTTCTTCCATTTTTTGCTGATGCTTTGAGCTGCTAAATATATGGATTTCAGTGCTGCATCATCATGAGGAAAGACTTTTTTGTTGCGTGTATATTTTCTTAAACTGGCATTAAAACTCTCAATGATATTGGTAGTATATATAAGTTTTCTAATCTCTTTTGGGTAGTTTAAAAACGCGGTCAAATTATCCCAATTGTTTTCCCAAGACTGTACGGCAGAGAGGTATTTATCTTCCCAATTTTGTTTAAAGACTTCGAAAGCCTCTAAAGCGAATTTCTCATTATCGGCTTGATAAATAGCTTTAATATCGACCATTATTGATTTACGGTCCTTATAGCTCACATATTTTAAAGAGTTTCTAATTTGATGTACGATACATATTTGACGTATACTACCTGGAAAAATAGCTTCTACAGCTTTATCTAATCCAGAGAGGTTATCCGAACACAGAAAGAAGATATCTTTTACGCCTCTAGAGCGCAGATCGTCTAAAATGGACATCCAAGCAGCTGCCTTTTCTGTCTCCACAATACTCATGCTCAAAATATCTTGTTGCCCTTCGGTATTCACCCCTAAAACTATCATACAGGCTTTAGATATTACCTTGCCTTCTTGACGTATTTTATAATGAATAGCATCTATCCAGACAATGGGATATACGTCTTCTAAAGGTCTATTCTGCCATTGTTTGATGTCTTCCAATAATTGATTGGTGATAATGGATACCTGTGATGTGGAATACTGCACTCCATAGGTACTTTCAATAAAATCAATAATATCGCTATTGCTCATACCTTTGGCGTAAAGCAGTTGAATACAATCTTCTAATTCTTGACTAATCGATTGATGTTTGGGGACAATAACAGGCTCAAAGCTCGCTTGACGATCTCTGGGGATTTTGATGCGTTGTTCGCCGTTATGAGTCTTGATAGTTTTCTCTGAGAAACCATTGCGCTGGTTGTTCTCAATTACAGAACCTCCTTTTTGAAACCCTAAGTGGGCAGTCATTTCTGCTTTTAAAAGTGATTCAATACCACGTTTAAGCAACTGTTCCTTGACCTGGTCAAAGTCCTCCTTGTTGCTGATTTTGCCGATCAAGGCGTCTAATTGTTTTTCTAAGTCTGAGTTCATAAAATAAAAATTTAAAAGTAAATTTTTTGCCTATGAATTTCAAAATCATTTTTAAACTAACTAACAGCAAAAACACAAAATAGTTTACAGTCCCGCGTAAGAAACGTAAAATTCTTCCTCTATAGATTAACTACTATTTTTGCTTAATTCTAAAATCCCCCAACTTTTGCTCTTGATCCGATAGGACTCATTAAATGCTTATAAATGCTGTTTTAGTAGCCAAGAGTACACCGCTTCATTATTGTAAGTTTCGGTCCAACTATCGTGAGTCGCATTTGGGTACAAAGTTAGTTTAGTATTTTGGTTTAGTTTTTTTAAGGTATTATAGGCTTCTTTGGTTTGTTCTACGGGAACAACAGTATCTTTTTCGCCATGAAAAAACCATACTGGAAGGTTTTTAGCCCATTTTAAATAAATCATTGGAATATCTGCCGCACACACCGAAATCATCGCAGCATAGGTTTTAGGGTTGTTCACAGCCATACGCCATATGCCATCACCACCACGACTAAGTCCAGCGAGATAGATGCGTTTTTTGTCAATAGGTAGCGAGTCTGCTAAACTCATAGCCATCTTATGAATCGTTCGATCGTCCCAAAGACCTTTTTTATTGGGGTTAAGTGGAGCAAAAACATAAAAAGGAAAATCTTTACCCTCTGCAATACGTTTTGGTATGCCGTGAGCTTTGGCGACATTTAAATCTGTATCACTTTCTGCACCACCATGTAAAAAAATAACAAGTGGGGACTGCTCGTTATTTTGTGAAGGTGTGTATAGTAAATATTGCATTTCTACTCGGTTAACCGCTTCTTTTTTATGAGAAGATAATTGAGCGAACATGGTCGTTGTGCACGTTAAGGTTAAGAATAGTAAGCGTATTTTATTGGTCATGACTGATATTTTGTTTTAAAGGGAGCTCTAACTTCTATTATGCTATAAGGCGTATAAATTACTTGTGATTTATTGTGCAATTAATCAAGAACATAAAAAAGCCCTAACAGTTTTGTCAGGGCGATACTATTTTATGTTTTTAAAATTTATCCGTTCATAGAAATTAAAAACTCTTCATTGTTTTTAGTCTGTTTGAAGCGTTCGTTAATAAACTCCATGGCTTCAACAGGATTCATGTCGGCAAGATACTTACGCATTACCCACATACGTTGCACTGTGGTGTCATCTAATAAAATATCGTCGCGACGCGTACTTGAAGAGGTTAAATCGATAGCAGGGAAAATTCTACGGTTAGAAATTTTTCTATCCAATTGAAGTTCCATGTTACCAGTTCCTTTAAATTCTTCAAAAATAACCTCATCCATTTTAGAACCTGTTTCGGTAAGTGCGGTAGCGATAATAGTTAAAGAACCACCATTTTCGATATTACGAGCAGCACCAAAGAAACGTTTTGGTTTGTGTAAAGCATTCGCGTCAACACCACCACTTAATATTTTTCCAGATGCTGGTTGTACCGTGTTATAAGCACGAGCTAAACGAGTGATAGAGTCTAATAAAATAACTACATCATGTCCACATTCAACTAAACGTTTTGCCTTTTCTAGTACGATGTTCGCAATTTTTACATGCTCATGTGCTTCCTTGTCGAAAGTAGAAGCAATGACTTCACCACGAACGTTACGCTGCATATCTGTGACTTCTTCAGGACGTTCATCAATTAATAAAATCATTTGATACACCTCAGGATGATTGGCAGCAATGGCATTCGCCACATCCTTCAAAAGCATGGTTTTACCTGTTTTTGGTTGCGAAACAATCATACCACGTTGTCCTTTACCTATAGGTGCAAATAAATCCATAATACGCGTAGAAATGGTACTTTGTTTTTCAGCAATATTGAATTTTTCTTGCGGGAAAAGTGGCGTTAAATGTTCAAATGATACACGGTCTCTAACGACATTTGGATTCTGACCATTAATTTTACTTACCTTAATTAAAGGGAAGTATTTTTCACCTTCTTTAGGCGGTCGCACATGACCTAAAACGGTGTCACCAGTCTTTAAACCAAATAATCTAATTTGTGATTGAGACACATAAATATCATCTGGTGATGATAAATAGTTGTAATCTGAAGAGCGTAAAAAGCCATATCCATCTTGCATGATATCTAAAACACCTTCGCTTTCAATGATAGCATCAAATTCGAAATCAGGCTCACGGTAACGGTTTCTGTTGTCTTTATTGCCTTTATCAACATTACCATTTTTTTGGTTTCTGTGTTGATTTTTATTCTGATTGTTTTGATTTGGGTTATTTTGATTTCTAGAAGCTTGTTTATTACCCGACGTATCGTTTTGCTTTTTTGGTTTCGAACTATTGTCTTGCTTTGAAGCTTCCTTTTGTGGTTTTGGAGCCGTTTCGGTTTTAACTGGTTCTGAAACGGGAGCTTCCACTTTATTATCGGTTGGTGCTGCAGTAGTTTCTTCTGCTTTTTG
Source organism: Tamlana carrageenivorans (assembly GCF_002893765.1). Taxonomy (NCBI): domain Bacteria; kingdom Pseudomonadati; phylum Bacteroidota; class Flavobacteriia; order Flavobacteriales; family Flavobacteriaceae; genus Pseudotamlana; species Pseudotamlana carrageenivorans. The sequence continues at coordinate 311,914 of NZ_CP025938.1, read as the reverse complement.
AGGGGTGTTTTTAACTATTTTCTGAACACGTTGTCTAGGTTTTCTAGCAGCTGGCTTTGCCGTTTTTGTGTCCGTTTCCTCTATATTTTTAGCTGGTTCAATAGGTTCTATTGGTGTTACAGCTGCTTTAACCGCTTTAGGGTCTGCAGCTTGCTGATCTAATATTTGGTATACAAGATCTAATTTTTTTAATGAACGAAATTTAGGAACGTTCAATTTCTTAGCAATTTCCTGTAAATCAGCTAGCTTTTTTTCTTTTAATTGTGAAATTTCAAACATTGATGTTTAATTGAATATGTTGTTATCGAACACTAACTTGTGTTATTTTGAAAAAATGAATTTATTCTGAAGATTTAATCGCTTGTAATTGCGACTGTTGAGAATTATTAATGCAATTATACAACTTTATTTTATTTTATTGCATTAATTCTTTTATTTTTGCCTTTTAGAGTAGAAAAATCATATGTTACAACGTATACAAACCATATATTTATTACTAGCAGCTGGAGTTTCTGGAGGACTAATTTTTGTCTTTAATTTGTGGGAAACTGTCGATGGGGTAAAAGTTTACGCCGATGACACCACATACATTTACTTTATGTTTTTAACCTCAGCGCTTTTTTCTATAACCTCTATCTTGCGTTACAAAAATAGGAAGTCTCAGTTTATGTTGGGACGCCTTAACATCATATTAAACTTTTTTTTATTAGGATTTTTTGTGTATTTATCTCTAAATGTATCTGGAGAAACGGCGGTTTCTGAGAAAGGTATTGGGATGCTTCTCCCTATTGTTTCTATCGTATTTTTAGCTTTAGCCAATAAGGCCATCAAGAAGGATGAAGATCTTGTAAAATCTGTAGATCGATTGCGATAAACCTAACATCTTAGTAATATTAGTGCGTGAACCCAAGGTGAAGATCTTGGGTTTTTTTGTGCGATATATTTTATTTCAATTTAGTCTTTTATCAGATTTTTTTAACTTTCCTCAAGCCTCAAGCCTCAAGCCTCAAGCCTCAAACTAACGCATCTTTTTATTTGCCTCACAAAGTTCTATAATTTTGTTTATTCTTTTCTTTTTGGTGGCTTCTCGCTTAGCACTTTCGAGATAAAATAAATACGATTTTTGGTAGCCCTTAGCGAAGTTTTTATAATTTTTATAGGCTTGTGGATTTTTATTGAATGCGTCTTGAAGTTCTTTTGGAATAACGCCGTTTTGAACATCGTCCATGACGGTACAGGCTCCCGACTCTTTAGCTATTTCAATAGCCTTAAATCCAGATTCCTGCATTAAGTTAGCCTCAATGAGTTCGTTTACTTATTTTTTATTGATAGCACTCCAGCTGCTTTTAGGGTTTCTCTGACAAAAATATTGACGTCTTTTGCCGTCACCTAAGCTTTGTACTTTGGAGTCTATCCAACCAAAGCATAAGGCTACTTTTACAGCCTCTTCCCAACGCATGGTGGGGATGTTGGTTTCTAGTTTGTAAAAAATCAAGTAGACCCCTTTTTCTTTGTTGTGATTTTTAACAAGCCAATCAAACCAATCGGTATCCCTTTCAAAATACGCTTCCTGAATCGCATTCAAAATTTAAAGCTTTTTTGTGTTTACGTAGAAATCTTCATCTACATTAAATGTCGAAATCGGTTTTTCGTTGTTTAAAGTTTTCCATTCCGAATTAGGGTATAGCCACTGTTCCATGTTATTTATGGTAATTTGAAGAGGCATATCAAAGTCTTCAACAATATGGGTCCAACGATATTTTAAGACGCTGTCGTCTATACGGTATTCTAAAGTAGGGATTTGTATGGTTCTTAAATACTGATTAAAGAATGGCGAAAGATCAATGCCAGAATTTTGACTTAAATAGTTTTCAATTTGCAGGGTTGTTACCGTTTGGTGGTAGAAGGTTTTATTCATTCCAACGAGGATTTTTCGCCATTTCTCATCGTCTTCAATAAGTTGTCGAAGGGTGTGAAGCATGTTAGCGCCTTTGTAGTACATGTCGCCAGATCCTTCATTATTTACATGGTATTTGCCAATAATGGGTTTGTCGTTGGAAATATTTCTACGCGTACCAATCATATATTCCGAAGCCGCTTGTTTTCCGTAATAATAGTCTAAAAATAGCGATTCAGAGTATGCGGTAAAACTTTCGTGTATCCACATATCAGCAATATCCTTATTCGTAATGTTATTCGCAAACCATTCGTGACCTGATTCATGAATGATAAGAAAATCAAATTTTAATCCCCAGCCCGTGCCAGATAAGTCACTTCCTAAATAACCTTGTTTGTAGTGATTTCCATAGGTTACAGAACTTTGGTGTTCCATACCCAAATAAGGGACTTCAACAAGTTTGTAACCGTCTTCGTAAAACGGATAAGGCCCAAACCAATGTTCGAAAGCTTTCATCATTTTGGGTGCATCTTTAAAATGAACTTTTGCTTTTTCAAGATTGTCTTTAAGCACATAATAATCCATATCTAATTGGCCTTTTAACCCATTATAAACTTCAGAAAAGTGTGCATAATCGCCCATATTCACATTAACCCCGTAATTATTAATGGGGTTATTTACAAACCAGGTATAGGTTTTTGAACTCCCATGTTGCTCTACTTTTCTTAGTCGCCCATTAGAAACATCCATAAGGTTTTTTGGGACATTTACACTAATAAGCATGCTGTCTACCTCGTCGTACATATGATCTTTGCAGGGCCACCAAACGCTCGCACCTAAACCTTGGCAGGATGTGGCTACAAAATCGTTACCGTTTTTATCCTTTTTCCATGAAAAGCCGCCATCCCAAGGGGCGTTAACGGCTTCTTTTGGATGCCCTTTGTAATGCACCTCTATACTTTCAATACTTCCGGTTTTTTGTTCTTTTTTTAAACTGATGAAATGTGCATTGCCATCCTTTTTTACTTGTAGTTTTTTACCATTTTGAAGTACTTCTGTAATTTTTAAAGGGGCTTGCAAATCGATTTGTATGATTTGGTTCGTCTTTAAAACTTTATACTGTATGGTGTTTTTTCCTGAAATAAATTTAGTGCCTGGATTTACTTTAATATCTAAATGATAATACGTTAAATCCCACCAAGCGCGCTCTGGTGTAATACTTCCTCGTAATGAGTCCTGCCTTGTGAATGTGACATTATCTGAAAAAAGACTTTGCGCTTTCGCGGAAAAAAAAGCTAATAATGAAAAAATATAGATAAGGAATAAACGATTTTTCATGTCGCAATTTTGGTTTAATGATTAAGTTAAAAGGGGGTTTTAGTTTTTAATAATGCTGTTAGGAAATGTAACAACACTTTCAAAACCTTGTTCTCCAACGGAAGCCACCCCAAAATAGAAATTATCGATAACGATACCTTGAAGCATAAATTCAGAAACATCACCCACATAACGACTATAATCCCAAGTAGGCGAGGTGGTATCGCGCCAATATATTTTATAGCCTTTGGCTTCTTTAATTTTATCCCACTTTAATTTAACCGAGGCTTCAACAATACCGCCAATGGCTACATTTTTAGGAGCAGGAGGGGCAGCAGCTAAGCTCGCCATAGTAATAGCATTTACCGCAGTAAGTTTTTTTGCATAACCAAAATTAACATGTTCAATTATATCGCCATATTTAATACCGTTTTCTTCTCTAATATCTTGATGTTGTTGGGTATAGTTTTCATGAGCTTCCATAATTCTTATGCCCGCATAACCTAAATCGTTAAACGGACGATGATGTCCACCACGACCAAAACGATCGAGCCTGTAAACCATCATTGGGTTCATTTCAGGCATGTAGGTTCTTGTTGTTTTATAGATGTATCGTGCTAGTTGGCGTGAAATACCATCTACTTCGCCGCCATAAAATCTTCGTAACGTTCTTTGGCGCTCTGTTTCGGTTGGCGGGACGGGTTCAGAAAATATTCTAAAGGTTCTGTTGTCTATAACGCCATCAATTCCTTTAATATTTCCAATCATGTCGTTATTTAAAACACCAATAATTTCCCAATGCTTATTTTTTGCATATTGCGCTAAACCTGCACCACCAAATAAACCTTGTTCTTCACCAGATAACCCGACATAAACTATACTATTTTCAAACTTATATTCACTTAAAACTCTGGCAGCTTCAATAGTTCCGGCCATTCCAGAAGCATTATCGTTTGCACCAGGCGCATCAGTAGTGAAATTCATAGTGTCGCTAGCTCTCGAGTCGATATCGCCACTCATTATAATGTAGCGGTTAGGATATTTTGTGCCTTTTTGTATCGCCAAAACATTAACAACCCAAGCATCATGTGGTACGCGGCTATTCCCTTTTTTAGTCACAAAATCTTTTTGATAAAAAACATCTAGACAATTATGACATGACTCCGAAATATTTTCAAATTCAGATTTAATCCAACGTCTTGCGGCACCAATTCCTCTGGTATTAGAAATGGTATCGCTAAAGGTATTTCTCGTGCCAAAATTAACTAGTGTTTGAATGTCTTTTTCAATACGTTCTTCAGAAACCGCATCAATTATTTTATATATTTTTTCGGAAGTTTGAGAAAAACCAAGTTGTAAAATACAAAAGAAGCTCAGGGTAAGGAGTCGTTTCATTTTTTTCTTTAAAAATAATCATTAGTGTCCGATAAAAGATTTAAAAAGCGGGATTTCCAAGATAGGATTTCCCGCTTATTTTGTATCTTGAAGTTATCACACATCCAAGATATGAATAAAAGTAAAAACTTTAGCGGACAACCCATAATCAAACAGGTATTAAATTTCATTTTGCCCAAAGATGTTCATCGGACAGCCAAAAAGCACAACAGCGATCGCTATACCAAAAAGTTTACCACCTATGAGCATTTGGCCACTATGGTATTTACCGTGATCAGTGGCTGTAGCTCACTTCGTGAGGTTTCCAGTATTATGCTTGCCTGCGAGGGAAAGATCAACCATCTAGGACTCACGGACTTTCCAAAACGCAGTACCTTGTCAGATGCTAACAGGAGAAGAAGCTCTGAAGTATTTGCCGATATTTATCATTTACTCTACAAACGTTACCATCGCTTTTTATCGGATAGCAGACCCTTAGAACCTGCAGTGAAGAACCTTAAAATCGTTGATTCCTCGACCATCCCCCTATTTAGCGACATTCTTAAAGGTGTAGGAAGGAACCCGCTCAACGGCAAAAAGAAAGGAGGTATCAAGATGCATACTATGATAAACGCCATGGAAGACGTTCCTTGTCTGATTAAGTTTTCAAGCGCGGCCACGCACGACCACACCTTTTTAAAAGACCTGGAACTCAAGAAGGGCTCTTATGTGGTTTTTGACAAAGGGTATGTGGATTATGAGCAATACCAAAAATGGACACTGGAAGATGTTTACTTTGTGACTCGGCAAAAGGACAATGCTCGCTATACAAGCCTTGAAGAGTTTGATATCTCCAATAAAGTGGACGATGCTGTCCTAAAGGACGAAAAAATAGGGCTTACGGACAAAAACGGCAATGCTTTTTCCCTGAGGAGAATCGCTTTTTGGCACGAAAAGCACCAAAAAGTTTATGAGTTCATCACTAATAATTATGATCTTGATGCAGACAAAATAGCCGACATCTATAAAAATAGGTGGCAGATTGAGACGATGTTCAAGCGGCTTAAACAGAACTTTCCGCTAAAGTATTTTTTGGGAGACAATCAAAATGCCATCGAAATACAAATCTGGGTCAGTTTGATAATCCAGCTCATTATGCTTGTGATCCAAAGAAAAGCCCAAAGAAACTGGGCTTATTCCAATATGATGTCCGTCATACGATACCATTTGATGACATATATCGATTTGTTCAAATTCCTGAAAAACCCAGAAGCTAATTGGGAAGAGATTACAACCAAAAACATTGGGCAATTAAGCCTTTTTGACCCATAAGGAGGTTCTGTTTTCAAAATAAAGAATGCGATCAATAAAAAAGGCCAACACCAAAGCTTTTTTAGCTAATTCTGTTTTTTATCGGACAACAATAGTTAAATTTAATTAATACTGTTCTTTCAACTTACCTTTTCTCAAGGATTCTCCAGTAAGGTTTATCCTATGCGATGAATTTACAATACGATCTAGTATCGCATCAGCGATAGTGCTTTCGCCGATAATATCGTACCAAGCGGATACAGGTATTTGTGAAGCTACAATCGTTGCTTTTTTATCATGTCTTTCATCGATTATGTCCATAAGCGCCTCTCTGTCCTGATTGTCGAAGCTCTGTAAACCAAAATCATCAAGGATAAGCAGATCTACTTTTAATAGTTTTGCAAGTTCTTTAAGGTAAGTGCCATCTACTTTACTTAGTTTTAATCGTTTCATCAGTCTAGCAGTATTTGTGTATAGGGTTCTTTTATTCATCATACAAGCTTGATGTCCCAATGCCTGAGCTATATAACTTTTACCCACTCCAGAGGATCCTGTGATAATCAAGTTTTCCTTTTTTTGTACAAAATCTAGAGTAGCCAAACGCTCGAACATATTTCTGTCCAAGCTTCTGTTGTGCAGGTAATTAATATCTGTAAGTGTAGCTCCCTGCTTAAAGGCTGCTTGCGTTGTAAGCCTTTTTATCTTTCTATTCTGAAGGTCTTCCCATTGGTGATCGGTAAGCAATGCTAGATATTGATCTGGCGTAAGACCCTCTATTCGGTTATCACTAAGGTGGTTGTGATGGAGTTCAGCCATAGCTGTTAATCTCATTTTTCTGAGTTTTTCGATGGTGTGATTTGTATTCATATATGTATAAAATTTAAGTGATTTTTTCGTGTTGTTTTTACTTATAATTGGATGCCCCACGGATGTTCGCATGCTTGGGGATATGAGAACCTCGGTCTGTTTCTTCTTGTAGGAATAAGGAGCTTTGATCTAGATTATTCTTCAGTATGTTGGTTATCCTGTTGTAGCTTACAGCATCAGCCTGTATGGCTCTTTTGCAAGCATTATCTAACCTTTGGGAGCCATAAGACTTATGGAGTTGTATAACGCCCATAGCTCTTTTATACCCTGTTTCAGGATAATCCAACGCAGCAATAATCCGCTCGACACATGCTGCAACATAACTACCATGGACAGCTGCCTTGTTCTTAAAGTATTGCGGACTCCACTGGCTGTATTGTTTATGAGAACTACTAAGGTGATCCTTGTTGGTTATGTATGCGCCTTTGGAACCGCTACGTTGGTGTATAGCTATGCGCTGTTGATTATAATACACCTCTACCATGCCTTTGGTATAGTGTAGCGTGGTTTCCTTGCCAATGTAACGATATGGAACGCTGTAGTAAGTCTTATCTGGTGAAAAATAGATATAGCCTATTTTCTGAACCTTAGCTCTTCTATATTCTTTTATCTCGTAGCGTGTACTGCTTAAGGGTTTTAGATACTCTCGTTCGACGCTTTGGAAGAGCTCCAGACGACTAGCTTCTTTGCGTTGGAATAATAGGTTGTTGTAGCACTCTAGCAGAAGTTTTATCTCTTTGTTTAGATCTGCTAAAGAAAAAAAGGTCATTTCCCGAAGGGGATAATAAATCCGTTGATAAGCTAGATGCACCGCGTTTTCCACCAGCGCTTTATCTTGAGGGGAGTAACTACGCGTTGGATTGACCACGCAGTTGTAATGGCGGGCAAAGTCTTTAAAACTACGGTTAACCTGAGCTTCGTATCTACTAGATCTGGTAACGGCTGATTTTAGATTGTCTGATACGATGGCCTTGGGTACTCCCCCCGTAGAAATGAAGGGCGTTTTCGCAACAACTTATAAAATCTTCACGCTTTTGGCTCATACAAGCCTCAACATAGGTATACTGACTGTTAGGGAGGATGGCAACAAAGACCTCTACTGGAAGTATCTCGCCTGTGATTTTGTCTACTATCTGAAGTTTTTTTCCAGCAAAGTCCACGAACATCTCTTTCCCTGCCTCGTGTTCAAGTTTCATAGATCCCTTGATCTTGGCATATTTACGATGGTAATGCTCCATGAATTGAGTGTAACTATAAGGGTCTTTAACCTTTTGACTATATTCTGTGTAGTGGTACAAAAAAGTAAATCCTGGGTGGTTCCGAGCCTTATTAATACTTTCAAAATAAAGCATCAATTCATCATAGCGTTTGTTATTTATGGTTGTATGAGATGTAAAGAGCTTTTCTAGGGTGTGGTTGTCTAGCTTTAATAACTCCTTAAAACTATAACCACTACCTTTAAATAGGTGTATATAGCTATTTATAGTGTTGCGGGAAATGCCAAGTGTGGCTCCAATTTGACGGTTACTATAACCATCTTGTTTTAAGTTGATAATTTGTTTTAGGTCCATTGGATCAAGTGTGTTGGCCATATCGCTTTTTAGAGCAATAAGGTAGTCACAAAGTTGTGAAAATAATGTTTCTATCCTTTTCCTCTTTTTTCTAAATACATAAGGCTGTACTTTGTAATTTTTTTGATTGCTTCTCATAGGTGTATTTAGCGTTATATTACAGGTTTCAAACAAGTTAAGCTGTATTTCTGTTGATAAATAGCCTTTATCACCAATTAATGTACAATCGCTTATTTGCATCTTAATATCTTTAAGATAATTAATATCGTGTACAGATGCTGGACTCAAATCGATACTTTGAAAGACACCATTTACAGAACAAACAGCGTGCAGTTTATAACCGTAATAATTAGAACTTTGAGCTGCACAATAACCTTTATCTGGAAATGCATAAGTGTTTTCTTTACAAATCTTTGAACGAGAACTGCGTGATAATTTACAAACTTCTAAAGGCATACTATCTACTACAAAATAATCTTCAAATTCATTAAAATGGGAAGCTAAGCTTAACCTGATACTGTTGAGCTTATTAACTAGTTTTCGTCTTCTTCTATTGTAGACACTTCTCTCTATTTTTGATAATAGGGAATCTGGAAGTTTTCTAAAAAGGTCATTTTCACTATCTATTCCCATAAATTCGGCAGTAAGACTCAAACTGATAAGTTCTAAATCACTAAGCTTTGGTTGTCGTCTTTGATAACTTAAAAGTTGTTCTTTCGATATTTTTCTTAATACTTCCAATATTCTTTCGTAATTTGCACTCAAGTTGTTCATTATTAATGATTTGTAGTTAAATCAATTTACTGATTTTCAGTAAGATGAACAACTTTTTTCTTTTAAATCATAATGCACAACGGGTTACCCTTTTAAAAAGATATAGAGGAAAGCGCGACCCTTGGGTAACGCCCATAGAAAAACCACCACTTTTACCCTGTTTAAAACTTCGTAAACAAGTAAAATTTCCTTGCTTATATTTTTAGGTAGAAATCCGCTAAAAAACACTAATTTTGTGCTTTCTTTTTTAACTATACAAATAGAGACATAATGATTCATTTCTTTGGAAACGTAACCAGCAAAGTGTTTGCTGTTCAAACAACAAAAGAATTATCAACCGAAACCATTACCAAACTGGAATGGTTGTTTGGCAACCAGCCAAAAATAGAAGAAACAGCGTTGGATGCGTTTTTTGTTGGGCCACGAGCTGCTATGATTACGCCTTGGAGTACGAATGCTGTGGAAATCACTCAAAATATGGGGATTTCGGACATTATTAGAATTGAAGAATTTCAAGCTGTCGCTGAAAACTTTAAAGATTTTGATCCGATGATTTCGGAAAAATTTAAGGGTTTAAATCAGGACTCCTTTACTATTGATATTCAGCCTGAAGCGATTTTAAATATTGAAGATATTGCTGCTTACAATACGCAAGAGGGTTTATCTTTAAGTGATGAAGAGGTGGCTTATCTAGAAGGTGTGGCTAAAAAAATTGGTCGCCCGTTAACCGATTCTGAAGTTTTCGGATTTTCGCAAGTGAACTCAGAGCACTGTCGTCACAAAATTTTTAACGGAACCTTTGTGATTGATGGCGAAGAAAAACCAACCTCTTTATTTAAGTTAATTAAAGAAACATCGAAACAACATCCTAACGATATTGTTTCGGCTTATAAAGATAACGTGGCTTTTATTAAAGGCCCAAAAGTGGAGCAATTTGCACCGAAACGTGCCGATATTCCTGACTTTTACGAAACTAAAGATTTCGACTCTGTGATTTCGCTTAAAGCGGAAACTCATAACTTCCCTACTACTGTTGAGCCTTTTAACGGTGCTGCAACTGGTTCGGGTGGTGAAATTCGTGATAGATTAGCCGGCGGAAAAGGTTCTATTCCTTTAGCTGGAACAGCGGTTTACATGACGTCTTATTCAAGATTAGAAGAAAACAGACCTTGGGAACAAAAGTTTGAAGCTAGAAATTGGCTATACCAAACCCCAATGGATATTTTAATAAAAGCATCCAATGGTGCTTCCGATTTTGGTAACAAATTCGGTCAGCCACTAATTACAGGTTCTGTATTGACTTTCGAGCATAATGAAAACACGTCGGCAAGCGATGCTGCTGCCAGACGTTTAGGTTTTGATAAAGTGATTATGCAAGCGGGTGGTATTGGTTATGGAAAAGCAGACCAAGCCTTAAAAGACACCCCTAAAGCAGGTGATAAAATAGTTATTCTTGGTGGTGAAAATTACCGAATTGGAATGGGTGGTGCTGCGGTATCATCGGCCGATACAGGTGAGTTTGCTTCAGGAATTGAATTAAACGCGGTACAACGTTCGAATCCGGAAATGCAAAAACGTGCTGCTAACGCCGTTCGTGGTATGGTGGAAGGTGATGAAAACTTTATCGTTTCGATTCACGATCACGGTGCAGGCGGACACTTAAACTGTCTTTCGGAATTGGTTGAAGACACCGGTGGAAAAATCGATTTAGATGCGCTTCCAGTTGGCGATCCGACCTTATCAGACAAAGAAATTATTGGCAACGAATCACAAGAGCGTATGGGCTTAGTGATTGCCGAAAAACATATTGAAACCTTACACAAAATTGCCGATCGCGAGCGTTCACCTATGTACACTGTAGGTGATGTTACCGGCGACGACCGTTTTACGTTTCAGTCTAAAACCAAAGGAAATACGCCAATGGATTTACCGCTAGAGGATATGTTTGGTAGTTCTCCAAAAACTGTTTTAACAGACAAAACCGTTACTAGAAAATATAAAAACTCAAGATATAAAACCAAAAACTTACAAATCTACTTAAATCAAGTATTACAACTGGAAGCTGTAGCTTGTAAAGATTGGTTAACAAATAAAGTAGACCGTTGTGTTGGTGGTAAAGTAGCGAAACAACAATGTGTTGGTCCGTTACAAATTCCTTTAAACAACGTGGGCGTTATGGCCTTAGATTTTAAAGGTAAAGAAGGTGTAGCAACAACCATTGGGCACTCCCCTATTTCTGGATTAATCAACCCACAAGCAGGAAGTAGAAACTCGATTACCGAATCGCTTACCAATATGGTTTGGGCGCCATTAAAGGATGGCTTACAATCCATTTCGCTTTCGGCAAACTGGATGTGGCCTTGTAAAAATGAAGGTGAAGATGCACGTTTATATGAAGCTGTTCAAGCAGTTTCGGAATTTGCGATCGACTTAGGTGTGAATGTGCCAACAGGTAAAGATTCGCTTTCAATGAAGCAAAAATACCCTGATGGTGATGTGATTTCTCCTGGTACGGTTATTATTTCTGCAGGAGCTAACTGTAACGATATCACTAAGGTGGTAGAGCCTGTTTTAAAACAAAACGGTGGGAATATTTACTACATTAACATCTCTCAAGATGACTTTAAACTAGGTGGAAGTTCTTTCAACCAAGTATTAAATGCTATTGGTAGCGATGCGCCTGACGTGAAGAATCCTGCTTTTGTTAAAACAGCTTTCAACACCATTCAAGATTTAATTAAAGCGGATAAAATACAAGCGGGGCACGATGTGGCTTCTGGTGGTTTAATTACCACTTTATTAGAGCTTTGTTTTGCTGATGTAAATTTAGGTGCCGATTTAGACCTTTCTGCTTTAAACGAAGAAGATTCTATCAAGGTTTTATTTGCTGAAAACAGCGGATTAGTTTTCCAAGCGGATGCTTCGGTAGAAACGGTTTTAGCCGAAAACAACATTGAGTTCTTCAACATTGGTTCTGCTAATGACACTGGGAACCTTAACATTAAAAATAACGACGATACGTTCACGTTCAACATTGCTGAAACCAGAGACGTTTGGTATAAAACATCTTTCTTATTAGACCAAAAGCAAACAGCAAATGGTTTAGCGCAAGATCGTTTTGATAATTTTAAAAATCAACCGCTACAATACACATTCCCTGAAAACTTTACAGGTATGATGGCAGACATCGTGAAAAGTACAGCGCCAGTTGGCAAACGTCCAAAAGCTGCTATTCTTCGTGAAAAAGGATCTAACTCAGAACGTGAAATGGCGAACGCTATGTTTTTAGCTGGATTTGATGTGAAAGACGTACACATGACCGATTTAATTTCTGGTCGTGAAACTTTAGAAGACATTCAGTTTTTAGGTGCTGTTGGTGGTTTCTCTAACTCCGACGTTTTAGGGTCGGCTAAAGGTTGGGCTGGTGCCATTAAATACAATGAAAAAGCGAATAAAGCGATACAGAATTTCTTTAAAAGAGAAGACACGCTTTCTGTAGGAATCTGTAATGGTTGTCAGTTATTTATGGAACTGGAAGAAATTAATCCAGAACATGACATTCACGGAAAAATGCACCATAACGATTCTCAAAAACACGAGAGTTCGTTTACTTCTGTAAAAATTCAAGAAAACCACTCAGTAATGCTTTCTTGCCTTGCTGGTAGTACTTTAGGGGTTTGGATTTCACATGGAGAAGGGAAATTTAACTTACCTTATGCAGAAGACCAATACCATATTGTAGCTAAATATGGTTATGAAGGTTATCCAAATAACCCTAACGGATCCGATTATAACACAGCCATGCTTTGTGATAAAACAGGTCGTCATTTAGTAACTATGCCACATATTGAGCGTTCTACGTTCCAATGGAACTGGGCAAACTACCCAGATAACAGAAAAGACGAAGTAACCCCATGGTTAGAAGCTTTTGTGAATGCGCGACTTTGGATTGAGAAGAAATAACTAATTACAAATTATAAAAAAGAGAGGCTGAATTCAAGTTGTAAAACACGAATTCAGCCTCTCTTTTATTTCATCAATTAGACGCTTATTTTAAAGCGTCATAAAAGTCCCGGAATACCATATTTATAATGTAGCATTCCAACAGCAAACATAGCCATTAAGCAAATTATAAGAATTGATAGCGGTATAACTAATCGATCTACGACAGATAGCTTTTTAGCTCTTGCTTTATCCCCAATCAATCCATTATTATCTAAAAACATAGCTAATGCCCATGCTAACACTGGGTTAGTAACCATAGCTGCAAAAATACATATACCAGCAGCTTGAGCGCAGGCACTCTCTTTTACCATTTGAATTCCCGCTTCAATCATAGGTAAAAACACACCTACTAACAAAGCTATACAACGTACCGGCGGCCACACAGCTACATCCATTGGTGAGCCTAATATGGCAACACCTATAACCATTAAACCTAATAATATAGCACCGGCTGGAATTGGTCGTTTTGCAATAGCTGCAGGAATCATATAGGTTCCCCATGAAGACGTTATATTTCCTCCACCAACGGCTGTACCTACAATTTGACGGAAAGAACACATGGTCATGGTGTCGTCGACATCCATTAATACTTTTTCCGTTTTTTTCGGATAATTCATTTCTTGAAAAATACGATGCCCTAAAAAGTCAGGCGACCACATCGCCACAGCTAAAATTGCAAAAGGCAATGATGCTACAAAGTGCTGCATATTAGGCATACCTAACATCCAACCATGCTCGGTGCTTCCCCACCAATGTACAGGATTTAAGTTAGGCACTCCCATTTCAGTCGTGAAATGCAAATCGAAACCAGCACCTCCAATTAAAGCGACTAACAAAGCAATTATGGCACAGGCAGGAATAGACAACCATCGTTTTCCTAATCGGGCCAACAAACTATAAACAATTACAGTAACGCCTAAAATGATAAGCCCTAAATACCCCATAGAACCTGGTCCAGACTCAGGATTTGAAAGCCCCATACTCCATGCTTGTATGGTTTCAATCTGCCCTATACCCCCTGTAAAACCGAGAAAAATAAGTAATCCACCTGCAACTCCTTTACTTGTTAAATTCACCAACCTGGAGCCTCCTTTAAAAACACTCAACAAGAGGCCAAAGACTCCAATTAAAATTGCCAAAGCTAAAGGGTGGGCCCCTGCCAATGCTATACTAGCAATAAGCGGAATCATAGGTCCGTGATTCCCTGCTAAGTTTGCTCTCGGATTTAAAAAACCGGATGCTAAAATTACAAACAAAAATGCAGGAATAAGCATTTCAACACGAGTAACCTCAATTGCGAAAGCTTTACCAAGTGTTATATGATCCCAAGCCTCGGTAAGACCTTCGGCCCAGGCCATCATAACCGAAGAATACATAGCAACAATACCAACAGTACCAGCAAAAGCGGGTACTAAATCCTCCCATTCAAATCTAAAATCTCTACCAGGTAAATTTATCCTAAAGCGCCTAGGCTTCATGATTTGCAATTCGTGATTCAAATAATCTGTTCTGCTTGCAAATTCTGAAGCAGGCTTATGTAGTTTTTTATAGGTGCTCATATATGGGTATTTTTTCCGAAACAAAGATAATTTCAGCATAAAAAACATTAACTGATAAATATCAGCTAAACCAGATAAATGATCTTTTTTTACACAAAAAAAACGGTCAACTTTATCGTAAACCGTTTTATATCATCAGAATAAAAGTTTAAATATTTTAATTCACCTTAACTTCTTTAAAATATTGCTTTAAAATATCTACTGCGACACTCAACTCTTCCGAGGTGTTTTCGCGAGCATCTTTCAATTCATAATCCCAACCTAGAGCTTCCCATTTATGAATTCCTAATTTATGGTAAGGCTGAATTTCAATTTTTTCAATCGTTTTATAATCTTTGAAGTATTCCCCTAGAGCATGTAGCAATTCGGGTTTGTTTGTTATTTCAGGAATTAAAACATAACGCAACCACATGGCTTTTCCTGATACTTCACGGTGTTTAGCAAAGGTGAAGGCAGTTTCCAAATTGCGTTGCCCTGTTATGGCTTCGTAACCTTCCTCCGTCATATGCTTAATATCCAACATAACTAAGTCGGTGTAATCATCTAATAAGGTTTTAGCAAACCTGTTTAAAAGTCGGCCATTAGTATCAATATTCGTATGAATACCCTCTTCTTTTAACCGCTTAAAAAATGCTACTAAAGCTTTAGATTGCAATAAGGGCTCGCCACCAGATACGGTAACGCCTCCTTTTTTACCAAAATAAGGCTTCACTTTTAGGACCATGTCTACCAATTCTTCAATCTGATATGGTTTCCCTCCAGAGGTTTCAATGGTATCTGGATTATGACAATACAAACATTTCAGTTTACAACCTTGTAAAAAAACCACGAATCGAATTCCTGGGCCATCATGGGTTCCAAAAGATTCTATAGAATGTACATTTAATATGTTCTCTTTATTTTGTGTCATGTTTCAATTTTAATAAAAAAATAAGCACCTGAAAAATACAGTATTTAAACTAATTCCCAGGTGCTTTTTCAAAATATAAATAAAACTCTACATGGATTCGTGGAAAGAACGTGTAATCACTTCTAATTGCTGTTCTCTTGTTAATCTAACAAAATTTACTGCATATCCAGAAACACGAATTGTTAATTGAGGGTAATCCTCTGGGCGCTCCATAGCATCCATTAACATTTCTCTATCTAACACATTCACATTTAAGTGCTGTGCATTTCTACTGAAATATCCGTCGATAATAGTAGCTAGATTGTCAATTCTATCAGCTTCATCAGAACCTAAAGATTTAGGAACCATTGAGAACGTATTAGAAATACCATCTAACGAATCTTTATAATCGATTTTAGATACTGAGTTTAATGATGCGATGGCACCGTTACAATCACGTCCGTGCATTGGGTTAGCCCCAGGTGCAAATGGTACGCCACTAGCTCTACCGTCTGGAGTAGCTCCTGTTTTCTTACCGTAAGATACGTTTGATGTAATGGTTAACACAGACATTGTTGGCTCTGCATCTTTATAAACTGGTAATTTTTTCAATTCGTTATTAAAATCGGCTACAGCATTTGCAGCTAATGTATCTACACGATCATTATCATTACCATATTTAGGGAACTCACCTTCAATTTTAAAATCTACGGTTAATCCATCCTCATTTCTAATAGGCTTAACTTTAGCGTATTTAATCGCTGAAAGTGAATCCGCTACAATAGATAAACCTGCAATACCGTAGGCAATATTAATACTTGGATTAGTATCAATTAAAGCCATTTGAGCTTTCTCGTAGTAATATTTATCGTGCATGTAGTGGATAATATTCATAGAATCGTTATACACACGAGCCACTTCTTTCATAGCTATTTTGAAGTTAGCCATTACTGCATCGAAATCTAAGTACTCACCATCTAATTCTTTAATACCTTCAACCATAGGTTTTCCAGTATTCTCGCAACGACCACCGTTAACGGCTAATAATAATGTTTTAGCTAAGTTAGTACGTGCACCGAAGAACTGAATAGATTTCCCTAAGCTTTGGTAAGATACACAACAAGCAATTCCGTAATCATCAGAACCACGTTCTGCGCGCATTAAGTTATCATTTTCAAACTGAATTGAAGAGGTGTCAATAGCTACTTTAGCACAGAAATCTTTAAAGTTTTGTGGTAATTCTTGAGACCATAAAACTGTCATATTAGGTTCTGGTGAAGGGCCTAAGTTGTATAATGTGTTTAAGAAACGGAAAGATGTTTTAGTCACCTTAGTTCTTCCATCTTCAAACATACCACCAATAGCTTCGGTTACCCAAGTTGGATCTCCTGCAAAAATCTCATCGTAAGCCGCCATTCTTAAGTGACGTACCATACGTAATTTCATTACGAATTGATCAACATACTCTTGAGCCTCCTCTTCGGTAATTAACCCTGCTTTTAAATCGTTTTCTATATAAATATCTAAGAACGTAGAAACATTACCTAAAGACATTGCTGCCCCGTCTTGTTCCTTAACAGCTGCTAAATAAGCCATATATGTCCATTGTACTGCATCTTTAGCAGTTTCAGCAGGACGACCTAATTCTAAACCGTAATTAGCTCCTAATTGTTGAATTTCTTTTAAAGCTTTTATTTGCTCTGAAACCTCTTCACGTAAACGAATAACAGATTCTGTCATTGGTCCTGTGATATTTTCTAAATCGGCTTTCTTAGCCTCAATTAAAGCAACGATTCCGTAAAGAGCCACACGACGGTAATCCCCAATAATTCTACCTCTAGCGTAGTTATCTGGTAATCCAGTTAAAAACCCTAAAGAACGGAATTTTCTAATTTCAGCATTATAAGCATCAAAAACACCATCATTATGCGTTTTTACATATTTAGAAAATAACTCAGTTAAATTTTCATTCGGTTTTACACCTTGCTCATCTAAAGCTTTTTGCACCACTTTAAAACCACCAAATGGTTTCATAGCACGCTTTAGTAACTCATCTGTTTGTAAACCAACAATAACTTCATTCTCCTTGTCGATGTATCCTGCTTCAAAAGCACTTACTGTAGAAATCACTTCTGTGTCTACCGAACGAACTCCGTTTCTTTGCCTTTCTTCTAGGGTCGCAACTTTACAAACTTCCCATAGCTTTTTAGTTTTCTCGCTTGGTCCAACTAAAAAATCATGAGTACCATGGTACGGGGTAATGTTTTGAAATACAAAATCTCTAACATTAATGGTCTCCGCCCAAATTCCGTTTTTAAACTGTTTTACTTCCATGTTTATTTATATTAATATTTCTAAATATAATTTAGCATCAATGATGTGTATACAAAGGTATGACCTGATGTAAACTAATAAACTGATATTTGTCAGTTTCTATATTAAATTGAGGTTTTAAAATCTCGAAAACGTTTGAAATTCAATTAATAAACTTTAATAAATTCAAACTTTTTCAATTACACAAATAGGAGTCATTAAATTTAAACGAAAGAACCTAATAATTCGCAAATTATCCGCCGTAAAACTAAAAGATTCGCAAAAAACATCATAAATAATTTTTATTTAATTTCGGGCACTTTTAAAAACAGGGGAGTTAGGGTAAATATTAATTAGTAGAAAAATTTAACAAATGTTTATCTTATCTTGTAAATTCTTATTTGAAATTCTTATTTAATTTCATAATTTGCAAGACACCACACTATACTAGAACTATAAAATGACTGAAATCACCAGATTATTTGACTTTCCTTATTTTCAACTTGAAAATAAACCAACTGATTCTGCTTTAGTTACAAAATACAACGGCGAATGGGTTAAAACCTCAACTCAAGAATATATTGAAAAAGCCAATGCGATAAGCCGTGCTTTATTAAAACTGGGGGTTAATAAGAATGATAAAATAGCGGTTATTTCGTCTTCTAATCGTACCGAATGGAATATTGTAGACATTGGTGTATTGCAGGTTGGCGCACAGAATATTCCTATATATCCAACCATTTCTGCCGAGGACTATGAGTATGTATTAAATCATAGTGAATCTATTTATTGCTTTGTTTCTGATGAAGAAGTTTTAGAAAAAGTCAATACGGTTAAACAACGTACTAAATTAAAAGAAATTTATTCCTTTAATATTATCGAGGGCTGTAAACATTATTCTGAATTATTAGACCTTGGGGCAGACACCGGTAATCAAAACGAGGTTGAAGCTAGAAAAGAAAGTGTAAAACCTAACGATCTCGCTACAATCATTTACACCTCCGGGACTACAGGTAAACCCAAAGGTGTTATGCTTTCACACTGGAACATTACAAGCAATGTTTTAAACAGTATTCCCAGGCTACCTATACGGGGAGAAAACACCAGAATTTTAAGCTTTTTACCTATTTGCCATATTTTTGAACGCGTGTTGATTTACATTTATCAGCATGCGGGAGTATCGATTTATTATGCTGAAAGCCTTGACAAAATTGCCGATAACGCTAAAGAAATTAAACCTAACCTTATGAGTGTGGTTCCTAGACTTTTAGAAAAAGTTTACGACAAAATTATGGCTAAAGGCACCGAGCTTACTGGTATTAAAAAAGCACTTTTCTTTTGGGCTGTAGGCCTTGGCGAAATATGGGAACCCTATAAGCAAAATGGCGCTTGGTATGAATTTAAGCTTAGCATTGCCAACAAACTTATATTTAGCAAATGGCGGGAAGCTTTGGGAGGTGAGTTATATACCATGGTCTCTGGGAGCGCTGCGCTACAACCCCGTTTAGCTAGAATATTTTGCGCTTCAGGGATGAAAATTATGGAAGGTTACGGACTTACAGAAACCTCTCCGGTAGTTTCCGTTGGAAAATACGCCAACAACATGTTTAAAATAGGAACTGTTGGAAAACCTATTGATAACGTTGAAGTAAAAATTGCTGAAGATGGCGAAATCCTAATTAAAGGCCCAAACGTCATGATGGGGTATTTTAAAGATTCTGAAAAAACAGCAAGTGTCATGACAGGCGATTATTTTCATACTGGAGATAAAGGTGAAATTGACAGTGATGGCTTTTTAAAAATTACTGGGCGTAAGAAAGAAATGTTCAAAACCTCTGGTGGCAAATACGTAATCCCCACCCTACTTGAAAACGATTTGAAACAATCCCGATTTATTGAACAAATTATGGTGATTGGCGAAGGTGAGAAAATGCCAGCGGCACTTATTCAGCCTAATTTTGAATTTATTAGAGAGTGGATTGCACGCAAAAACCACAATATGGATACCAGCAATACCGCGGCCATGGCTAATTCAGAAATTATCATTAACCGTATTCAAAGAGAAGTCGATACGTGCAATAAAAAATTTGGCAAATGGGAGCAAATAAAATCTTTTAAACTCACTCCCGACGTGTGGTCTATTAAATCTGGACACCTCACACCAACTATGAAAATACGTCGTTCTGTAATTTCTGAAATGTATCACGATCTTATCGAAGATATTTATAGACCGTAGATCATTTTAAAATTTATAATTTCAATAAAGTTATTCTTCAAAATACCACGCTTCTTACTATGCGTGCATAATAAAATTTGTTATATTTGGGAAAATCATCCAAATATAACATGAAAGACAAGACCATTGATTATATATTACGAACGACCTGGTTAACAGTTCAAAAAATGTATAATGAGGAAGCTGCAAAAATAGACAGCACCATGGCTACAGGCTTTACTCTATTGAGTATAGATCCTGAAAAAGGTACCCCTTCAACCGCTTTAGGCCCTAGAATGGGTATGGAAGCCACAAGTTTATCGAGACTATTAAAATCGATGGAAACCAAAGGTTTCATAGAACGGAAACCAAATCCTGAAGATGGTAGAGGTGTTATTATTACCCTCACAGAATTCGGATTAGAAAAAAGGGATATCTCTAAAGAGAAAGTTTTAATCTTTAATGAAGCCATTCGTAAAAACGTCTCCGAAGAACAATTAAATCATTTCTACGAAGTTGCCGAAGTTATTAATCAGATGGTTTGCAACAAAAAAATCTACAAATAAACCCAATAGCTAAACTATAATGAGCAAAAGAAGAATTAATAAAGTAGCCATAATTGGCTCTGGAATCATGGGTAGCGGTATAGCATGTCATTTCGCCAATATTGGTGTTGATGTCCTTTTGCTAGATATCGTTCCTAACGAACTTAATGCTAAAGAAAAAGCACAGGGACTAACGCTTGAAAATAAATCGGTAAGAAACCGTATCGTTAACGAGGCTTTATCCGCTGCATTAAAATCTTCTCCTTCTCCGATTTATCACAAAAGTTTTGCCAGCAGAATTACCACCGGAAATTTAGAAGATGATATTGAAAAAGTGTCACAAGTCGATTGGATTATGGAAGTGGTTGTGGAGCGCCTTGATATCAAAAAACAAGTCTTTGAAAAGCTTGAAAAACACAGAACCCCAGGAACGCTTATTACAAGTAACACCTCTGGAATTCCCATAAAATTTATGAGTGAAGGTCGTAGTGATGATTTTCAAAAACATTTCTGTGGTACACACTTTTTTAATCCTGCGCGTTACTTAAAACTGTTTGAGATCATTCCTGGTCCAAAAACAGCAGATTCTGTCGTAGAATTTTTAAACCAATATGGCGAAAAGTATTTAGGAAAAACATCTGTAATCGCTAAAGACACACCTGCTTTTATTGGAAACCGCATCGGTATTTTCAGTATTATGAGTTTATTCCACATTGTTAAAAGTATGGACTTAACCATCGAAGAAGTTGATAAACTAACTGGTCCTGTAATAGGCAGACCTAAATCGGCAACCTTTCGTACTGTAGATGTTGTGGGCTTAGACACTCTCGTTCATGTAGCAAATGGCATTGCCGAAAATTGTAAAAACGATGAACGTTTGGAATTATTTAAACTTCCTAATTTCATCGACACCATGATGGAAAACAAATGGCTAGGTAGTAAAACAGGTCAGGGTTTTTATAAGAAAATTAAAAATGAAGATGGCCAAAGTGAAATTTTATCTCTAGACCTTAACACTTTAGAATATAGAAAGAAAAAATCGGCGAAATTTGCCACTTTAGAACTCACCAAGCCTATTGAAAAAGTTATTGATAGGTTCAAAATATTAGTGAATGGGAAAGATAAAGCTGGTGAATTCTACCGTAAAACCTTTGCGGCTTTATTTGCTTATGTATCACATAGAATTCCTGAAATTTCAGATGAAATTTACAAAATAGATGATGCCATGAAAGCTGGTTTCGGCTGGGAACACGGTCCTTTTCAAATTTGGGACGCTATTGGTGTTGAAAAAGGTTTAGAACTTATCAAATCTGAAGGTTCAGAACCGGCTTCTTGGGTCAATGACATGGTCGCCTTAGGAAATACATCTTTTTATACAGTGAAAGAAGGCGCTACCTATTTTTATGATGTGCCTTCTAAAACACAACAAAAAATTCCTGGACAGGATGCTTTCATTATTCTAGATAACATCAGAAAATCTAATGAAGTATTCAAAAATTCGGGTGTTGTTATTGAAGATTTAGGTGATGGCATATTAAACTGCGAATTTCAGTCTAAAATGAATACCATTGGCGGCGATGTTTTAGCGGGACTTAATAAAGCTGTAGATATAGCTGAAAAAGATTTCGACGGACTCGTTATAGGAAATCAAGGTGCCAACTTTTCTGTAGGCGCTAATATTGGTATGATTTTCATGATGGCCGTAGAGCAAGAATACGACGAGCTTAATGCCGCGATAAAATATTTCCAAGATACGATGATGCGTATGCGTTATTCGTCAATCCCAACAGTTTCTGCACCTCATGGCATGTCCTTAGGCGGTGCTTGCGAATTATCTATGCACGCCGATAAAGTTGTAGCAGCTGCCGAAACTTATATCGGACTGGTGGAATTTGGCGTGGGTGTGATCCCAGGAGGTGCAGGATCTAAAGAAATGGCCCTTCGTGCTTCAGATAGCTTTAGAAAAGGAGATGTTGAATTGAATGTATTACAGGAATATTTCCTCACTATTGGCATGGCTAAAGTGGCTACTTCGGCTTACGAAGCTTTCGATTTAGGCATACTCCAAAAAGGAAAAGATATTGTGGTAACGAATAAAGATCGTCAAATAGCGACAGCCAAAGCTCATGCCAGAATTATGGCCGATGCAGGCTACACCAAACCCGTAATACGTAAAGATGTAAAAGTTCTAGGCAAGCAAGCTCTTGGTATGTTTTTAGTAGGAACCGATTCTATGGAAGCAGCCAATTTTATAAGCGAACACGATCAAAAAATCGCTAACAAACTAGCCTATGTTATGGCTGGTGGTGACTTATCAGAACCCACTCTAGTTACCGAACAATATTTATTGGACCTAGAGCGCGAGGCTTTCCTAAGTTTATGTACCGAACGTAAAACTTTAGAACGCATTCAGCACATGCTAAAAACAGGAAAACCTCTTAGAAATTAGAAGAGCCCTTACCCCCAAATGGGGGAACGTAAAAACTGGTGCGTGAAAATTTGTAACCATGAAAAATATAATCAGAAATAACTAATAAAATCCTATTGACCCCTAATAGGTATTCCCCTTCGGGGCTAGGGGGCTAATATGAAACAAGCATATATAGTAAAAGCATATAGAACAGCTGTTGGAAAAGCGCCGAAAGGTGTTTTCCGATTCAAACGTACCGACGAATTAGCTGCCGAAACCATTCAGTACATGATGAAAGCCTTACCTCAATTGGATAAAGATCGTATAGACGATGTTATTGTAGGTAACGCCATGCCCGAAGGTTCACAAGGTTTAAATATAGCGCGTTTAATTTCCTTAATGGGATTAAACTCTGTTGAAGTTCCTGGAGTTACGGTCAATCGCTTTTGTTCTTCCGGTATAGAAACCATTGGCATTGCAACCGCTAAAATTCAAGCTGGCATGGCCGATTGCATCATCGCTGGTGGCGCTGAAAGTATGAGTGCTGTTCCTATGACAGGCTACAAACCTGAACTGAATTATGATATCGTAAAAGCTGGACATGAAGATTATTACTGGGGTATGGGAAATACCGCTGAAGCTGTGGCGAATCAATTTAATGTGTCTCGTGAAGACCAAGATGAATTCGCTTACCATTCACATATGAAAGCTTTAAAAGCACAGGCTGAAAACCGTTTTCAAGACCAGATAGTACCCATTGAAGTTCATGAAACCTATATTGATGCCAACGGAAAAAAAGCAAATAAATCATATACAGTTACTAAAGATGAAGGGCCTCGTGCCGGAACAAGTCTAGAAGCACTTGCCAAACTTCGTCCTGTTTTCGCTCAAGGCGGAAGTGTAACCGCAGGGAATTCATCGCAAATGAGTGATGGTGCAGCTTTTGTTATGGTTATGAGCGAAACTATGGTGAAAGAATTAAACTTAGAACCCATCGCTAGACTAGTAAACTATGCTGCGGCAGGTGTTGAACCACGTATTATGGGTATCGGACCAGTAAAAGCCATACCAAAAGCACTTAAACAAGCGGGATTACAACAAAAAGATTTAGAGCTTATAGAACTTAACGAAGCCTTTGCATCGCAAGCCCTTGCTGTAATTCGTGAACTAGACCTCAACCCAGATTTAGTCAATGTTAATGGCGGCGCCATTGCTTTAGGTCATCCTTTAGGTTGTACAGGTGCAAAGCTTTCTGTTCAGTTATTTGACGAAATGCGCAAAAGAAATATGACAGGAAAATACGGAGCCGTCACCATGTGTGTAGGAACTGGTCAAGGCGCTTGTGGGGTTTTTGAGTTTTTGAAATAAGAAAGCAGACTGAAAGAACCAAGAAACAAGACTATGCATAATTTCAAGAAATTAAAAATCTGGAATGTACGTATGATGCTCGTTTCAGAATCTTATAAAATAACGAGAACATTTCCAAAGTTTGAAACTTATGGATTAATGAGTCAGATGAATAGATGCGCTGTTTCAATACCCTCGAACATTTCAGAAGGCACAAGTAAAAGCTCAAATAAACATTTTGCTAATTTTTTAGAACATAGTTTGGGCTCTGCTTTCGAATGGGAAACCCAGTTGAATGTGGCATTTAATGAAAATTATATATCAGAAGAGAAATTTAAAGAATTGGCACAAAAAATAAAGGAAATACAAAAAATGATTTCAAGTTTTAAATCTAGACTACAAGCATCTTGATTCTTGGGTCTTGAACCTTGAATCTATAAAACCACTAAACAAATGAAAGAAATAGAAAAAGACATTTTACGTGGCGGACAATTTCTAGTAAAAGAAATGAACTGCGAAGACATATTCACACCAGAAGATTTTAATGAAGATCAACTCATGATGAAAGAAGCGGTTACTGAGTTTATTGACCGCGAAGTATGGCCAAAAAAGGCTCAATTTGAACAAAAAGATTATGCACTTACCGAATCCTGTATGCGAAAAGCTGCAGACTTAGGTTTTTTAAGTATTTCCGTACCTGAAGCTTATGGAGGCATGGGCATGGGCTTTGTTGACACTATGTTAGTGTGCGACTATATATCTGGGGCCACAGGCTCTTTTAGCACCGCTTTTGGTGCCCATACAGGCATTGGAACCATGCCAATCACCCTTTACGGCACCGAAGAACAAAAGCAAAAATATGTACCTAAATTAGCCTCAGGCGAATGGTTTGGAGCCTATTGTTTAACAGAACCTAGTGCAGGAAGTGATGCTAACTCCGGAAAAACTAAAGCTGTACTTTCCGAGGATGGTAAATCATATAAAATTACAGGCCAAAAGATGTGGATTTCTAACGCAGGGTTCTGTAGCTTAATGATAGTTTTTGCACGTATAGAAGACGACAAAAATATCACAGGTTTTATCGTGGAATACGATCCAGAAAACCCTAACGGCATTACTTTAGGTGAAGAGGAACACAAACTTGGTATTCGTGCTTCTTCTACAAGACAAGTATTTTTTAATGATACCGTTGTTCCTGTAGAAAACATGTTATCCACCCGTGGAAACGGTTTCAAAATTGCGATGAATGCCTTAAATGTAGGCCGTATTAAACTTGCTGCTGCTTGTTTAGATGCTCAGCGCCGTGTTATTACAGAATCGGTAAAATACGCTAACGAACGCATTCAATTTAAAGTACCTATTTCAAGTTTTGGCGCTATGAAACAAAAATTTGCTGAAATGGCCACCAATTGTTGGGTGGGTGAAGCAGCAAGTTATAGAGCTGCAAAAGATATTGAAGATCGCATTGAACTAAGAAAAAACAATGGCAAAGACACCGACCAAGAAGCCGAATTAAAAGGTGTTGAAGAATATGCTATCGAATGTTCCATCTTAAAAGTAGCCGTTTCAGAATTTATACAAAAATGTACCGATGAGGGCATTCAAATATTTGGGGGCATGGGCTTTTCAGAAGACACCCCTATTGAATCGGCTTGGAGAGATGCTCGAATATCCAGAATTTACGAAGGCACCAATGAAATTAACCGTATGCTTTCTATAGGCATGCTTATTAAAAAAGCCATGAAAGGTCACGTAGATTTACTTACTCCTGCCATGGCTGTAAAAGAAGAACTTGTTGGTATCCCTTCATTTGAAATACCAGATTATTCAGAATTATTTTCGGAAGAAAAAAACATCATCAAAAACCTTAAAAAATTATTTTTAATGGTTGCAGGTGCCACACTTCAGAAATACGGTGAAGAAATAGAACATCAACAGCAACTTATGTTAGCTGCTTCAGATATTTTAATTCAAATCTACCTGGCTGAATCGGCTATCCTTCGTGCCGAAAAAATGGCCAAAAAAGAAGGCGAAGAAAACGTAAAAGCACAAATCGCTATGGCAAAACTTAACTTATTTCATGCTATAGATGTGATCGAAACTGCAGGAAAACATTCGATCATATCATTTTCTACTGGCGATGAACAACGCATGATGCTCATGGGACTAAAACGCTACATTAAATACGTGAACATGCCTAACATTATCGAATTACGAAATATCATTGCGGGCAAAGTTATTAAAGAAAATAAATATTGTTTTTAAGAATTATTATTACGAGTGACTAACTCCTTTTTTAAAAGCGCTTCGAATTATTTCGGGGCGCTTTTTTTGTTTATTTTTTATTGTTGTCCGATAAAAAACAGAATTAGCTAAAAAAGCTTTGGTGTTGGCCTTTTTTATTGATCGCACTCTTTATTTTGAAAACAGAACCTCCTTATGGGTCAAAAAGGCTTAATTGCCCAATGTTTTTGGTTGTAATCTCTTCCCAATTAGCTTCTGGGTTTTTCAGGAATTTGAACAAATCGATATATGTCATCAAATGGTATCGTATGACGGACATCATATTGGAATAAGCCCAGTTTCTTTGGGTTTTTCTTTGGATCACAAGCATAATGAGCTGGATTATCAAACTGACCCAGATTTGTATTTCGATGGCATTTTGATTGTCTCCCAAAAAATACTTTAGCGGAAAGTTCTGTTTAAGCCGCTTGAACATCGTCTCAATCTGCCACCTATTTTTATAGATGTCGGCTATTTTGTCTGCATCAAGATCATAATTATTAGTGATGAACTCATAAACTTTTTGGTGCTTTTCGTGCCAAAAAGCGATTCTCCTCAGGGAAAAAGCATTGCCGTTTTTGTCCGTAAGCCCTATTTTTTCGTCCTTTAAGACAGCATCGTCCACTTTATTGGAGATATCAAACTCTTCAAGGCTTGTATAGCGAGCATTGTCCTTTTGCCGAGTCACAAAGTAAACATCTTCCAGTGTCCATTTTTGGTATTGCTCATAATCCACATACCCTTTGTCAAAAACCACATAAGAGCCCTTCTTGAGTTCCAGGTCTTTTAAAAAGGTGTGGTCGTGCGTGGCCGCGCTTGAAAACTTAATCAGACAAGGAACGTCTTCCATGGCGTTTATCATAGTATGCATCTTGATACCTCCTTTCTTTTTGCCGTTGAGCGGGTTCCTTCCTACACCTTTAAGAATGTCACTAAATAGGGGTATGGTCGAGGAATCAACGATTTTAAGGTTCTTCACTGCAGGTTCTAAGGGTCTGCTGTCCGATAAAAAGCGATGGTAACGTTTGTAGAGTAAATGATAAATATCGGCAAATACTTCAGAGCTTCTTCTCCTGTTAGCATCTGACAAGGTACTGCGTTTTGGAAAGTCCGTGAGTCCTAGATGGTTGATCTTTCCCTCGCAGGCAAGCATAATACTGGAAACCTCACGAAGTGAGCTACAGCCACTGATCACGGTAAATACCATAGTGGCCAAATGCTCATAGGTGGTAAACTTTTTGGTATAGCGATCGCTGTTGTGCTTTTTGGCTGTCCGATGAACATCTTCGGGCAAAATGAAATTTAATACCTGTTTGATTATGGGGTGTCCGATAAAGTTTTTACTTTTATTCATATCTTGGATGTGTGATAACTTCAAGATACAAAATAAGCGGGAAATCCTATCTTGGAAATCCCGCTTTTTAAATCTTTTATCGGACACTAATGATAAAAAAACAAAAAACCAAGACTGATATTTAATCAATTCTTGGTTTTTAATATCTGAGTATTACTCAATTGAGCTAAATTCTGAATGCGCCTTTAAAAACTTGAAAAGGACTTTTACAGTGTTTATTTTTGTAAAAATCTAAGCCTTACACTCCAATAAAGCCATATAAAAACCATCAAACCCAGATTTATGAGCCGATACTTTTTTGTCTTTTATTAATGAGAAATTTGCTCCAGCTTCCGATTTTAAGAACTTAGCAACTTGCTCTTGGTTTTCAGAAGGTAGAACCGAACAAGTAGCATATACCATTTGTCCGTCAGCTTTAACCATTTTAGAATACTGTTGTAAAATATCCTGCTGAGTTTTTCTTATTTTATCAAGAAATTCTGGTTGTAACTTCCATTTAGCATCCGGATTTCTACGTAAAACTCCTAAACCAGAACACGGTGCATCAATAACTACACGGTCTGCTTTATCGTAAAGTTTTTTAATCACCTTAGTCGAATCGATAGCACGAGGTTCTATATTGTGAGCGCCATTACGTTTCGCACGACGTTTTAATTCATGAAGTTTATTGGCATAGATATCCATGGCAATAATTTGACCCTTATTTTCCATAAGAGCAGCTAAGTGAAGTGTTTTACCACCGGCGCCAGCACAAGTATCTACCACACGCATACCAGGTTGAACATTAGCAAACTCGGCAACCAGTTGAGAAGAGGCATCTTGAACTTCAAAATGGCCATTTTTAAAAGCTTCAGTAGAAAAAACATTCGCACGTTCCTTTAGCTTTAAAGCGCTTGGATAGCCTTTAATAAATTCGGTTTCTATATTTAGATCGAATAATTCGGCTTGTAATTTTTCTTTAGTCGTTTTTAGAGTATTCACTCTTAGAATAACATCGGCTTGCTCGTTTAGGGCTGCTATTTCTTTAGTCCAAAATTCTGCTCCTAATTCTTTTTCACCAACTTCATCAAGCCAATCTGGAATCGATTCTTTAAATTTTCTTATTTGAGAAAGTTCATCAAAACGTCCTTTAATTTTACGGGTAGGGGTGTTTTCAAAATACTTCCAATCAGGTAAATTAATACCTTTTAAAGTCGCCCAAACGGCAAACATACGCCATAGGTTGTCGCGATCAAAAGGGGCTTTAACTTCTGCAATTTCAGCATATAAGCGTTTCCAGCGAACAATGTCGTAGGTGGTTTCGGCAACAAAACCTCTGTCGCGAGATCCCCAACGTTTATCGCGTTTTAAAAGTTGTTGAATCACCTTATCGGCATATTTCCCTTCGTTAAAAATGAGTGTTAAACCATCAATAACCGCAAAGCTTAAATTTCTGTGTATTCGCATCGTATAATATAATAAGGGTGCAAAGTTACGTTAATTGCTACGAATTCACGACATTTTTAATTTTAACTATTTTATTAAGTAAATGGCTTTAGTTAGTTGGCCTAGATTCCTATTTTTATAAAAAATTTTTAGATGAAACATATTTTACCATTCTTCCTTGTATTGTTTGTGTTAAGTTGTAAAAAAGGTCGTGATACTTCAACCGAATCGTCATTAGAACCTATTGATGAAATGCCTGTTGTGATACACGACGATAGTTTGGCTATTTCACCAATAACCGTCGAAGAACATTTAATTCTTAAAAATGTAAACGTCGTTGAGGTTGAGGGTATTTTTCGTTATGCCGATGTTAGTATCCGAACGCTTGAAATTTTAAAAGATAAAACTTTGGCTTTTGCTGCCAATAATGGGATTTTTGGTATGAATGATCTTAAAACAGGCATGTGGCAAACCTCCATTATAGAGCGCGATACCTTAACTCTAAACTTTAGAGCAACGGCACATACTTCATCGGATTTCTTTATGCTGAGTATTGAAAATCCTGCTTTGCTTTATAAAACGGGTGATAAAGGGCGTATGGTGTTGGTGTATGAAGAACAAGGTGAAGGCGTTTTTTATGATGCGATGACGTTTTGGGACGACAAAGAAGGTATGGCTATTGGAGATAGTGTGAATGGTTGTATCTCGGTTATTATCACCAGAGATGGTGGTACCACTTGGAAAAAACTGGATTGTTCACAATTGCCAGAAACCGAAGCTGGAGAAGGCGCTTTTGCGGCAAGTAACACGAATATAAAAACCTTAGGTGATAAGGCGTGGTTTGGAACGACTCATGGTAATATTTATTATACTGAAGATCGCGGCCAAACCTGGCAGGTTACTAAAACAGTTATTGCTAGTGAAGGAGAAACCCAAGGTATTTACTCGATCGATTTTTATGATGAATTACATGGTTTTGCAATTGGTGGGGACTATAAGCACCCCGAATTGAATGCAGCCAATAAAATTAGAACTTCTGATGGAGGTAAAACATGGGAGTTAGTGGCTCAAAATCAAAAGCCAGGATATAGCAGTTGTGTGCAATATGTGCCAAGAAGTGGTGGCAAGGCTCTAGTAGCAAGCAGCTTTCAAGGTATTTATTATAGCATAGATTCTGGAAATAGTTGGAAAGAGGTTACCGAAGCCGGGTTTTATGCCTTACGCTTTTTAAACGATTCGGTGGCTTATGGTACAGGTCCTGGTAAAATAGCTAAACTAACTTTTAAAGATAGTATCAATTCAACGTACTAACGTTTTTCGCCTCTACGTTTTTTAAACTCTTCAAACATTTTTCTTCTAAAATCTTCTTCCGAAACTTTAAGTAAAATTATTTTTTTCGGAGGAATGATTTTAGCAAGGTCTTTATTAAAATCCATGCGAAGCTGATGTAATTGCATCTCCGCTTTATTTTGTTTATCAATTAAGGTTTTTGCCTGCGCATCGGTCATGGTATCGAAATTCGATTTAATTTCCTTTCGAATTTGTCTTAATTCATCATGTTTAATTTGGCTATATTTTTCTTCGTAAGCGTTGTAAACAGGCCAAAAATTTTGTGCTTCGCTAGGTGTGAAGTCTAGTTTTTCTGTGATATAAGCAACTTTCAAAGCTTTGATATGATCACGTTTGTTATTTTGTGCTGTAACTGAAAGTGAATAGCAAAATAGGAGTATAAGAAGTATCTTTTTCATGTTTTTATTCGGTTAATAAAGTTTCAATATCAGAATAATCAAGGAGGTAATTCTCTATGTTTTCATCGTCTATATGGTCTTCTGAAAATATGCTTGCATTCCATTCTTCATCAGAAAAAAGTGAAGCCAATTCTGAAAAGCTTATGTTTTCATTCAAAATATAATTTTCAACAGATTGAGAATCCAAACTATCAAACGTTGGTTTGCTATTCGTATCAAACAACGATAAATTAAATAGTAATAGTACAGCAGCCGCGATACTTGTAGCGTATAAAATCATTTTTTTATTGAAAAGTGGAATGACTTTAGTTGTAGGTTTGTCACTTTCAATCTGCTTAATAATAGTATCGTCTATAGTTTTAAAATAACCTTTAGGCACTTCAAAACCACTAGTTTTTATAGCCTGTACAGGCGATTCATTTTTTAGCTTGTCGAGGAGTTTGTCATCAAAAGCATCAAAATAATCCAGTGGGGCTTTAAAACCAGAAGACTTAATATTATGTATTTTATTTGTTTTCATCTTATTAATTAGACTTTGTTTTTTTGTAAAGGTTTAATCTTGGGTTAAATAGGTTTCAATTTTTTTTACCGCAATATGGTATGAAGCTTTTAAAGCCCCTTCACTTGTGTTTAATATTTCTGCCATATCCTTATATTTTAGATCTTGAAAGTATTTCATATTAAATACCAATTGTTGTTTTTCTGGAAGGGATGCAATGGCTTGTTGTAATTTTAATTGAATTTGGTCGCCTTCAAAATAAACATCTGAGGTTAAATTATTAATGGAAGCTGTTTGTAGCTCTTCGTTGGTAATTTGTAACTGCTTGGCTTTTTTGTTTAAAAAAGTTAAAGACTCGTTTGTTGCAATGCGGTACATCCATGAAAATAACTTACTGTCCCCTTTAAAATTATGTATGTTTTTATAAATTTTTATAAAGGTGTTCTGTAAAACATCGTCGGCGTCGTCGTGAGATTTAACAATATGACGAATGTGCCAATACAAGCGTTCTTTATATTGGCTTAATAAGGCCTTAAAGGCTTGATCCTTTTGGTGATCAGATTGTAGCTGTTCTATTAGTGTTATTTCGTCGGTCACTAAGTGATGTTTGCATATTGGACTCCTAAAATTACAAAAAGTTTAATGCCCTATGCTTTTTGTTTTTCTCAGATTTTAAATGATTTGTAAATCAATGGATTACAGGTTTTTTTATCGATGAAACGTTCGTAAATAACGATTAACTGTGTTTTTCCTTGCTAAATTAAGACTTGTAGTTTACTTTTGTTTTACAACCTAACTTATGTTGTTAGATGTCCCCAAGTCTGACAGGAACAGAAAAAAGGATAGAAACCCAAATCTCTATCCTTTTTCTAATTCTCTATTAAGTTAGGTTTATTTTTTTCTTCAAATACTAAGATTATTCGAAACTTTGCATAGCCACCAACTTTTGGTAAACGCCTTTTTTGGCGAGAAGTTCACTGTGTTTGCCTTGTTCAACGATTTCTCCTTTGTTTAGAACTACAATTTCATCGGCTTTTTGTATAGTTGAAAGGCGGTGTGCGATAACAATAGAGGTTCTGTTTTTCATCATATTCTCTAAAGCTTCCTGAACTAGTCGTTCGCTTTCGGTATCAAGGGCTGATGTCGCCTCGTCTAAAACCATGATTGGCGGACTCTTAAGTACGGCACGGGCAATACTTAAACGTTGTTTTTGTCCGCCAGACAATTTGTTTCCAGCGTCACCAATATTGGTTTCAATACCTTCAGGAAGTTCTTTAACAAATTCCCAAGCATTAGCAACTTTTAAAGCTTCAATGATGTCTTCATCAGAAGCTTCATCATTCCCTAGTTTTAGGTTGTTTTTTATGGTTTCATTAAAAAGAATGGCATCTTGAGTCACTATGCCCAGTTGATCACGCAAAGATTTCGTTGCTAGATTTTTAATATTAATTCCGTCTATAAGTATTTCCCCTTTGTTCACATCGTAAAAACGGGTGATGAGGTTGGCAATGGTAGATTTTCCACTACCAGATTGCCCTACAAGCGCAACGGTTTTTCCTTTAGGAATGTTTAAACTGAAATTCTTTAAAACGTAATCGTCTTTATACTTAAACCAAATGTTATCAAATTTGATTTCACTATCGAACCTTTCTTTTTCAATGGCGTTTTCAATATCCTTTAATGGGTTAGGCGTATCAATAATTTCCTGGATTCTTTCCGCGGAAGCGCTACCTTGTTTTACATTATAAATACCACGAGAAATTGCTTTTGCAGGCACCATAATATTGTAAGCTAATCCCATAAAAGCAATAAACGAACTACCATCCAACGATTTGTCTATAAGTACCAACTGCCCGCCATACCAAAGTAAAATACCAATAACCAAAATACCTAAAAACTCACTGGTAGGGGATGCTAAATTTTGACGATTTAATAGTTTATTAGAATAATGGTAAGACCGATCTGATGAATCTTGAAATTTTTTGCTGAATTTATCTTCAGCATTAAAACCTTTAATAATTCGTAAGCCTGTTAATGTTTCTTCTAAAATAGAAAGAATAGTACCCTGTTCTCTTTGTACACGATCCGATTTTTTCTTTAGTGTTTTTCCAATTCTAGAAATAATAAATCCAGATATAGGAATAAAAATAAACACAAATAGGGTGAGTTTAGTACTTAAAATAAACATGGTCCCGATGGTGAAAATAATCATTAGAGGTTCTCTAGCGATAAGTTCTAGCATGGGAAGCATCGAGTACTGTAATGTCGATACATCGGAGGTTACTCTAGCCATGATATCACCTTTTTTTTGATCAGAAAAGTAGGCGAGTGGTAGGCTTACTGTTTTTTTGTAAACGGCCGTTCTTAAGTCTCTTACTACGCCATTTCTTAGAAAAACCATGAAGTAGTTGGCCATATACCCAAAAATGTTTTTTAACAAGAATAGGATAATAATTAGGCTAACCACAAGAAATAGGGCTTTTTGAGGATCGCTACCAGCGTGCTGACTAACTTCGTATGCTAGCAAGTCCTTGCCGTAGTCGTCGATATTGCCAAGCCCTTCATAAACGGGCTTTACAGCAGGTGCTGCACTAACTTCCTTAGGCTTAAAAAGAACATCAAGCATGGGAATTAGTGCAACGAACGATAAGGTGCCAAATAGAGCATAAAATATATTTGATATGACATGCCCAATAGCAAACTTTTTATACGGTTTGGCGTATTGTAAAAGGTTATAAAAATTATTCATTAAATAAGGTTCATGTCTTTTAAAATGGCTTCCGCCTTGTTATCGAGTTCCGTTTCGATAGCTTCAAAATCGTTGACATTAGATAAAGCGGTGTTTACACTTACGTAGAACTTAATTTTTGGTTCTGTACCACTTGGTCGTAATGCCACTTGGCTACCGTCTTCGGTATAGTAAATGATTACATTCGATTTAGGGATGTCAATTTTAGTGGTCTCACCGGTTAGCATGTTTTTCGCTTCTGATAAATCGTAATCTTCGATTTTTACCACTTTAGAGCCATTGATAATAGTAAGCGGATTTTCTCTAGCGTCGATCATCATTTGTTTAATTTCTTCGGCGCCTTCAATACCTTTTTTAGTAAGTGACACGAGTTTTTCTTTGTAAAAACCGTGTTCTGTATACAATTGGATAAGTTCTTTAAAGAAAGAACTGCCATTAGATTTCGTTATAGCTGCAATTTCACAGGCTAAAAGGGTAGAGGTTACGGCATCTTTATCGCGAACAAAATCACCTACCATATAGCCAAAACTTTCTTCACCGCCACCAATGAAATCCAATTCTGGGAAATCATGAATAAGTTTGGCAATCCATTTAAATCCGGTTAAAACAATTTTACTTTCTACTTCATATGATGCTGCTAATTTGCTAAGCATTGGGGTAGAAACAATCGTAGAAGCAATAAACTCTTTGCCTTTAATACGGTCTTCGGCTTTCCATTGTTTAAGTAAGAAATCGGTCATCATCACCATAGTTTGATTTCCGTTAAGCAGTTGTAATTCATTTTCGGAATTACGAACGGCAACCCCTAAACGGTCGCAGTCTGGATCGGTACCAATAACGATATCGGCATTAACTTTTTCGGCAAGTTCTAGAGCCATTTTTAAAGCTGCTGGTTCCTCAGGATTTGGTGATTTAACTGTTGGAAAACCACCATCTGGTACTTCTTGCTCTTTTACAATATGTACATTTTTATAACCTCCACGTTTTAAAGTTTCAGGAACAGCAGTAATTGATGTACCGTGAAGCGAAGTGAAAACGATAGTTAGATCATCTTTAGCTTTTTGGGTCGCTCCAACACTACCTTTTTCTACAGAGGCATCGATAAAAACATCGTCAACGACCTTGCCAATAGTATGAATAAGTTGTTCGTTAGCATCAAACTTAATGTTGGCATAATCAACCGTGTTAATCACGTCAATAACACCTTTGTCGTGTGGTGGTACTAATTGTCCGCCATCTTGCCAATACACTTTATAACCATTGTACTCTGGAGGATTGTGTGATGCGGTTAAAACGATACCACAATGACAATTTAAATGTTTTACAGCAAAAGATAATTCTGGTGTTGGACGTAAATCTTCAAATAAATAAACTTCTATGCCGTTTGCTGAAAACACATCGGCAACAACTTTAGCTAAGGATTTACTGTTATGTCTACAATCGTAAGCAATAACAGCTTTTGGGGTTTCATTAGGAAATTGTTGGTGTAAATAATCACTTAAGCCTTGGGTACTTTTACCTAGGGTGTATTTGTTTATTCTATTGGTTCCAACCCCCATAATGCCTCGCATACCACCTGTTCCAAATTCTAAGTCTTTGTAAAAACTTTCTTGGATGTCTTTAGGTTTGTGTGCGATGCTTTCTTTTATAGTGTTTTGGGTTTCTTCATCAAACGTTGGTGTTAACCAGCTGTTTATTCTCTCTAAGATTTTTGGTTCAATGTGTATCATAATGTCGTAAAGTAAAGGGTTACAAAAATAGGTAATTCCTCTTTTTATTTAGTTGTTAATACAGAAAACATAAAGAAATGATTATACTGCATCTTGAAATATTAATTTAAATTTAATGCGCCTTTAATAGTATAGCGTTTTTTGTCTTGTTTGGTTCGTAAAATAATTTCTCCTAAAAAACCAGCAACAAAAAATTGTGTTCCTATAATCATGGTTGAAAGGGAGATGTAGAATTGTGGGCGTTCGGTTATGAGTCTGCCTTCAGGGTTAAACCAAAGTTTGTCTAAACCTAAATAAAAAGCAAATGCAAAACCAATGGTGAACATGACAAAACCTAAAGCTCCAAATAAATGCATAGGGCGTTTGCCAAAACGGGATAAAAACCAAATGGTAATAAGATCTAGAAAACCATGTAAAAACCTATCGATTCCAAATTTAGTAACGCCATATTTTCGAGCCTGGTGTTGTACCACTTTTTCACCAATATTTCTAAAACCTGCGTTTTTAGAAAGCACAGGGATATAGCGGTGCATTTCACCATTGACATCGATGTTTTTTACAACCTCTAGTTTATAAGCTTTTAAGCCGCAGTTAAAATCGTTCAATTTTACACCAGAGGTTTTTCTGGCTGCCCAATTAAACAGTTTAGAAGGTAAGTTTTTAGACAGTACAGAATCATAACGTTTCTTTTTCCATCCCGAAACCAGATCGTAACCTTCTACTTTTATCATATGATAAAGCTCTGGGATTTCATCGGGATTGTCTTGTAAATCGGCGTCCATGGTAATTACCACTTCACCTTGAGCTTTTTCAAAACCAGCATGAAGCGCTTGAGATTTCCCGTAATTTTTTAAAAACCTAATACCTTTTACGTGGATGTCTTGAGAAGCTAAACCGGAAATAACCTTCCAAGAATCATCGGTACTGCCATCGTCAATAAAGATGATTTCATAAGAAAACTGATTGGTAAGCATCACACGTGCAATCCAATCATGAAGTTCGGTTAAAGAGTCCTGTTCGTTAAGTAGTGGAATTACTACAGATATGTTCATTTGAATATTTTCGAAATAATTTTCAAAAATACAGAATTTATTCGGCCTCTGGGTTACTTTTTTTCATGGCTGCTGCAACTATTAAACCTACAATGCTAAAAACCATAAGATAACCAAACAGACCTTTAAGAATGTTACCTATTGAATATTGGTTTTGTGATTCAATTTCAGTAACAGCTTGGTCGATTGCTTCAACAGGTGTATTAAAGCCTTCTAACATGCTTACCGTTTTTTCGATAGTCTTTTGTTTCAATATATCGGTAGCATCTGTGTCAATAAAATTGAATAGAAGGAAAGATACCAAAGTGCTAATTAATAATCCAATTAACACGGTTATAAAGTAAGCTGTAAAGGCTTGTTTAAAAGAGGCAAAGCCTTGCTGAGCCTGTTTTACTTTTGCTACAGAAATAATTCCGAAAACAATAATGGCTATCATAATAAAGACACCAACCCAAGTGTCAACAAGCAATTCTAAATCTATTGCGTAAGCTAAAATAGTGATTAAAGCGAGTAAAGCGCCAAGGTATAGGCCGTAGTTTGCTGCAATTGATTTTAAAGAATTTTCCATAATGTTTTTTGATTAATTAATTTTTAATGACTTCTCTTAGTATTCAAATATATTAAAACGTTACATTTGTTTTGTGAAAAAATTTTGATATTACGATTTGTTTGACAAGGAATTCGTCATGTTCCTAAAACAGAAACAAATAAAAAGTCAAAAAAATATAAAAAGTATTGCAGGTTTGTAAAAAATAACTAAATTTGCACTCCAAAATTGAAAGTAATAAAAAGCATTTAGCGATGAGAAAAGAGATACATCCAGAAAATTATAGAATTGTAGCATTTAAAGATATGTCTAACGACGATGTGTTTTTAACAAAGTCTACAGCAGAAACTAACGAAACTCTTGAAGTTGATGGTGTAGAGTATCCATTAATAAAAATGGAGATTTCTAGAACATCGCACCCGTTCTACACTGGTAAATCTAAATTAGTAGATACAGCTGGTAGAATTGATAAATTCAAAACTAAGTACGCTAAGTTTAAAAAATAATTTTAGCAAAAAAAATATATTTAAAAGCCTTTCTGTTAAAGAGAGGCTTTTTTTATTTACCGAATTAAGCTATTTTTGGATTACAAAACGTGAGTTAGGTGCTTTGGAGAAAAAACCTCGAAGGCCTAACTCTTAATTTTATATCTAAAAATGAACTACATTCTTTTTGATGGCCCTTCCCGTAACAACCTGTTACCTTTTACTTATACAAGACCTGTTGCTGATATTCGTGTTGGTATTTTAACCATTCGAGAGAAGTGGGAATCCTTTTTAGATTGTACCAGTACGACGGTAACGGAAGATTATTTGTCTGATAAGTTTCCAATGGTTGAAATGGAAGACAATGTGATGATTAATGCCTCATATCTTCCAAGTCTAGAGTTGGTAGAAATGATTAAAGAACTTCAAGAGAATCAGGCGATTTTTAATGGTGAGGATGTGATAGCTTTTTTTGTGAAAGAAGAGCAAGAGGATATTGATTTTGATGTTTATGAAGCGATAGAGTTTGAAGCAGAAACCATTCAGATTAATCATACTTGGGACATTTTTTCGAAAAACGGCGAGGCGATTCAGGAAGATTTTGATCTCATTACCGAAGGAAGAAAATCCCAACCCATTCCCTCTAGTAACCATATTATTGCTCCAGAAAATATTTTTATTGAAGATGGTGCACGTCTAGAGTTTGTTACTTTGAACGCCTCTAATGGTCCTATTTATATCGGTAAAAACACCGAAATTATGGAAGGTGCTATTATTAGAGGACCTTTTGCTTTATGCGACCATGCCACAGTGAAAATGGGTGCTAAAATATACGGACCAACAACGGTTGGACCATATAGCAAAGTAGGGGGTGAAATAAATAATTCTGTTTTATTTGGATATTCTAACAAAGGGCATGATGGCTTTTTAGGGAATTCGGTATTAGGGGAATGGTGTAATCTTGGCGCCGATACCAATAATTCTAATTTAAAAAATAATTATGCCGAAGTGCGCTTATGGGACTATCAAACCGAGAGTTTTGCAAAAACAGGATTGCAGTTTTGCGGACTTATGATGGGCGATCACAGTAAATGTGGTATTAATACCATGTTTAATACCGGTACGGTAATAGGAGTGAGCGCTAATATTTTTGGAAGCGGATTTCCAAGAAACTTTGTGCCTAGTTTTAGTTGGGGTGGGAGTAGTGGCTTTACGACTTATTTAACCAAAAAGGCTTTTGAAGTTGCTAAAGTAGTGATGTCCAGAAGAAATATAGACCTTACCGAACAAGACATGGCAATTTTAGAGCATGTATTTGAAGTTTCTAAAAAGTTTAGACGGGATTAGCACCTTTATTTGGTGTTTAAGTTGTAGGAAAAGGTTTTGTTAATGTGTATTCATAAATCAGGGAGCTTATTTAATTAATAGATTAGCATTTTTTTGTATTTTGAGCAGGGTTAAAATGAATGGAGTTTTGTAGTTTTACCCACGTCCCACTTCCCTAATAGAAATGTTATGTTAACCATACTTAAGGATAAAAAAAAGTTCGCCTTGCTTTTTTTCGTAATGCTACTCATCGATACTTTTGTTAAAACGAATTTACCCTGGCCATACCGTTTTATATCAAAACCGCCAACCATATTGCTAATTGTTTTTTATTATTACTACAACTATTCCCCTTCAGAGAATCGTAACTTTTTTTGGGTTATGTTGGCATTATGTAGTTTTTTTATAGCCGATTTACTCATTATTAATAGGGCAAATCAAGTGTTGTTAGTTTCTAGCTTTGTAGTTTATACCTTTGCAAAAATATTTCTCTGCTTTCGGTTTTCACATAAATCCGATTTTAAAGTTAGTCGCTTAATTCCGTTTTCCATCGTAATATTTGTTTACACTGCGCTGTTGATTTTATATATACATGACGGATTAGGGAGTTATTTCATTTTTGCACTTATCAGCTATTTTATATCATTACTCTTGTGTCAGTTTGCTTACCTAAGAATAGAGGTTGTAGATAGAAAGAGTTATCTTTTCGTGTTATCAGGTGTCTTGTGTTATATGGTTTCTGAAGGCATAACGATTATAAATACGTTTAAAACGGATGTGCTCTATCAAGATTTTTCAATTATGTTTTTCTATGCTACGGGAATATATTTAATTGTGCACGGCATGATTATAGAAAAAAGGATAGAGCCAGAAAGTTATTTTTAAATTACTTTCACTAAAGTTATTACTCATTAAAAATAAAATTTATTTCCATAATTTAAACAACAAGATTAGCGTTGTAGGAATGAGTACTTACCATTAAGATTTTGCTTTTGTAATTCACAAAAAAAAATAGAGACTAATATTATTTAGGTTTTATAAAAAAGAGAACGAAATTAAATGTTATGCTGCATATCATACGAGATAAAAATAAATTTGCGATCTTATTCTTTATAGTATTGATAATTGATACGGCTGTGAAAATTAATCTTCCAGCATTTCCCTATCGGTATCTGTCGAAACCCTGGGTTTTAGGGCTTCTTATCGCGTACTATTTTTTTAATAAAAAGGCTGCTTTAAAGCATAATTTTCTTTGGACTATGCTTGCCTTAGTTTGTTTTTTTATAGCCGATTTTTTAATTATCGACCACGAAAACATATTTCTTTTAATAAGTAGCTTGTTTATTTATTCTGTGGCAAAATTGTTTTTATGTTTTCGCTTTTCTCATAAGGCAGACTTTAAAGTACGTCCCTTAATTCCTTTTTCTGTGGTCATTTTTATTTACACCG
Source organism: Tamlana carrageenivorans (assembly GCF_002893765.1). Lineage (NCBI taxonomy): Bacteria > Pseudomonadati > Bacteroidota > Flavobacteriia > Flavobacteriales > Flavobacteriaceae > Pseudotamlana > Pseudotamlana carrageenivorans. Next base: position 270,873 of record NZ_CP025938.1, on the reverse strand, counting down.
TTGGATTAGTGAGTTTTATTTATGAAGATTTAGGAGATTTTTTTCTACCTACGTTAATTAGTTATTTTATTTCATTACTACTCTGTCAGTTTGCTTACTTACGTAAAGAGGTGGTCGATCGAAAAAGTTATTTATTGGTGTTTTTTGGTGTGATATGTTATATGATTTCCGAAGGTATTATGGTTATTAAAACCTTTAAAACAGATGTGCCATATAAGGATTTTAGTATCATGTTTTTTTATGCCACAGGTGTTTATTTAATGGTGCACGGGGTGGTTATTGAGAAGCGATTGCAAGATGTTTAGAATGTCTTTTTTACAAATTTAAGGTCGAGTAAATTGATAGGGTTTACATCTAGACCTTCTACATTTTTTCTCGTAAAACGAATCACTTCATCGTAATATAACGGTACCATAAGAGCTTTATCCATAGCTATGGAATCCATAGTCGTGTAAATTCTTTTCCTTTCTTCAATATCGGTTATTGTAAAAGCTTTATTGTACAATTGATCGAATGTGTCATTTTTAAAATGAAAATAATTGGATCCATGAGGAGCAAAGTTTTTACTGTAGAAAATGGATAAGTAGTTTTCGGCATCTAAATAATCGGCTATCCATGAACTTCTAAACATATCCACCTTACCGTTAGACCGCGCCGAACGCAGAGAGGCTTCAGGCATCACATCAACATGTATATTTAATCCTGTTTTTTCCAATTCTCGTTGAATAAATTCACAAAAACTCAGGTAGTTTCTAGTCGTTACTAAGGTTATTTTAGGGTTGGTAATTCCCGTTTCGGCTATAAATTGAGATACTAATTTTTTGGCCTTTTCCGGTTGGTAATTGTAGCCAATTGTTTTGTTATAACCCGGCAAACCCATAGGGATAAAACCGCCGTTGGCAGGAGTACCTATACCGTTTCTTAAATAAACAATCATTTTTTTTCGGTCAAAACCGTAATTTATAGCCTTTCTTATGAGTTCCGATTGTATTTCTGGGGTTTCAGAGTCTAAATAAAAACCTAAATATTCCGTGTTTAAGTAGGGGCCTCGAATCATGTTTACCGATTCGGCATATTGTTTTTGAAGTTTTCCGTTTGCGGTTAATATTTCATCTTTATAAGAGGCGTCTAACCCCGAAACATAATCAATGTTGCCTTGGGCAAACTGCAAAAATTCACTTTGTTTGTCTGGAAGAAAGGTAATGGCCACAGCTTCTAGATATGGCAGTTTTCGGCCTTGTTGGTCGGTTTCAAAGTAATTGTGATTTTTTCTAAAAACAAGTTTGATGTTTTCTTCCCAGCGCTTAAACTTAAAAGGGCCTGTGCCAATGGGGTGACTTCTAAATTCAGAACCATAAAAATCGGCAACTTCATGCGGAATGACCGAGCAGTACTTCATGGTTAAAAGTCCAATAAAAGCAGGGAAAGGTTGCGTTAGTTTAATTTCAAAAATACTGTCGTTAATGGCTTCAAAATTATCAACTTTGTTTAACACCCAACTGCCTGGTGAGGCAATTTTTTCATCTCTAAGTCGATTAAGACTGTATTTGAAATCGTGGGCTACAACTCTTCTTGTGGAGTCTTTGCCGAATAGTTCATGGTTATGAAACCATACATCTTGACGCAGGTTAAATTGGTAGGTCATGCCATCCTCCGAAATGGTCCAGCTTTTAGCAATACAAGGTAGAATATTGAGTTCGTCATCCAGTTGAACCAAGCCGTTAAAAAGCTGATTACAAACCGAGTTATCTTGCAATGTTCTTGAAAAAGCGGGGTCTAAAGTATTGATATTAGCATATTCGTTGTATCGAAATACCAAGTGATCTCTATTGATGTTATGGTCGGTCTTACAAGATAAAAAGAAAAGGGTGAGGTAAGTAATTGATAAATAGCTTGTTATTTGTTTAAGTTTAGGTTTTATCATATAACTAATTAGTTGTAAATTTGCACCCTCATATTTTTTGAACTTTAGTTGTGTCATGCATCGCAATGAATACTTTCTTTTTGTTCTTGTATGAGAAAAGGTAAAGATAATTTTTAAAAGATCTTGAAGCAAATTCAAGGTGACAAAATACCATGAATAAGAAAGTCGCATTTTATACTTTAGGTTGTAAATTAAATTTTTCAGAAACCTCTACCATTGCCAGAGATTTTAGTAAAGAAGGTTTTGATAGGGTTGATTTTTCTGAAAAAGCTGATATTTATGTGATTAACACCTGCTCGGTGACTGAAAATGCCGATAAACGATTTAAAACCATCGTAAAACAAGCGCAAAAGATTAATGAAAATGCCTTTGTAGCAGCTGTTGGTTGTTATGCCCAGTTAAAGCCTCAAGAATTAGCCGATGTTCATGGTGTTGATTTGGTGCTTGGTGCTTCAGAGAAATTTAAAATTACCGATTACCTTAACGATTTGTCTAAAAATGATTTTGGAGAAGTGCATTCTTGCGAAATTGAAGAAGCCGATTTTTATGTGGGGTCCTATTCCGTTGGCGATCGAACCCGAGCTTTTTTAAAAGTTCAAGATGGTTGCGACTATAAATGTACTTATTGTACCATTCCTTTAGCTCGAGGTATTTCTAGAAGTGATACCATGACCAACGTGTTAAAAAATGCACGTGAAATTTCGGAGCAAAATATTAAGGAAATCGTGTTAACTGGTGTTAATATAGGTGACTACGGGAAAGGTGAATTTGGAAATAAAAAACACGAACATACTTTTTTAGATTTGGTTACCGAACTGGATCAGGTAGAAGGTATTGAGCGTTTAAGAATTTCATCTATAGAACCCAATTTACTAAAAAATGAAACCATCGATTTGGTCTCTAAATCTAGAGCTTTTGTACCTCATTTTCATGTGCCTTTGCAGTCTGGTTCTAACGAAATTCTTAAAAAAATGAAACGTCGCTACATGCGTGAATTGTATGTAGATCGTGTCTCAAAAATTAAAGAAGTTATGCCTCATGCTTGTATAGGTGTGGATGTTATTGTTGGTTTTCCAGGAGAAACCGACGAACTCTTTTTAGAAACCTATACTTTTTTAAGTACACTAGATATTTCTTATTTACATGTGTTCACGTATTCAGAGCGTGATAATACCGAGGCTGTAGATATGGATGGTGTGGTACCTAATAATGTGCGATCCAAACGTAGTAAGATGCTTAGAGGGTTATCGGTTAAAAAACGTCGCGCTTTTTATGAAAGTCAGTTAGGGACGCAAAGAACGGTATTGTTTGAAAGTGAAAATAAGGAAGGCTATATTCATGGTTTTACCGAAAATTACGTTAAGGTTAAGGCGCCTTGGAACCCAGAATTGGTAAACACACTTCATGATGTGGTACTTACTGAAATCGATGACGATGGGTTAGTGCGTTTTAATTTTGTTAAGGAGTTAAATAATGTCTAATAAAAAAAGCTGCCTCGGGTTGGAGACAGCTTCTTATTTTATGGCGATTTAAAGATGCTATTAAATTCTTACACCTACGGGAAGCATACGTTTGTACTTTCTGTTACTTCTCATGAATTTAGCGATTTCTGGACTTGTAGGTACCACGCTTAAATTTCGTTCCTGAATTTGATCGAAAACAAGGGCTAAAAATTCTTTTTTAAAATCGTCATTGGTAATGCTTTCGGGAATTACTAATTTGGTTAAAAAAATTTTTCGTTCTTGTAAGGAGTATTCAATTTTCGCCAAATGATCATCAATCTTAAGTTCATATTGACGTAAAAAATCATTGTCAATTAATTCTGCAGCTTCCACCATTTTGTCTAAATTTATATTTCGGATTGTTAGTCTAGCGAGGGAGTTGTTACTGTAACTTTGTGCAAAAGTACGAAAAATTATTGTTAAGTAAAAGTAAATTAAAAGTTAATACCTTATGATTCAGAAGTTAATACCTGTTTACTTCATGCCGGGGATGGCTGCTAGCTCAAAAATTTTTGAGTACATCGACCTGCCAAGCGATACTTTTCAAATGCATTTTTTAGAATGGATATTGCCCTTAAAAGATGAGCCTGTTTCCAATTATGCTTTACGAATGACTAACAACATAAAGCATGAAAATCCGGTTTTAATAGGCGTTTCCTTTGGAGGTGTTTTGGTTCAAGAAATGAGTAAGCATATTCATTTGAGAAAACTTATAATAGTTTCAAGCGTTAAAAGTAAATTTGAATTACCAAAAACCATGCAGTTAGCCCGAACCACGGGGGCTTATAAAATCGTGCCCACCCAATTAGCTGGTAAGATTGATGTTTTAGAAAAATACGCCTTCGGAAAGGAAGTCACCAAGCGTTTGGCCTTGTATAAAAATTATCTTTCGGTTAATGATCCTAAATATTTAAGTTGGGCTATAAAAGAAATGGTGTGTTGGAATCAAGAGTCCTACGATCCAGATTTGATACACATACATGGCGATAACGATCCTGTTTTTCCAATCCAATACATTAACAATTGTGTTAGTATCCCTGAGGGCACACATATCATGATTATTAATAAATACAGGTGGTTTAACATGAATTTACCGAAAATTATATTAGCAGAGTAATTGAAAAATTTCTACCTTTAAGGTAAAATTAGAGCAATGAAAAGATTTCAAAAAGGATTTATATATTTAGGCTTATTATGCTTATGTGCATTTTTTGTTTATGCTGTACAAGATGTGCCTACCGATGAGAATTATGAAAAAGAAAGGATAAATGGCTATAATGTTTATGCTTTACAAATTCCTGAAAATTTAACTTTCGCAAACGAACCAGTACCTTTAAAAAATCCGGATATATACGAGCGCATGGATCGTGAGCTCTTGGTAAACACCTATTGGCAATCTAACGGCTTACTTATGTTTAAGCGTGCTCATAAGTATTTTCCAGTTATCGAGCCTATTTTGAAGAAATATGGTGTTCCAGACGATTTTAAATATTTAGCTGTTATAGAAAGTGGTTTGGTTAATGTGGTATCTCCAGCTGGAGCTCGAGGTATTTGGCAAATTATGCCTGCCACGGCTAAGGAATATGGTTTAGAAGTAAACTCCAATGTTGATGAGCGTTACGATCTGGAGAAATCTACCGAAGCAGCTTGTCAATATTTACTTAAGTCTAAAGAATTATTGGGCTCATGGACGCTTGCAGCAGCAGCATATAACGCAGGGAATACGGGTATTTCTAAACGTTTAAGTGATCAAATGGTTGATGATTATTACGATTTGTTATTAGGAGAGGAAACAGGGCGTTATGTTTTTAGAATTGTGGCTTTAAAAGAAATCCTATCTAATCCTAAGACATACGGATTCAATTTTAGAGAAAAAGACCTATATACTGAAGTGCCAACCTATAAAGTTAAGGTAGACACAGCAGTTATAGATTTTGCGCAGTTTGGGAAAAAATTCGATATCAACTATAAAATATTAAAAATACACAACCCTTGGCTGCGTGAGCCTAAACTTAATAATAGTAGTAGAAAACTATACCATATTACTATTCCTAAAAAAGGAGCTTACCCAAACAAATAAACTCTAATTTAGTTTGCAAAAAAAAGCCTAAAACTCAATATAAGTTTTAGGCTTTTTTTTTAAATATTAGGATATTAACCTCTACGTTTTTGAGCTCTAATCGAACCGCCGGCACCATAATGCTGGTTCGGCATTTGTGCACGTTTCATGTTGTCCTTCATCATCTTAATTTGATCGGTTAACATGCCTTGTTTATCCAGTTTTGTGGCTTCAGTTAGGAGTTTTTGTGCTTCTTGTTTTCTGCGTTTAGAAAAAGCTATTCCGGCTAAATTCAATTTGGCCATGGCTAAATCATGATCCATTGAAAGTCCTAAAGCAATGGCTTTTTTGAAATACTTTTCAGATTCATTCATATTACTTTGAGAAACCATGATGCCATGTAGGTAATTGTAATACCCTTGCTGCTTTTTTACTAAGGCACTTTCGGGGGATTTAATTTTATTGAGCCATTTTTTAGCACCTTCAAAATCTTGCTTACGTAATTTTAAAAAGGCCAATAATATAAACTCATTCTTAAAATAAAGAAAAACAAATATCAATGATAGTAGGATAAGCATAATACCGTTGCCTATATTACTTTCGGTAAATTGATACACAGCATAAGCTATAATCGCTACAGTTAAAACAAGTTTTATATTTTTGTTGAACATAATCTGTATTTTAGAATAATTTTTAGAAGTTGTTTTTAATAAAAACGATGTATTTTTGTCATTTAAGAATGCAAAGAAACTAAAATTTTATCAAATTTAATATATTAAAGGAAGAACAAAATCGAGGTCTTAACCTTAATATATAAAGGACTTACATGCTTTGGGTTACAAAATAAAAATTATTCAATTTTTTTTGTAAATTGGTTTGCGGAAGTAAAAACTCTTTGTATATTTGCCCTCGGTTTTGAAGAAAGGCCAAAGGATTATAAAAAACATACATTTTTCAGAATTAAAGATATAAGACAATGAGTAAAAGAACATTTCAGCCTTCTAAAAGAAAGAGAAGAAACAAACACGGTTTCAGAGAAAGAATGGCTTCTGCTAACGGTAGAAAGGTATTAGCGCGTAGAAGAGCTAAAGGAAGAAAAAAATTGTCTGTATCATCTGAAGCTAGACATAAAAAATAATTAATGAACAATTGTTTATAATATAAAAGGTGTTACTTAAGTGTAACGCCTTTTTTTATATCATCTTATTATTATTTTTGTAAAACATTAACATTCAATATTATAACTAGATCATAAAATGCCTAAAAATCCAAAACTAAAATCGATACTTATTATAGGATCTGGACCAATTGTAATTGGACAAGCATGTGAGTTTGACTATTCAGGTTCACAGTCTTTAAGATCTTTAAGAGAAGATGGAATTGAAACCATTTTAATTAATTCGAACCCTGCAACTATCATGACCGATCCATCTATGGCCGATCATGTGTACTTGTTACCATTAACTACAAAGTCGATTATTAAAATTTTAGAAGAACACCCTCAAATTGATGCTGTTTTACCAACTATGGGAGGTCAAACGGCATTAAATTTATGTATCGAAGCCGATGAAAAGGGGATTTGGAAAGATTTTGGAGTAAAATTAATAGGTGTTGATATCAACGCGATTAATATTACAGAAGACAGAGAGCAATTTAGAGAGTTGATGAATAAAATTGGTGTGGCTATGGCACCTCAAGCTACAGCAACATCATTTTTAAAAGGTAAAGAAATTGCACAAGAATTTGGTTTTCCATTATGTATTCGTTCTTCATTTACCTTAGGTGGTGCTGGAGCTGCGATTGTTTACGAAGAGAAAGATTTTGATAAACTTTTAAGACATGGTCTTGAAGTTTCTCCAATTCACGAAGTTATGATCGATAAGGCCATGATGGGCTGGAAAGAATATGAGCTAGAGCTACTTCGTGATAGAAACGATAACGTAGTTATTATCTGTTCTATCGAAAATATGGACCCTATGGGGATTCATACAGGAGATTCCATTACCGTGGCACCAGCCATGACATTAAGCGATACCACCTTCCAGAAAATGCGTGATATGGCTATTAAAATGATGCGTAGTATTGGTGATTTCGAAGGTGGATGTAATGTACAGTTTGCTGTAAGTCCAGACGAGAAAGAAGAAATTATTGCCATTGAAATTAACCCTCGTGTTTCACGTTCATCGGCATTAGCAAGTAAAGCTACAGGATATCCTATTGCTAAAATTGCTACTAAATTAGCTATTGGTTACACTTTAGATGAATTAGATAACCAAATTACAAAATCTACTTCAGCTTTATTTGAGCCGACTTTAGATTACGTTATCGTAAAAATACCTCGTTGGAACTTTGATAAATTTGAAGGATCTGATCGTACTTTAGGTCTTCAAATGAAAGCCGTAGGTGAGGTTATGGGTATTGGACGTTCGTTCCAAGAAGCACTTCATAAAGCCACACAGTCTTTAGAAATTAAACGTAATGGTTTAGGTGCCGATGGTAAAGGATATACCGATTATAACCAAATCATCGATAAATTAACCAATGCAAGTTGGGATCGTGTATTCGTAATTTACGATGCCATTGCCATGGGAATTCCTTTAAGTCAGATTTACGATATCACTAAAATTGATATGTGGTACTTAAAACAGTACGAGGAATTATTCCAATTAGAAAAAGAAATTTCTACATACACTATCGATACTTTAGATCGCGATTTACTTTTAGAAGCGAAGCAAAAAGGATATGGTGACCGTCAAATAGCACACATGTTGGGCTGTTTAGAAAGTCAGGTGTATAATAAAAGAGAAGAACTTAACATTCAACGTGTGTTTAAGTTAGTAGATACCTGTGCTGCAGAGTTTACTGCTAAAACACCATATTATTATTCAACTTTCGAAAATACGATTGAAAGTGCCGAAGGCGAAACATACGTACATAACGAAAGTGTGGTAAGCGATAAAAAGAAGATTGTTGTTTTAGGTTCTGGACCAAACCGAATCGGACAAGGTATCGAGTTTGATTACTGTTGTGTGCATGGGGTTTTAGCTGCTGCCGAGTGTGGTTACGAAACCATCATGATTAACTGTAACCCTGAAACGGTTTCTACCGATTTCGATACGGCCGATAAATTATACTTCGAGCCAGTATTCTGGGAGCATATCTACGACATCATCCGTCATGAAAACCCAGAAGGTGTTATCGTGCAATTAGGTGGTCAAACCGCTTTAAAATTAGCTGAGAAACTAACTAAATACGGTATCAAAATTATAGGAACAAGTTTTGAGGCTTTAGATTTAGCTGAAGACCGTGGCAGTTTCTCTAAACTATTAAAGGAGCACAATATTCCTTACCCAGAATTTGGAGTAGCTGAGAATGCTGATGAAGCTTTAAAATTAGCTGAAGAATTGGATTTCCCAATCTTAGTACGTCCTTCGTATGTATTAGGAGGTCAGGGGATGAAAATTGTTATCAATAAAGAAGAATTAGTAGAGCATGTTGTTGATTTGTTAAGAAAAATCCCGAACAATAAACTGTTATTAGATCACTACTTAGATGGTGCTATTGAAGCTGAATCTGATGCTATTTGTGATGCTGACGGAAATGTGTATATAATTGGTATCATGGAGCATATCGAACCTTGTGGGGTGCACTCAGGAGATTCTAATGCGACCTTACCAGCTTTCAATATTGGCGACTTGGTCATGCAACAAATTATAGACCATACCCATACCATTGCTAGAGCACTAAATACGGTAGGTTTAATTAACATCCAGTTTGCTGTTAAAGATGATAAAGTATACATTATCGAAGCCAACCCAAGAGCTTCTAGAACTGTACCATTTATAGCCAAAGCTTACAAAGAGCCGTATGTAAATTACGCGACTAAAGTGATGTTAGGTGAGAAAAAGGTAACCGATTTTAACTTTAACCCTCAACTTGAAGGTTATGCAATCAAACAACCCGTATTCTCTTTTAATAAATTTCCGAATGTAGATAAGCGTTTAGGGCCTGAAATGAAGAGTACAGGTGAAAGTATCTTATTTATTGATAGCTTAAAAGATGATCAGTTTTACGACTTATATGCAAGACGTAAAATGTACTTGAGTAAATAGTTTAAAGGATTATAAATTTAAAAAGAGGTCGTTTGAAACTTGTTTCATACGACCTCTTTTATTTTTTGTGACATTTCATACTTTATTGATTAGGCAGTTTTTATTAAATTTTTAAGTAAATCATCGAAATATAAGTGTAGTTATTACATTTATTAAAAAAATATTCTTATATTCACAAATGTAAAAACAACACTTATCAACTAAATTATGAAAACAAAATTACTTGTATCAAGCATTTTTTGTGGTGCTTTATCTTTATTTTCAAGTCGTTTAATGGCACAAGGTGATTCTACTTATAGCTGGACTGGTTCTGCCGGAAGTAACTTTTATAGTACTTCCAACTGGACCAGTACTGTTGGAGCTGTACAATTTGATAACAACGGTTTTAAGGTAGTAAGAACTTCAACTCAAGGATCATCTCCTTCTATTGATAGTTTTATCGACTGGCAACCAGGTATCTTTGATAACCTAGACAATGTAAATCTGACTGTGAATGCCGATTTTAATGTTTTTTTTAATGATTGGCTAAATGGAACAGTTACTGTTAATACAGGGGCAACTTTTACTTGTCGCAATATCTTTAGAGTTGGTCGTGAAGGTGTTGGAACTGTAAATATAGAAGGAGGAACACTTCAAGCTAACGACCCTACAAACTGGCAAGCCGTATTTGTTGGAGCATTAAACAACGGTGATGGTACTGTAAATGTAAATAACAACGGAACCATTAATGGTGGCTACCAAGTTGAAATTGGCACAAGAGATTTTTACCCATTGGGTGAATTAAATGTAAACACTGGTGGCACATCGCTAGCGTATTGGGCAACAAAAATAGGACCTAACGGAATACTTAACGTAAACGGTGGTACTGTAAATACAGGACGAGATTTATTTGTAGGAGATTTATTCTTAGATAATGCAGGAAATATAGGTTCACTTACACTTACAGCAGATACAGGAAACTTAAATATAAACTCTGGAACGGTAACTGTAAATCATAATAATTTAGATACGCCTACATTTAGTGTGCATGCCGATGCTAAAATTTATATAGATAATGGAACACTTGTGATAAATAATAATGCCTACGATTATACCACTGATATAAACACTATGGTAGCCAACGGACAAATTGTTCCTGCTTCAGGCAAAGTCATTAAAGTTTCAAATGATGGATTAGCCACTACCGTAACTGCAGAAAATGCTTTAAGTATAACAGACCATGATTTTGCAAGTCAGATTAGTGTATATCCAAACCCTTCAAATGGGATCATAAACATAAAAACTTCACAAAACTACTCTGAAGCATTAAGTCTTAAAGTATTCAACACTGTTGGAAAACTGATATTTAAGGCGCCTTTAAAAAATATTGTTTTAAATACTTATTCGTTTGATACAAAAAATATACTGAAAAAAGGAATGTATGTATTACAGATTACAAGTTCTAATAATCAAAGTTATTATACTAAACTAGTAAGAAAATAAAGATGTAAAATGGATTGTGGGACAGGTTGTTTGAAAGGTCAACTTCTATAAGCTAAGTTGTCAAATTACTTAAATGTGAGTTAAATTAGTAAGGGGTCGACAAGCTTAATGTTTTTAAATGTAGAATGATGATTCTTTAAGATAGCTTCATAAAAAAGCCGCATTTAGCGGCTTTTTTTATAATGCTATTTTAGCATTTTGATTTTTTAACAAGGTGAGGTGTTCTTCCATGATAAACTCTGATGCTTTAAATGTAGAGGTTCTAGATTTTGACTGCTCTTGCCTAGCAATACTTCTAGCAAAGCGTCGTATGCTTTGTTTATCGTCTAAGATGAGTCCTGGTACAGGAACATTGTTTCCTTGATCATCTTTTGCCACCATGGTGAAATATGAGGAGTTACAATGTTTTACAACCCCTGTTTGAATATTTTGAGATTCAACCCTTAGTCCAACGACCATAGAAGTATGCCCTGTATAATTTACCGAAGCTTTTAACGTGACCAATTCACCAACTTCAATGGGATTTAAAAAATCGACACGGTTTACCGATGCCGTAACACAATAATGCCTAGAGTGTTTTGAAGCACAGGCAAAAGCAATTTGGTCCATGAGACCTAGAATATGTCCGCCATGAATTTTACCACTAAAATTAGAGTGTGATGGTAGCATGAGCTGTGTTATGGAAACTTGTGATTCTGATGCGTGTTTAAACATTAAATAATTATTTATTGATTTTGTTTATGGTTTTCACTTTTTTCAACTTTAGTAATAAAGTATTTGGTGTGACCTAGCCAAAATAAAGGTTTGTAGCGTTCAAAATAATGAAGTTTTACAAATTCACCTTGGTACTTTTTAAGGTCTTCAATGACCGCTTTTTCTTTGTTTTCAACAGAAAATTCAAAAAACAAAGATTCGGAAACACCTTGACTTATTTGGCCTTCCCAAGTTTTAATAATGACACCTTTTTGAGAAAATTTAATAAGTTCTCCAGCTCTAACACCTGTGCTGTAATGCACAAAGTATACAAAACTAAAGTAACCAGCGATAATAATTAATAGGGCGATCGTAAGTTTTAAAAGTATTTTCATCATAATAAATTTTTTAAATGGCGTCTTCCTCGGCGCGTTTTACAATGGCTTGTGGAAGTGCTTTTTTAGCTTTTGCTCCCATTTTTTTTAGCTTTTCAATGCTTGTAATGATATTTCCCCTTCCGTCTACTAATTTATTCATAGCTGCCGAATAATCACTCTTTGCAGCATCTATTTTTTTGCCTACACCTGTTAAATCGGTAACTAGACCTTCAAATTTATCATAAAGTGCACCGGCTTGTCTGGCAATTTCTAAGGCATTACGTTGCTGCTTCTCGTTATTCCACATGGTATCGATGGTGCGTAATGTGGCTAGGAGGGTAGATGGTGTTACAATAACAATATTCTTTTCAAAAGCTTTGTTGTATATCGTATTATCTTCATGTACAACCACAGCAAAGGCAGGTTCTATCGGGATAAACATCAATACGAAATCCGGAGATTCCATATCGTATAAATCTTGATAGTTCTTTTCTGAAAGTTGATCGACATGGCGCTTAATAGAATTGACATGAGCTTTTAAATGAATGGCTTTGTCTTCGTCCTCCGCATTTACTAAGCGTTCGTAATCGGTTAGTGACACCTTACTATCAATAATCATTTTTTTGCCGTCTGGAAGGCTTAATACCACATCGGGTAATACTCTTGTACCATCGGCTTTGGTGAAACTTTGCTGTACAAAATACTCACGATCTTTTTCTAAGCCCGATTTTTCCAATACGCGCTCTAATACCAATTCACCCCAGTTTCCTTGCATTTTGCTATCACCTTTTAAGGCACGGGTTAAATTGGTGGTTTCTTTGGTCATTTGTAGGTTTAAATCCTTCAAGCCTAGCAACTGTTCTTTAAGTGCTGAATGCATGATGAGGCTTTCTTTTTGAGAGCTATCTACTTTTTCTTCAAAAGTTTTAATTTTCTCTTGAAGCGGATTTAAAATATTCTTGATGTTTTCCTTATTCTGAATGGTAAATTTCTCAGATTTTTCATCTAGAATTTTATTGGCAAGATTTTCAAACTCTTTGGTGAATTTTTCCTGAAGTTTTGAAACTTCAGCCTTTTGTTCATTATTTTTAATTTGAAGATTTTCAAATTCAGAATTTTTACGCGTTAATTCGGTGTTTAAAAAATCTTTTTCACGTCGAATGGCTTCACGCTCGGTTTCAATTTTTGAAATGGTCTCTTTTAAGGCATCCAACTGATTGTTGAAGTGATTGATATCCTTTTGTTTGTCACATTCTGTTTGATGCTTAAAATCCGCCAATTGTTGTTGTAAATTGTTATTGCGTTCTTCTAAAGTGCTTTTTTCGCTTTTACTTTTAAGGTTTGTAATGAGTTTGCCAATATAAGCGCCCATGGCAGCAGCAAGGAGAATAGAGATTATTAAAATGAGATTGTCGTTCATTTAAAAAGGAAATATATTCAAATATATATTTTTTAGATTTAAGAATTAATCTCAAAATTCAATTTAATAACATTTTTAGGAATTCCAGATTTTCTTTAAATTATTAAATAAATTACATACTTAAAGGAGGTTTTACTTATAAAATTGAATTGTTAATGGTAATGTCTGCATCCTTCCAAGCGTTATCAAACTCTACTTTTATAGTTTGTGCTTCCTTGGTTTTATTTTGAGCCATTAAACTATTGTATAAGCCCATTAACGACCAACCATTTTGTCTTAATATGCTTAAATCTTCTTTATAAATGTGTTCGGCTTCATTATATTTTTTTGCTTTCATTAAAATGGCGCCTAAATTTTGACGTGTAGGTATGTGCCAAGCTGCGGGTTCGGTGTAAACTAGGGCATCTTCATAAACAACAGCTTTTTTTAAATGAGAAATGGCCTGATTTAAATTCCCTTTTGCAGCCTCGAGCTCGCCTGCAACAACTTCAAAAGCAATATTAGCTGAATGTTTGGAAGCATTATTAGCTGTGGCCACCAAGGTTTCTAATTCAGGATCATTTTTCAGAATTTCAATTTTATCTAACTCTATTTGAGCTTTATCTATATTTCCTTTTCTTATAAATGCTATACCTCGCGCATAATGTCGCATTAGGTTAAGGTGTTTGATTTTTGAACTAGGCGCAGGTATGGTTAAAATGTCGTTCCACTTACCAAATCGCGTGTAGGCCAGTAGCGGAGTGGATGCAAAATCTTGCAGGAAGGGCATGTCTAAAAATTCACCCATAGGTACTTTTTCGGCTGTTTTTTTGGCGGCATCAATGGCAATATCGCTGGCGCCTAATAAACTGGCCGACGACCATAAAAAATGAATGTTATGCGGATAATAACCAAGCGGGTATAGGCCTTGCGAAAAACATTGTGAAATATAGTTTTCATCGGCCAATATGGCTTTTTGGTTTGTCGTTACAGCATCTTTGTATCTGCCAACGCGAATATAAATATGAGAAGGCATGTGTACAATATGTCCGGCTCCAGGCATTAACGAAGCAAGTTTATCGGCACTTGCCACGCCCATATCGGGATAAGGAAGTTCAACCATATGGATGAAATAATGGTGGGCTCCGGGATTTTCTGGTTCAAGTGTCATGGCTTTCTCTAAGGCTGCTTTAGCTTCTTTGATATTTGGTGAAGGCTCTCCATTTTTATCCCAATAATGCCATGGTACGGTATTCATAACCGAGGCTGCATATAGAATTTGAATATTAGCATCTTCAGGAAACTGTTTCAATACGGTTTCCATAGCTTTCATGTAAGCCATGTTGAGGGCGTCTGGATTCGCTTTGAAATCGGTGCTATACCTTAGCGAAAGCGCTTTTATGAGCTCTTGCTCTTTCTTACTGGCATTTGGTTTTAATAAAAGCGCTTTGGTAATGGCTTTATTAATTTTTGTTTTGCGCTCATCGGTTGGTGTAGGGTCATTTATATTGGGCCCTAAAGCAAAAGCTTGTCCCCAAAATGCCATAGCCATATCAGGGTCTAAGCGTGCCGCTTCCATAAAGGAACGGTGTGATTCGGCATGATTAAAGGCATACGATAATTTCACTCCTTGATTAAAGAAAGCTTGAGCTCTTTTGTTTTTGGTGGTCACTTCAAAATGGAGTTTTCCTAAATTATTAAATAAGGGTGAAATTTGTTTGGTGGTATCTACAGGTTCCAACATATATTTTGCAGGCGTGCATGATATATTACTCATCACCAGTTTTGGTGGTTTTGGGGTTGCTTCAGATAAAGAAAAAGTTATTGCGCCATAGACCAAAACCAGTAATAGGGTGCCGCTAATAGTAATTACGAATCTAGATTTCATTTGATTGAAAATTATAAGTTATCAATGCCATTTTTTATCCCGATGCATGGCATAAAAATTTAGGTCTGCTTTTAATTTTCTTAAAGAGAGAGTTTTGTAATATTCAGTAAATCAGATATTTAAAGGTAGTTAATTTTGTTTAAAGCTGAAAACATTATTTTTTCACCCTAAAACTACCGGTATTCGCATCAAAAGCAATTAAGTCTTCAGGGAACAAGGTATCGAATGTCCCTTTTGAAATTAAGTTACAAGGTTGATCTGAAACTACGGCGCCGTCAGTCATCACAATTAATTTGTCACAGAGTTGGATGGCTAAATCGATTTCATGTGAGGAAAATAAAATGGTTTTTTGGGTGTCTTTAGCCAAATTTTGAAGTAGTTTCAAAATATAGGCTTTGTGATACATGTCTAAATGTGTAGTAGGTTCATCTAGAATAATTAAATCGGTATCTTGAGCTAGGGCTCGAGCTATCATGACTTTTTGAAGCTGACCATCACTCAATTCAAAACATTTTTTGTTTATCAGGTTTTCAATTTTAATGTGTGATAAAGCTTCATGAATCTTGGTTTTATCGTTTTTAGAAAAATTCCCAATCCAATTGGTATAAGGTTGCCTACCTAAGGCCACAAGTTCAAAAACCGTTAAGTTTTTAGACGCTAGTTTCTCAGTTAGTACCAAGCTTAAAACTTTAGCAAGTTCTAAATTTGAATAGCTGTTTAAATTTTTATCATTTATAGCGATACTTCCAGATAGGGCAGGTTGTACGTTGGTTATTGAGCGTAAAAGTGTCGATTTTCCAATGCCATTGGCGCCAATTAAGCCTACCAATTCCCCTTTGTGTAACTCAATATTGATGTTTGAAGCGATAATATGATGTTCTTTTTTAGAGGTATAACCAATGGAAAGGTCCTCGGCTTTTAAAACGATATGTGTAGCAGGCCTAGTCATTAAAACATCATTTTTCTTTTTCGAACCAATAACCAAATAACCACAGGGGCTCCTATTAGAGAAGTAATAGCGTTAATGGGTAAGGTATAATCGCTAGTAGGTAGTTGGGCTATGCTATCGCAAATTAACATGATTATTGCACCGAATAAAAATACGGCAGGTAATAATATTTTGTGATTTGAGGTGCTAAAAACCTGTCTGGTTATATGCGGTATGGCGAGTCCGATAAAAGCAATGGGACCTGCAAAAGCTGTAATGGTTCCCGCTAATAAACTCGTAGAAGTTATAATGAGGAGCCTACTTTTTTTAATGTTTAACCCCAGACTTTTAGCGTAATTTTCGCCTAGTAATAATGAATTTAAACTCTTAATAGCAGCTAAGCTTAAAAGGATGCCTAATGCATAAAGTACAAAAAGAATAAGGAGCTCTTGCCACGATAAGTTGCCTAAACTACCAAAGCCCCAAAAGAAATACTGTTGCAATTCTTCGGCCGAACTGAAATAGGATAGGACGTTAACCACTGCAGCCGAAATACTACCAAACATAAGACCAATAATAAGAATGGCCATGGCATCACGAACCTTAGTCGATACAATTAAAACGGTGAGTAACACTAAAAAACTTCCTAATGTGGCGGCCATAACCAAAGTCCATTTTGAGGCTAAAACACCAAGAAGCACTCCGCCAAAAAGGGAAGCACCCATGGTAACAATGGCCACACCTAAACTGGCACCAGAAGTAATCCCCAAAACAAAAGGTCCTGCTAAAGGGTTTCTAAATAAAGTTTGCATCATCAAGCCCGAAATACCCAGACCAGAGCCTACAATCATGGCGGTAAAAGCTTTTGGAAGTCTGTAATTTATAATGATATGATGCCAAGATACATTGTCGCTTGTTCCAAAAATGGTTTTAATAATCGCTCTATTGGGTATTGAAATAGACCCCAAACTGATGTTTGTAAAAAAACAAACAATGAGTAGCAGGGTAAGAGCTAAAAATATAAGTTGATATTTTTTAGGATTTTGCAACTAGTCTAAACGTTTAAAAAAGTAGTTTTCGTAATCTTTTAATAAATGAGGATGCGAAATATTGATGATATCTTTTAAAATAAGATCGGGGCGTAAAGGACCTAATTCATAATACAATAAACCGCCTTTTGGACCAATTTTTTTGGTATATGTGTAAATGTTTTTGTTTTTGAAAGCATCAAAATAGCTATAGCCTTTATGGCTGTTTTTCATGTCTTCCAGCGATTGAAACGACCCTGCGCCAATCCAAAATTCCGCTTGACGGGCACGGTTTAAAACATTTTCAAAATTGAGTTGGATGCTCCCGTTAGAGGTGTTGTCTTTCCAAATATAATTGGTGTTAGCATCTTCGAAATACTTAGCGATATAACTTTTACCTCCAGGCACATTCCATACGTCGTTAAACATGGATCCTGATAATACAACGGGTTTTTCCTTGATCTTTAAAGCTAATGCTTTAGCCTCTAAATAATCGGTTTCAATGGATTCAAAAATGGCATTTGCTTCATCTTGTTTGTTGAAAAGCGCTCCGATAAATTTGATCCATTCGGCACGCCCTAAAGGATGTTCTTCTGTCCACGATCCGTCTAAAACCACCGGGTAGCCAAATTTTTCTATTTGGTTTAAAGATTTATTGATTCCGTTTACAGAAAAGCCAATCACTAAGTCTGGCTGCAACTCCAAAAACAATTCCATATTAATTTCTAAATCATTATTCAAATCTTTGATATGCCCATTATCGATGAGGGCTCTGGTTTTCTCTGATGAAATATATTTGGTTGAAGGGAAACCAACCAAGCGGTCTTCTACATTCAAATATTCCAAAGCAGGAATATTGGTTGTAGACATGGCCACAATTTTAGTGATAGGACGTTTAATGATAACAGCAGACTCACGAAATTCAGGGATATCTTCATCGTTATCTACTAAAAGATATCTAAAAGCGTCTTGACTCCCAGGCCAAGGTGAGGTGACAATAATTTCGGTGTAATTTTTATAATTGGTGATACTAAACCCCTTGGCATACTTGATTTTTTCGGCTGTTGAAACGATTTCAGGGTTTGAAGGGTGGTTCTTTTTTTCATCCTTACATGAGGTAAAAAAAAGAAAACTAAGGGAAAGTAGAATTAAAAAACGCATGGATTATAATTGAAATTCAAAGGTCATTATTTTTTTTGTATTACGGCATACTTAAGTTTACTTTTGAACAAATTAAATAAAATAATATGAGATTTTTGTGTTCATGGAGTGGTGGTAAGGATAGTTGTTACGCCTTTTATAAGGCTACAAAACTTGGTTTTGAGCCAACGGTATTATTAAATGTTATGAATGAATTTGAAGACAGATCGCGGTCTCACGGTATTCCTAAAGACATTTTACAAGCGCAAGCTGAAGCCTTAGGCTTGCCTATCCATTTTTTTAGTAGCACATGGACAGATTATGAGGTTAAATACATTGAAAATTTAAAGAAAATCACCCAGTCTTATCCCATAACTCATGCTGTTTTTGGAGATATTGATATTGAATCGCATCGGGCTTGGGAAGAAAAAGTTTCAGCAGCAGCAGAGTTAGAGGCTATTTTGCCTTTATGGCAAGGACATAGAAAACAGTTGGTTTTAGAGATGATTGATGCTGGCATTGAAGCCATTATTGTGTCTTGTAACCAAGAGTTAGGTCCCGATTATCTTGGAAGGACAATAACATCTGATTTAGTGGAAGAGCTTGAAAATAAAGGAATTGATGCCTGTGGTGAAAATGGTGAGTTCCATACCTTGGTGGTTAATGCACCGTTTTTCAAGCATAAAATTGATGTTGACATAGAAAGCAAAGCTGTTTCAAGTAACTATAATTTTGCCAATTTGAATTTGAAGAAGTAATTGATATGAAAAAGGTAAAAGCAAACAGCGAACATTATAAATGGGGAGATGGTTGTAGCGGTTGGCACTTAGTAAAAACAGATAGTTTAAGTGTTATCGAGGAAATGATGCCTCCTAAAACAAAAGAGGTTACTCATTATCATAATAATGCTCAACAATTTTTTAGAATTTTAAAAGGGAAAGCAACTTTTCAAATCGAAAATGAAATCTTAGAAGTTGAATCGGGAAGTGGGATTCATATTCCTTCAAAAACAATACATAGTATACGAAATGATCAATCTGAAAACTTAGAATTTATTGTGATTTCGGAACCCACAACTCGTGGCGATAGAGTAGATTTGATAGTCCAATAAAGCTATAATAGTGAAAATATGAACGAATAGACTTTTAACAACTGAAATTTAAATAACTGATATTGATGTGTTTTTGATGATATATCAGAAACTTGAAGGGTCGGCGCTACCGTTTGTTTGTAACTAGTGGTTGTAATTGAAAGTTATATTGGTAATTATAGAATTAAGCAATAGTTCATCAAAACAGTGAGACTATAAACTGTGCTAAATTACGATTGGAAAGACCTTTCAGGTTTTTAAAACCGGAAAGGTCTCCGTTATTAAAAAAATGTTTTTTAGGAATTAGCTCCTACCTCTGTTAGCAATTCAAATGACTTACCCTGTAAACGGAGATGAAACACATCGCCATAATTTATTTTTATTTTGAATGAATCTTTTAAAGGGATATCTAAAACCTGGGCAAGAAACGCACGAATTGGACCTGCGTGCGATACAATAACGACGTTCTTCTGGGTTTTTAAAATTAATAAGGCTTGAAAAAAAGATCGTACTCGTGACGCTAGTTCTGTGTAAGATTCTCCATTGGGAACGGCGGTGCTTACGAAGTCTTCCATCCATGGATTTATTTCAGTTTCAGGAATGTCGTTCCACGGTTTTAGTTCCCATTCACCAAAATTGAGTTCCTTCAAGCGGTTGTCTAAAATGACTTGATTACTTAAGGTATCAGCTAATTGAGTACAACGTTTCAACGGACTAGAAAACACGCTGATATTTTCGTTTTGAGGAAGTTTAGAAGTGACAGTTTCAAATTCAGATTGAAAATTTTCAATTAAATCCAAATCGGTTTGTCCGTAACAAATACCTTTCTCAACTTGTGGCGTGGTGTGTCTAATTAGATAAATTTCCATAAAGCCAAAATACTTAAATAAAAAATAACTTCTGAAAATTGCTGAACCGCTCCTGCACAATCGCCCGTTTGTCCGCCAAGCCATTTTTTAAATTTGGCTGCCAGATACATTTTGGCTAAATAACAGGGGATTATGGTTAAGAAAACCCACCAGGTTTTAAAAAATAAAAGCGGTAAAATGCCAAAAAATGCACTGCTGGCTAGCATACCTAAACTCATACTCTTTGCTGCAGGCTTAGCCTTGCTATCTTCGGTATCGCGAACGTAAGGATGCGTGTAAATAAGGGTCGTAGCTATAAATCGGCTTAGGCTATGTCCAGAAATAATGATGAGCGGAATGAGGTGTATCGGCATATCAGTTAGCGCTAAAAATTTAATAACCAAAATTAATCCTAGCCCTGCTGCACCATAAGTGCCCAATCGAGAATCTTTCATAATGAGTAAGATCTTCTCCTTGGTCCAGCCACCGCCAAGTCCGTCGCAAACATCGGCAAAGCCATCTTCATGAAAGGCTCCTGTAGCATAAATTGTGGAAACCATACTTAGGGCGATAGCAATTTCAGTAGAAAACACGTAAGTGGCGGCATAGTAAACTAAGGCACCGATAGCCCCTACAATAATGCCAACTAAAGAAAAATATTTGGAACTCTTGGTTAAAAATTCAGGTTCATGATTTACCCACTTCGGACAAGGGATTCTCGTAAAAAACATGATGGCGGTAAGGAATATTTGGAGCTCTCTTTTCATGTGTTTATATGTATTGTTTTTAAATGGGTGCTTCGTGATTTTAATTTTCAGATTCGCCACTAACGCCAGCGCTTTCAAAGCTGGCCATGTTGTTTAAAAAATCTACAGAAGCTCTTAAAAGCGGAATAGCTAGAGCTGCTCCGGTACCTTCTCCTAATCGCAAACCTAGGTCTAAAAGAGGTTCAGCCTTTAAAAACGCTAACATGGTTTTATGGCCTTGCTCATTGGAGTTATGGGCAAAAACAGCATGATCAATCACCTCGGGGTTTATGGCTTTAGCTACTAAAAGTGCTGAGGTTACAATAAAGCCATCAATAACTACAACCATGTTTAATGCGCTGGCTTTTATAATAGCCGCACAAATCATGGCGATTTCAAATCCGCCGAAAGTTGCTAAAGCTTCTTTAGGGGATTGCGGGGTATATTTTTGAAAAACGCTTTCAAGAATTTTAGCTTTTTTTGAGATACCTTGGGTGTCTAAACTAGTACCAGAGCCCACACAATCTTTAATTGGGGTTTTTGTGAAGTAACTCATTAACAAGGCTGCCGATGAGGTATTACTAATACCCATTTCACCAAAACCTATGGTGTTACAACCATTTTTATGAAGGTTCTCAACAATGGTTTCAGCCTTTTTAAACGCTTCTTCACACTGTTCCAATGTCATGGCTGGCTCATTTTGGTAATTCTTAGTACCAAAATCAATCTTGGCGTCAATAATACCTGTTTCGCTATCAAACGTATGATTAACGCCAGCATCAACAACTTTTAAATCGATGTCGTTTGTTTTACTAAAAACATTGATTGCTGCACCGCCGTTTACAAAATTATAAACCATTTGTGCCGTTACTTCCTGCGGAAAAGGATTCACTTCACCTTTGGCAGCAATACCATGGTCTCCAGCAAAAACAACGATGGTTGGATTCGTGATTTTTGGGGTTTCAGTATTTTGAATACAGCCTATTTTAAAGGCTAGATTTTCTAATTTTCCTAAGGCACCAAGCGGTTTTGTTTTAGTGTCTATTTTGTGTTGAAGGGCTTGTTGTAAATCGGTTTTAACCATGATTAATTATTTTAGCGTTAGTGGTATTCCTGAAATCATTACAGTGGCTTTATCGGAGTTTTTGGCTATATGCTGATTCATCCAACCTTGCAATTCGGTGAATTTGCGACCAATTTCGGTTTGAGCATGCACGCCCATACCAATTTCATTGGAAATGATGATGATGGTAGCATCCAAATCTAAAAGTTTGTTGAATTCTACTTTAGCCAATTCTAAAGCTTTTTCAATATCATTTTTTGTATCGATAAAATAATTGGTAAGCCATAAGGTTACGCAGTCTATAACAACAACATCTTTTGGGTTGATGTGATTAGAAACATCTTTTTCCTCTTCAATGGAAGTCCAGCGCTCATCACGATCGGCTTGATGTCGCTCTATGCGTTTTCTGTGATCACCGTCCCAAATTCGTGACGTTGCAATATATTTTGGACTGTTAGAAAAGGATAAAGCCAAGTTTTGGGCGTAACTGCTTTTACCTGAACGTTCGCCTCCTGTGATGTAGTAAATCATAATTCGATCTGATGTTAAGTAGCAAAGGTTAAAAACATTTCTTAAACAGGAAAGCTATATTAAAAGTATGTATTTTTGTTTTTTAATATTTGAAAATTATGATTGTTTCTTCTTTTTTACCTGCAGTAACTCAAATGATTTATGACATGGGACTCCAAGATATGTTGGAGGGAATAACCTTCGAATGCCCTGCCCAAGCTTTAAATGAAAAGACACCTGTTGTAAGATGTGTTTTGGAAGGTAAAAATTATACGAGTAAGGAAATCGATACGTTATTTTCGAATAGTAAAAATAAAGGTGAAAGTTTATACTATGTCGATCAAGAAAAGTTAGAGCAGATTTTACCCGATGTCATTTTTACCCAAGATGTTTGTGAAGTATGCCAAATAGATACCGAATGTACTGCCGCTGCAGTTTCAATGTTGGAAAAAACACCAGAAATTATTGCTATTACACCACAGTCTTTAGATGATGTTTTTGATTCTGTTTTAACTATAGCAAAAGTACTTGGCCAAGAAAAAATAGGTAGAGCGCATGTTGATGCCTTAATGCAGCGCATAGATGACGTTATTGATATTCAAAGAAAAAATAGATTGCAACCTAAAAGTGTTTTGCTGTTAGAGTGGATAGACCCTTTATTTAATTGCGGGCACTGGATTCCTCATCAAATTGCTTATGCCGGAGGTATTGATATGATGTCACATCCATCAGGAGATAGTATTGTTATCCCTTGGGATAAAATTGTAAAATATAATCCTGAAGTTTTGGTTATCGCTCCATGTGGCTATACGGTAGCAAGAACATTAGAAGACATGAAGTTTTTGGAAGAAATGCCAGAATGGAACAGTTTAAGAGCCGTTCAAAATAATCAAGTATACATTGCAGACTTTGATATGTTTACACAACCTTCGGCGAGTACTTTGGTAAATGGTATTGAAAGTTTAGCAAAAATGATTCATCCAGACTACTATAAAACATCACCAGAACTCAATTCAAAATTTTATAATTATAAGGATCTATTAGTATCCAAATTATAAATAAAATACTATACATTTGCAGCGAATTTTGGTTCGATAGCAAATTTAGTATGCTTCACAATGAATAAGACTACTATCATTATCGATTAAAAGGGAATCTGGTTAAAATCCAGAACTGTTCCCGCAACTGTAAGCTTAGTACCCAATTTAATTGGGTATCTCTTTAAAAGAGATTCGTGTTACACTTTAATGTCACTGAGGTAAGAGATTGCCAAAGCAAATATAATTTGCTTCGCTATGATAACTTTGGGAAGACCAACACGGAGACGCAAGTCAGGAGACCTGCCATTTTCATAACAAAAAAATAAAACTTTCGGGATAAAGGTTTAGTTATTATGAAAAAAATCTTTTTTAAAACATTATTGTTTTTTGTCTGTTTTCATGGTGTTGCTCAAAACGATAGCCTGGTTAATCGTTTAGGTGAGGTCGTTATCGTATCAGATAGAAAATTAACAAATCATTCAGCAGGTTATAAAGTTGAAACATTAAACGATTCCATAATTGTAAATAATTTAGAATCCTTTAGCGCTTTGTTGCGTTTTAATTCTCCATTATACATCAAAGAATATGGGGCAGGAGGAACCAGTACGGCTAGTTTTAGGGGTACTAGCGCTTCCAACACTGCTGTTATTTGGAATGGTATTAATATTAACTCCATTAACAATGGGCAAACAGGGTTTAATTCTTTAACGGTTAGTTTATTTGATGCCATTGATATACGAAGTGGCGGTGGAAGTTTAGAATATGGTTCTGGAGCCATAGGTGGTACGATTCATTTGAACGATAATTTGAAATTTTCAAATGATGAGTTTGTCAGCAATCAGTTTATAGCTTCATTGGGGAGTTATGATACTTATAACGGCTTGTATAAATTAAAAATTTCAAATTCTAAATGGACTATAAACGCAGGACTATCCTATAATCAATCGGAAAATGATTATCCGTTATTAGGTACAGATTATAAAAACACGAATGGCGCATACGAAAACTTGGGTTTTAATGTTAGTGGTTCTTTCTTGCTAACGAAGTTTTCTAAACTAAATTTTTATAGTTCAAACTATTTTGGAGAGCGTTTGTTTTCGGGAGAATTACCAAATCCGACGTCTGCTAATGATAAGTATCAAGATATTAATTACAGGAATTTATTGGTATACACTTTTGACAATAAAAGGTTAAGCCATGAAGCCAAATTGGCTTACTTATTTCAAGAATATAGGTATTTTGATGATAAAGCTTCTGAGACCTTCAATTTTGGGTTATCAGATCGGTATTTGTTAAATTATAATGTGAGTTATCGTTTACCCAAGTGGCATGCAACCGTATCTTCTTATTCTGAATATGAATCTGCTTTTGGAAAAACAGATCAAATAACAGAGCGAAACAGAAAACAGTTTTCTCAGTCTTTTATTTACGACCAGCATATCAACCGAATCCTATATTTTGATGCTAAAATTAGAAAGGACTTTAACTCCGATTATCAAGTGCCGTTTACTTATGCTTTAGGATTAAAAGTAAAACCATTAAATCATTTTTTTATTAGAGCCAATGGGTCTAAAAATTATAGAGTGCCCACTTACAACGATTTATATTGGCCAGGTCAAGGGAACCTAGATTTAATTCCCGAAAGTGCTTTGCAATCAGAAGTGGGAGTGGGGTATAAAAACAACCAGTTTTCAATAGATGTTGGTGCCTTCTATATCCAGGCAAAAGATAAAATAATTTGGACGCCTAATGGCGATGCAAATAGACCAGGCGTTTGGGTGCCCATAAACTTATCGGAAGTCACTAATAAAGGGCTTGAGGTCGTTATGTCTTATAAAAAGAATCTTAATAAGCATCAATTAGTATTAAATGCCAATTATAATTACACCCTTGCCATTGATGGTGCCACCGATCTTCAGGTCATATTTGTGCCAAAGAATTTATTTAATGGAAATTTAGGCTACAACTACGAAAGATTCAGCTTTTTTTATCAGCAGTTGTTTAATGGTAAAGTGTATACTACAGCAAGTAATTCTGAAGATTTTGTAATACCTCATTACTTTGTTGCTAATACAGGTATAGATTTTAAGCTTTTAAATACTCAAAATCAGCAATTAAAAATGGGGATTAAGGTAAATAATGTATTTAATAAATACTATGTAACCCAGCCAAGACGCCCGATGCCAAATAGAAACTTTAATTTTAATATAAACTATATTTTTTAAATTATGAAAATCAATAAATTATTATCAGCACTTTTTATTTTTAGTGTTTTACTTTTTAATTCATGTTCTAACGACGATGATGGGAGTGACAACTTACCAAAAGGAGCATACGAAAATGGTATTTTAATTAGCGGTGAAGGTAGCGGAGCTGGAACCGGTTCTGTGTCTTTTGTTTCAGAAGATTTATCGTTTTCTGAAAATTTAATTTTTAAGAAAAATAACAACGATCTTGAACTAGGAACTTTTTTGCAATCTATAGCTTTTAATGATTCTAAAGCGTTTATAGTTGTAGATAATACCAATACCATTACAGTAGTGGACCGATATACTTTTGAATATGAAGGTGAAATTACAGAAGGTTTATCGGCGCCTAGATTTATGACTATTGTTGGAAACAAAGGTTATGTAACGAACTGGGGATCTACTTCGGATGATACTGACGATTTTGTGGCTGTAGTCGATTTAAGTACTTACGCTGTTGAAGGTACTATTAGTGTTGGTAATGGACCTGAAAGAATTATTGCAAAAGGCGGGAAGTTATTTGTGTCTCATAAAGGTGCATATACTACTAATAATATTGTTTCAGTTATTGATATAGCAACTGAAAACCTTCAAGAGATTACTGTAAAAGATAATCCTGATGAATTAGAGTTTAACAGTGCAGGTAATTTAGTTGTTTTATCTGAAGGAAGAACCATTTATGATGCCGACTGGAATGTGATTGGTAACACTGAAGGAAGTATTTCTACTATTAATACAAGCTCATTAGAAGTAGATTCAGAGATCGTTTTCGCAGAAGGTGAACATCCTTCATTAATGGTTGTTAATAATGGTGATATTTATTATGCTTCAAATGGAAAAGTGTATACTATTGATGAAAACGCTGGTTCTCTATCTACGACATCAATTGTGGAATCTCAAGGCTATTTATATGGATTAGAAGTAGAAAATGATAATATTTATTTGCTTGATGCTAATTTTTCAGATTTAAGTGAATTACATGTTTACGATTTAGGAACTCAAGCTAAAATAGAAACAGTAAGCGTGGCTTTAGGAGCTTCTAAAATATATTTTAATTAATATCATTTAGGTGTAAACCTTACTAATTAGAGGTTTTCTTAAAAGTTAAAACAAACGTCATTCTGTACGCGATACAGAATCTCCTGATATTGAAATTCAATGGTTATGAGAATCTGAAATAAATTCAGATTGACGTAAAATCGACTTCTAAGAAAGCCTCTTTTTTATGGAATCAAATCACAATACCAAACACCATATTTTTCCGAATCACTTTTGCAGATGTTATCATCGTCATCATCTGTTTTAGGTCGGTTATATTCTCGTAATACTTTTTCACCAATGGTAAAGGGTATTGGTTTATTAAAAATTGGTCCTTCGAAGCAAAAGGTATGAAACTCGCCATTTTCCCCGCAAGGGTCAACCCCTTCAGGGAGATTATCTATAAAGTCTTTGTCGATAACGGTACCAACAAAATCCTCACCAAAATATTTAGAGTTGGCACAAACAATAATGGTTTTAAAACCTAAATCTAAAAACTCATTTAAAAGGGCTTTGGTATCGCGTTTCCAAATAGGAAAAACAGCTTTAAACCCTTGTTTAGCCAATTGGTTTTCGCGGTAAACACGTAAATCTTCTAAAAAAATATCCCCAAAAGCACTATGTGTAAAGCCGTCATTTTTTAACTGCGTAACCATGTCTAACATTTTGGCTTCATATACTTCCATGCTTGGCATTTCAGGTAATTCTATGAGGCGCGCCGGAATGTTTATGGCATCGGTTTGAGCTTTAAGTAATTCTTTGCGTAGTCCGTGCATCGATACACGGTTGTAATGGCTGTTTACGGTAGTGATTAAGGCATCAACCGTATAATTTTTATCTTGTAATAAATGATATAATGCTAAAGCCGAGTCTTTTCCAGAGCTCCAATTGAAATAGGTTTTATGTGTATTCAAAATTTAAAATTTATTTGAGTATAGAAGACAATGGTTTATTCACATGCATACCTGGTTGAATGGTTTTAAAAGCGTTACTGCTATTAATTATTTCAAGCGGATAGGTTTTAAACGTTCCTTTTTTAGCTGTTCCTGTGATTGTGGATAGGGCAGCAGCTAGTAAGGGTTCGTTAACATCGCCTAAAACCCCCATATTATTTACCTGTTCCCCCAATTCTAAAGCAGGGGCAAGGCCGTTAAAATAATCGGTTTCACCATCTGCGTTTAAGGATTTGTATATCAAAGGTTGCATGGCATAGGTATGACTGGGATTTGCTCCTTGTCGACCAAAATCTGAAGAGTCATATAGCGTAGTGGATGCTTGATATTTCCCTGCTGTTGTTGTTCCTATTTGAATGACTTGGATGTATGGTTTTAAACCATTTATCACCAATTCACTTGCCGAAGCACTTCTACCAGTGGTAAGCACATACACCTTAGAAAGGTTTAAACTATTAAGTGAAGCGCCGTTAAGACTGTTTACAAAACGGTTGATAAGTTGTTCTGGGGCTTCCTGCTCTAAAGTAGCTTGGATTTCAGAATTCCACTGCTCGGTACAGAAAATGTCGCCATTAAATTGTCCTGTAATCAAGCTGGCAAGTAAAATGGCGCTATTTACAGAGCCACCCGAATTGTAGCGTAAATCTAAAACTAAATCGGTTACAGCTGCATTTTTAAAATCACCAAAAGTTCGATTTAAGGCCTGATTATAAGCTTCTGTTCCTGTAAAGGCATTATACATTAAGTAAGCTATTTTTTTCTGGTTGTGTTCCAAAACCTCATGAATATAAATAGGATTTTCATCATACTGGGCCTTCGTTAGTGCGATGCTTTTGTTTATCGGGGTAATGCTATCATCCGAGGTGTCGTCTGTATCATTAGTGTTATATTCACCAAGATCTATGGTGTAACTTGACTGACTTAAAAGCTGTGTATAGTTGTCGATATTAAGACTGGTGCCATCAACAGCATAAAAAATATCACCTCGGGTAATCCCTTGATTTTGGGCATGGGTATTAGGAAGCACGTAAGTTACCAGTCCAAAAAGTGCTGAATTGCCACTTGAAAAGCGATACAACTGAAATTCCATACCATTGGTAATACTCACCCCTTTAAAGGACTCTTCTAAAGCAATAAAATCATCTACAATCCAGCTAAAACGATCTATGGTTGGTCGTTCATAAATTAAGCTTTCAAAAAGAGATTCAGGTCTAGAAAATCCATTTAGATAATTACTGTAAGCTTCTTGATTTGCAAATCGGTTGTTGGCTAAATCTGGAACATCATCTTTGTACAAATAAAAGAGATTCATGCCGCTCCAAATAAAATCGTTTATGTCATTTGTGGTAATAGGTTGATCATCTAAATCTTCAAAACAACTTACCGTTATAAGGGCGACTATAAATAAAATTAGAAAGCCTTTTATTTGCTTCATATATTATGTGTGTGTTACTTGGTTTTTAATGTGGTATACATGCCTTTTCCTAAAGGTTTGAAGTCATTGCTCTCTGCAATATGCTCCACTTGAATCCCTTTAATCGCTTTAAGTTTTTCGTATGATTTTGTGGTGGTTCCACTAATTAAAGAAAGCGCTTTGGCTAAAAACGGATCTGTATCTTCCCCAAGAACACCTAAATTTTGGATGTTTTCACCTTCATAACTTACACCTGAATTGGTTTGGTACGTTATGATATGATCTGGGGCTAATCCGTTATCGTAATCAGAGACTCCATTTATATTTGAAGACTTATATACAAGAGGTTGCATAGCGTAGGTGTGGTTGGGATTTGCATTACCTCTGCTAAAATCTGGCGCATCATATAATGTAATCGATGCGGTATATTTACCAGCTGTGTTTGCACCTATTTGTACAACATCGATGTATGGGTCTAATCCATTTAAAATAAGTTCACTGGCAGATGCCGACCCTCCAGTAGTAAGTACATAAACTTTATTTAGGTTTAATGAAGTTATTGGACTACCGTCTGTAAGTGCATTAGGAAAACGGTTAATTAAAAAATCTGGATCTACCTGTTCAAAATATGTTTGGTATTTTGGGTTCCATTGTTCGGTAATAATTATGTCGTTTTCAAATTGTCCCGTAATCATGGAACATAATGCTAGGGCTGAACTCACACGACCTCCTGGGTTATATCTTAAATCTAAAACCAATTCTGTAATCCCTTGAGATTTTAATTCGGCAATGCTATTGTTTAATTCTGAATCAAAATTAGCAATAAAACTATTATACATTAAATAGCCTACTTTAGTACCGTTAAGTTCAATAACTTTATTAATATGAATAGGGTTTTCTGTGAAATTTGTTTTCGTTAAAGTGACGTTTTTATTGGTTAATTCAATTTGGCTATTACTTATCGTAGCCATTCCAAGGGTGTAACTGCTGTTATTTCCAAACAATAGGTCGTAGTAGTTAGAAACAGTGAGTTGTTGACTATCAACAGTCATAAAAAACTCACCTCTTTTAATGTCTTTTGTTGAAGAATCCGATCCATTGGCTACATACCTCACATACCCTAAAACATCGTTAGTATTCCCTATGCGTACGAGTCCGAAATCCAAACCATTACTTAAGGTAGTCCCTTGAAAGGAGTTTTCTAAAGCAATATAATCATTAACTAAAAAGCTAAATCGGTCAACCTCTCCTCTTTGATAAAGTAGGCTTTCAAATAAATTTTCTGGACTATCATAAGTATTTAAGAAGGCGTAATAATCGTCGGTATTACTAAATTTATTATCTGCTAAATACGGAACCTCGTTCTGCCATAAATAAACTTCATTCAAACCTAGCCAAATAAAGTCATTAACTTCATTTTTTAAAACTACAGGACCTTCTTTTTCTTCTTCAGTAGGAATTTCTTGTTCTGGCTCGGGAGTAGGAGGGGTGTCTTCTTTAGAGCAACTAGTAAGTGACAAATTAAAGCATACAATAAATATGAACAGGTGGGGTAAGTGTTTCAAGATTTTCATAAAATTTGCAAATTGGGTAGTTCGTTAATAAAGGCTAAATTAAACACAAAAAAGAGGAATAAAAAATATAATAACGTAGTCGCTTAAAATAATGTGGTAAAATACAAAAAAAAAGGCTATTTAAATGAAACCTATAATAGTGTTACTTATTGTTTAGGTTATCATATATTTTAGCACGACTTTTTTTTCATGTAACAAAACGAATGTTTGTTCGTCGTAATTACAGATAGCATGAAAAAAGCTATTTGTTGATAACGAAAATCCAAAATGAACCAAAAAGAATTCTTAGAACTAGTATCACCGTTTAAGGATAAGCTGTTTCGATTAGCAAAACGCTTATTGGTTTCTACCGAAGAAGCCGAAGATGCCACTCAAGAAGTTCTTATCAAATTATGGAATAATAAGGCTAAAATCCCAACGTATAAAAATGTTGAGGCTTTTTCGATGACGATGACTAAAAATTATTGTTATGATAAGTTGAAATCGAAGCAGTCGCAAAATCTAAAAATTGTGCATAGCAATTACGAAGACAAGCAGGTTGGGGTTCAAAAGCAAGTGGAGTTGAATGATAGTCTGCAATGGGTTGAAAAAATTATGGAACAACTACCAGAGCAACAACGTTTAATCGTTCAGCTACGGGATATTGAAGCATACGATTTTGATGAAATTTCTAAAATACTGGATATGAACCCCACAGCAATACGTGTGGCTTTATCGAGAGCAAGAAAAACAATTAGAGAAAAACTGACTAATACGCATAATTATGGTATTAAATAATATAGAAAAGTTAATAGAAAAATATGAAAATGGCGAAACCTCTATAGCTGAAGAGCAGGAGTTGAAACGTTATTTTTCCGAATCTGAAGTTCCCGAACATTTGGAGGGTTATAAATCACTTTTCACCTATTTTTCGGTAAAACAGCAGGAAACTTTTAACAAAGCCTTGCCTTTAAAAAAGGCTCCAGCTATGCCTTATAAATGGCTAACAGCTGTTGCTGCTACGGTAGTATTGCTTTTAGGTTTTTATCTGGGGAATCGAACTGAAAATCAAGATTTAGGCACTATTAACGATCCTGAGTTGGCCTTCATGGAAGTGTCAAAGTCCTTAGAAATGATTTCAACAAAGTTTAATCAAGGCGCCTCAACAGTAGGTTATTTAGATGAAGTCAATAAAGGGGCTTCAACTTTAAATTATCTGAATGAAATGGAAAATGCCACACAAATAATATTTAAAAAAGAGAAAAAATGAAAACTTCAAATCACATAAATACAAAAACTATGAAAAATAAATTTTTAGTACTGCTACTTGCGGTAGTGTTATGGCCATTATCAGGATGGGCGCAGAGCGATATTTTTGAAAAATATAGCGATAATACAGAGGTGACCTATGTTTCAATTAAGCCAAAAATGTTTCAGATGATTGCAAAAATGGGTATTAACGTCGATGACCCCGAGGCCGAAGCATACATGGATATGGTTAAAAGTATCACCAGTTTTAAAACCATTGTAACAGCTAATAAAGGAATTGCTAGTGATATCTCTAAATGGGTGTCTTCAAGATCAAACAGTTTAGAAGAACTCATGGAAGTAAAGGACGAAGGTACCGATGTTAAATTCTATGTTAAGGAAGGTAAAGATTCAGACCATGTTAAAGAGCTTCTAATTTTTGTAAATGGCGTGGATAAAGTGCTTAAGAATCAAGGAGTAGAAGTTAATGGTGAAAACCGAGATATTGAAACTGTAGTGGTTTCGCTTACAGGTGATATCGATTTAAAGCAAATATCTAAGCTTACCGATAAAATGAATATACCTGCAGGGAAACATTTAGAAAAGAAAAAATAATTGTAAATACCATGACCATGAAAAACATATTCAGAAACATCATGCCTTTGCTTTTAATTGCGGTTTTATTTACGAGCTGTAATAATAGTGAAAGTTTACAGCGCTATTTTGTAGAGCATCAAGAAGCTAAAGGTTTTGTGTCGCAGGATTTTCCTTTATCGATGATCGAGGTTGATCAATCCAATTTCACCGAAAAGCAGCAAGAGGCTTATCAATCTGTTCAAAAACTAAACTTTTTAGGTTTTAAAGTAGATCCAGAAAATCAGTCGGTTTACGAAACGGAGCTCGCTAAGGTTAAAACCATTTTAAGTAACGAAAAATACAATGAGTTGATCGACTTAAGCGATAAAGGCAAACATCTTTCCGTAAAGTATCTGGGTGAAAATGATGAAGCCGATGAGTTTATCTTGTTTGGATATGCCAAAGAAAGAGGTTTCGCCGTAGTACGGGTTTTAGGTCATGATATGACGCCCAAAAAAATGATTAGTTTGGTTGAAGCTATGAAAAACGCGAATATCGATGAAACGCAGTTTCAAAAAATTGGTGATTTTTTTAGGTAATCAATGTTATAGGCTATAAGCTAGATGCTTTATACTAAAAAAGCTGTCTAAAAGTATGGCGATCTGTGTTTAACAAGATGCTACTTTTAGACAGCTTTTTTATTTTATGACAAGCTGAAATTACTTCTTCTGTTTGCGTCGTGATTTTGTTTTCATGTAAATGATGTTAATCACAACGGCAGAAAAAATAAGTGTCATTATAGTTAAAACAATAAAATTATCTAGGATGTCTAGAATTCCGAATGAAAAAATTCCAGCTACCATCAACATGGTTAACCCTAATGATTGTTTATCGCTTAACATAAATATTATTAAATTCCAGTATAGTTACTAGGAGTAATACGTTTTAATTCAGCTTTTATTGTGTCAGACACCTCTAAAGTATCAATAAAACTAGAAATGGACTCTTGATTTATTTTGGAGTTTGTTCTTGTTAACCCTTTTAAAGCTTCATATGGATTCGGATAAGCCTCACGACGTAAAATCGTTTGAATAGCTTCAGCAACCACAGCCCAGTTATTTTCTAAATCTTCAGCAAATTTACCTTCATTTAAAAGTAATTTATTCAATCCTTTTAAAGTCGATTTAAAACCAATAAGTGTATGTCCGAAAGGCACACCTACATTTCGTAAAACGGTACTGTCGGTTAAATCACGTTGTAATCTAGAAATAGGTAATTTAGCTGCAAGGTGTTCAAATACGGCGTTTGCAATACCTAAGTTACCTTCAGAGTTTTCAAAATCGATAGGATTTACTTTATGTGGCATCGCCGAGCTTCCTACTTCTCCAGCTTTAATTTTTTGCTTGAAATAATCATTAGATACGTATGTCCAGATATCTCTATTCAAATCGATAATAATCGTGTTAATACGTTTTAAGGCATCAAATAAAGCGGCCATAAAATCGTAATGCTCAATTTGAGTTGTTGGAAACGAGTGGTGTAAACCTAGTTTTTCTTCAACAAAATGACTTCCAAAAGCTTTCCAGTCATTATTTGGATAAGCCACATGATGCGCGTTAAAATTACCTGTAGCACCACCAAATTTAGCGGCGTTAGGAATGGTTTTTAAAACCTCAAATTGTGCTTCTAAACGCACTACAAAAACTTCAATTTCTTTCCCTAAACGTGTTGGAGATGCTGGCTGACCATGCGTTCTAGCTAACATAGAAATGGCAGACCAATCTTTCGATAATTCTTTTAATTTATCTACAACCGTCGTGTATTCTGG
This sequence comes from Tamlana carrageenivorans, assembly GCF_002893765.1. Taxonomy (NCBI): domain Bacteria; kingdom Pseudomonadati; phylum Bacteroidota; class Flavobacteriia; order Flavobacteriales; family Flavobacteriaceae; genus Pseudotamlana; species Pseudotamlana carrageenivorans. The sequence continues at coordinate 236,188 of NZ_CP025938.1, read as the reverse complement.
AATATAAACATCGTTTATAGCTTCCTTAATACTTAACGGAATAGCGGTATTGTTAATATCTTGAGAGGTTAAACCAAAGTGAATAAACTCTTTGTATTCAGACAATCCTAAGGCGTCAAATTTTTCTTTAATGAAATATTCAACTGCTTTAACATCGTGGTTGGTAACACTTTCAATTTTTTTTATGGCAAGGGCATCTTCCGAAGAAAAATCTTTGTAAATCGCTCGTAAACTATCAAAAAGCGAAGCATCAACCGATTTTAATTGTGGTAACGGAATTTCGCAAAGTGCAATAAAGTATTCTATTTCTACTAAAACGCGGTATTTGATTAAAGCTTCCTCCGAAAAATAAGGCGCTAATTCGCTAACTTTACTTCTATAACGACCATCAATTGGTGAGATGGCATTTAATGCTGATAGTGACATAAATTTTTGATTTTAAGAAGTCGCAAAGATAGGTTTTTTAACGCGAATACAGAATATGAGAAGCTTAAGTTTTTGATTGTTGTTTTAAAATAAAGCTTGTGACTTAAGATGAAAAGACCGTTTCACTAAAAGGCATAAGACTAAAGACTTGAATCTGCGTAAATGCAAAATAGAATTAATTAATTATTGTTTTTTAAGAAGTCAAGCAGGAAAAACTTTGAACCTTAGGAATGTGATTTAAAATAAGCTTTTATGAGAAATTAGGTTGGTAATGATGAACAATTATGATTGTAGTTACAATGTTTTATTCTTCAATATTGTTTAAATTATCAGAGCTAGCTTTGGTGCAAACGACGTTTAAAATATAAGCAACTCATTTGACTTCTTTATAGAGAATTTTATAATCTCTAACCACAATCCTTCGATATTCAGGGAAAATGTCATCTTTTTGGTATTGCTTTGAAAATACTATTTGCTTTGAAGCATCTATTATAGCTTTTCTCAAAATACTTCTTGCCGATGGCAGATTTTTATAGCGATAATCTAAAATTTCAGTGAGGGATTCTCTTGCTTGACGTGTCCAAGCAACTTTGCTAACCTTATCTAGCATTTAAAGGTCTTCTTGTTCAAATTCTTCTGCAGAGATATAATCGCCTTTAGTTATTTGCAATTCAGCGATGTCTAAGGCTTTTTTGTAGTCATGACGAGACATAGGGGAGCCGTCAGGGTGATAAGCTACAGTTTCATTTTTAATGTAGCCTTCATATAAAGCATCAACCAACTGTAAAAAACGATCATCGACCGTTTTAATAGATTTCTTCCACTTTTCTCTTAATTCGAATGCTTCCATAACAATAACGATTGCAATTAATATCTAATGCTGACTGAAAAGTCAATAATGTTTATCAGTAAGTTGAAAATATATCAACAAGCTCAATCTGACAGCATTTATGTTTTTCAGAGAAACTCTGACATAAACAGGAATAAAGATACAACAATTGCAGTAAAAAGACTAAAATCTAACCTTGAACATCATGTGGTTTATCTTTAGAAAATGGGCTTATATAAAAATGGTCTCTTAATAATTGTTAACTGTGGGGTGTTGATATTTAGTGCTTTAGCTTTTTCAAAATATGACGAGCACGCGCTTTAAAAGCAGCACTTTGACTAGCAAAATCACGAACTAAAATGATTTTTAATTCGGGGTGTACCCAATCGTATTCTTTGCCTAGCAAAAAAAGTGTTGTCATGCCATAGGCTTTAGAGGCTACTTTTTCGTCGTTAATCATGTAGTCAAAACAGGTTTCTATAATCCGTTCTTTGTGGGTTGCTGTTAATGCTGTTTTAACGGTATGCGGTTCTTTCCCCGTATAACTCAAGGCTATAAGTTCGCATATTTTCGCCACCGGACGCACCGCTGAGTCGATATGTACTTTATGAATATTTTCTGTAAATAGATTCAAGTAGGGCAGAAGCGGCTCTAAACTTAATCTGCACACAGCCTCCAATACCCAACCTGCTTTAGGTGAGATTTTGTCGTCAACCACAAAAAGTACTTCTAAGAGTTTTGGTACCAGTTCGGGGTTGGCTAAAATTAAATGGGCATAGTGTAAACGCTTTTCCTTGGAGTGGTTTACCTTATTTAATTCCTCGTAAAGTTGAGAGGTAGTCAAATGCTTTTCTTATTTTTAAGGCCTAAAATTAATCAAAAATGAAGATATTAAAAAAGATCCTGTTAGCCTTATTGGTATTATTTGTTATCGCTCAGTTTTTTGGGCCTGAAAAAAATGAAGGTGATTTAAAATCTATAGAACCTTTTTTAGCAGAGACCAATCCGCCAGCAGATGTAAAACGTATTTTGGAAGAAACTTGCTACGATTGTCATAGTGATGTAACCCGTTACCCTTGGTATAACAACATCACGCCTGTAAATTATTGGTTGGCAAGTCATGTTAAAGACGGAAAAAAACATTTTAATTTTTCTGATTGGGTGGATAATTCAACAAAGCGTAAAGACCACAAATTTGAGGAGCTTATAGAAATGGTTGAAGAAAAAGAAATGCCTTTACCTTCTTACACATGGACCCATTCTGAAGCTAAACTTAGCGACGCACAAATAGCATCAGTAATTAACTGGGCTAAAGTGGTTCGTATTAAATATGGTTTAGAGCCGAAAGCGGAATAATAGTTAATAATTAACAGTTAATGGTTGTTTGTAATTTAACGCAACCAAACTTGAAATTAAATATCTAGTAAGAAATTGAGTTATGAAATATTTTAAACAGATATGCCTTTTCCTTCTTGCAATAACATTTTTTTCTTGTAGTTCAGATGATGAAAGTAGACCATCCGAATATGAGTTTGTAAAGGAATATTCTACTACAGTAACTGTTGGTGGTTTCGTAGGAATAGCTCAGCGGAATTTTCAAATTGGAGAAGTGTATAAAGGAACAAAACAAGGTAATGGGACAATCTCAATAAGGATTGCGGAACATTCAGAATTAAATGATGACTGTCCAAACAGTTGGTGTTATCAAGAGCTATTGGATGTGCCGCAAGAGTTTTTAAAATCAGTAGAATAATTGATTATAGTTAATAATTAATAATGAAAAGTGAATAATGAATAATTAACATGTAATAGTTAATAATGAAAAGTGAACAGTGTTTCTTTTTATAGGATAACGACATTTTTTGTTAGTAAGTTGTTTTTTCTTTCTTCACCTTTTGTTTGGTATTTATATTGTGTTTGCCAAATTTTTAGTCAATAGTCAATAGTCAATAGTCAATAGTCAATAGTCAATAGTCAATAACCAATTGTCCAAACAACTACTCATCATCGGATTCGTATGGCCAGAACCTAAAAGTTCTGCGGCTGGTAGTAGGATGATGCAGCTTATTGAGGCTTTTCAAAAAGCGGATTATAGCATCACTTTTGCAAGTCCATGTGCTAAAAGTGATAACGCGTTTAATTTAGATGGTATCGGTGTTTCACAAGTGGCTATAGCCCTTAATAATTCAAGTTTTGATGAATTTATAGCCGATTTAAATCCGGATGTGGTCTTATTCGATCGCTTTATGATGGAGGAGCAATTTGGATGGCGGGTGACTGAAAATTGTCCGAATGCCATTAAGTTATTAGATACTGAAGATTTACATTGCTTAAGAAAGGGGCGTCAACAAGCTTTTAAGGATAAACAGGTTTTTGATACGTCCTATTTATTTAACGATGTGGCGAAACGAGAAATTGCTAGTATTTACAGGTGCGATTTGAGTTTAATGATTTCGGAAGTGGAGATGGATATTCTGAAGAATCGGTTTAAGGTTGATGACTCACTCTTAGTTTATCTGCCATTTTTATTAGAGCCAATTTCCGCGGAAGCGATAAAAAAACTACCAAAATTCGAAAACCGCGACCATTTTATAACCATTGGTAACTTTTTACATGAACCCAATTATAACGGCGTTTTGTATTTAAAGGAAACTATTTGGCCGCTTATAAAAAAACAACTACCACAAGCCGAACTTCATATTTACGGGGCTTATGCTTCTCAAAAAGTGACCCAATTGCATAACGAAAAACAGGGCTTTTTCATAAAGGGTTTTGCTGAAGACGTTCATGAGGTCATGCAAAAAGCCAAAGTGTGTTTGGCGCCTTTACGTTTTGGTGCTGGCTTAAAAGGGAAACTCATTGATGCCATGCAAAATGGTACGCCTTGTGTGATGTCTAGCATTGCTGCGGAAGGCATGTTTGGTGATTTTGAATACAATGGTTTTATAGCAGATGAAGTTCAGGCGTTTGTAGATAAAGCTGTTCAACTCTATGAAAATGAAACACTTTGGACTGAAAAACAACGCCATGGTTTTCCGGTAATCAATGAACGGTTTAATAAGCAGCAACACGTTAACCAGTTTTTTGAAGTTTTAGAAAACACATTAATACACCTTCACGACAAACGCTTGCATAATTTTACCGGACAGATGTTACAACATCATACCATGCAAAGCACCAAGTTTATGAGTAAGTGGATTGAAGCAAAAAATGCTTAATAATCCTTATCCTTTTTATTTATTAAAAATGTATGTATTCATTTTTTTAGTTCACTCGTATTATTTTAAATGAATGAGTTCGTGAATCTCCTATGTCGATTTTATTGATGAAAAAACGAATCAAAAAAATCTAGGCTTACGAACCTTTATCTAAATTTTTCGTTCGACACCTAAATTTCAGGAACTCGCAATAAAAATCAGTGGTAAGTTTGAAAGTTCGTTTAGCTCAAACAGCCTGAAATTTCACGGTGTTTTCACTTCAAATTTCACGATAAATTTTCGATAGGCCATAAAAGCCTTCGTATAAATATTAATTCTAAAATCGTTGATTTTTAATAGTTTATGTTGAATATGAGCTCTTGGTAGATTATATGCAAATCTTGTTTATTCCTTATCTGGAGGGGTGCCAGGACCTACAGTTGTTTCTTTAAACCACACTTCGGTATAAGCACCGTTTTGATATTGTTTCGCGATATCACCATTATAATGATCGGATCCTGTGCTCCAAACCATATTGTCTTCCGGGTTTTTACCATTCGATTGGTTGTAAGCTCCTTGTTTAAAATATTGTATTTCGTTTGAGTAAGCCGTTTCACGCTCGACACCATCACGACCAATACTAGCGTATAAAGTCCATATTTGTTCAGGAATATCGGCTTTTGTAGCAAAATCTGATTTTGTTAAATCCTTAGTGAATTTCACCGTTTCATGGCCTTCGCTTGTAAAGGTTAAATACATGATGCCTTGATAAACGTTGATTTCGTATGTAAAGGTTTCCCCTAAAGCAATACCGTCCTTTGGTTCTTCGGGGAAGGTGGTTGGGGTTTCACCAACAATCGACATGTCGTAACCCCAAACCGCGGTAGAATAATCCCATCGCTTTGAGTTATCACCCTTTGTATTGATTTCATAGTTCCAAAAAACAGACCCTTTCGTGTGGCCAGGGAATTTCTTGTAGAATATTTTTATAGGTTCATTCTCGTGCCCTTCATCACTATGAATTTGTCCTACTACAGTCGAAAATGAAGCCGCTACACGTGCATCTCCACTTGTAGAAACATGCATCACTTTTAAAGTTCCTGTAAGTTTGCCTCCTGTTTCTGGAGTCCAATGCGCTTTCTGACCTAATTCGGTTCTTGTGTTACTTGAGGTTCTAGATGTTACACCAGAGTTAGGTGTTTTATAAACTACCCAATTTGCTTTTTCGTCATTTGCTACGTAAAAAAAATCTTTATGTTTAAAACGAACAAGTTCATCAGTATGCACACCATTACCTAAAAGAATTTTCCATTGATCCATGAAAGGGATAACATCATTAGGATAAATGATGGGAGTTCTTTTTTTAGAGGTTTCTTTACTTATTGTTTTATTAGTTGTATTTGCACAACCAATAAGTATAAATACTACAGTACCAAGTAACAGAGAAAAAGAAGAAAAAGTTTTAATTGCTGTTGTATTATAGTTTGATAGAAACTACGCGGAAACCAGTAAGGTTGTATCCGTGTCTGTATTTAGGTTCGTTGCTACTACGGTTAGCAACGTGACAATAAGAAGCATCGTTATACCAGCTTCCTCCACGTAATACTTTGTAGTCAGCACTTATTATGTTTAAAGGATCTATGGTTGTACTTTTTGCATAATATTCTTTTTTATACCAATCTAAGCACCATTCCCATACGTTTCCACTCATGTCATATATTCCTAATTCATTAGGCTTTTTTGTAGCTACAGGTTGTGTTTTATCGTTACTGTTTTCAATAAACCATCCTACGTTTTTCATTTTATTACCACCAGAGTAATTATATCCTTTGCTCTTATTACCACCACGAGCAGCATATTCCCATTGAGCTTCTGTAGGTAATGTTATTTTGCCTTTTAATTTTTCGCTAAGCCAATCACAGTAATTTACAGCTTCATCCCAAGATACATTTATTATTGGAGAATTATCGTTCCATCCCCAGTTTGGTTCTTTAGGCATTTCTACTCCTGTTTCATTACAATAGTAGCGGTATTGTGCTACAGTTATTTCTGTTTTTCCAATACTAAAATCAGATAAAGTTATTTTATGAGTTGGAACTTCATCACTTCCTTTAGCTCCGTCTTTATTCCCCATAGTAAATGTTCCTCCAGTAACTTCTATAAATTCTGGAATGTTTTGAGCTGTTGAATGTAAGAAAGTTATGGTTAAGATTAGAGTTGAAATTATTGTCTTCATTATGTTTGTTTTCAAATGATTTTTTAACAGTCTTTAGTAAATATCTTACATATAGCTATCTTAGAATTACCAAATATAATATTTAAATGTTAATAATTCCAAAATCTGTTTTTAATATTATATACGTTATGTAAGAATTTTAATTATTTTTTTCACTCCAATTGTAGCTTTTTCAGGTATTACAATCAAATTTTTATGATTTTTAACATGAGGCTTAGGGTCTATAAAATAGACAGGGGTGTTTTCAGGAATATAATCTTTTAGCCCTGCAGCAGGGTAAACTTGCATGGACGTACCAATAATCATTAAAATATCGGCGGTTTCACAAATGTCAATGGCTTTGTCCATCATAGGAACGGCTTCTCCGAACCACACGATATGCGGACGTAATTGATGGCCTTTTTTGCAAAGATCACCTAAAAGAATATCTTTTTCCCATGTCATGATATCGTTTTCATCAAAGCAGCTTTTTGCTTTTCGTAACTCGCCATGTAGGTGAATCACGTTGCTGCTGCCAGCACGTTCGTGTAAATCGTCTACATTCTGAGTGATAATGCTCACTTTGAAATCTTTCTCTAACTCAGCCAAATCAAAATGTGCTTGGTTGGGTTCAACCTCAAACAATTGTTTGCGTCGCTGATTGTAAAAATTGAGCACCAATTCAGGGTTGGCAGCAAAACCTTCTGGGGTGGCAACTTCCATAACATCATGGCCTTCCCATAAACCATTGGCATCCCTAAAAGTGTTTATACCGCTTTCGGCGCTAACGCCAGCTCCTGTAAGTACTACTAAATGTTTCATGTTATAAAGGTATTATTTTTTATGGCATCGTGAAAAAATGAGGCGGGCTTAATGTTAGAATTAAGAAAACATCAGTGTTGGATAGTTCCTTTAATTTTTAAGAAGTTTATTAATTTTGCATCATGATAGACTTAAAACTCTTAGAACACCTAGAAGCTTACCTCACCGAAAACCGAAAACAACGTTTTGATACCGTACTGCCACAGCGCACAAAACATTTCACTGTAGCCACAGAAGATGTGTATCAACTGCACAATACAAGTGCTGTGATACGAAGTTGCGATGTTTTTGGCATTCAAGAGGTGAATATTGTTGAAGAGCGCAATTCAAAACGCATTGATCGAGAAATCGCTATGGGTGCCCAAAAATGGGTGGATTTAAATCGGTATCACCATGTGAAAAGTTGTATTAGTGATTTGAAACAAAAAGGCTATCAAATTGTTGCCACAACACCACATACCAACGATTGTGAATTGCATGATTTCGATGTGACTAAAAAATCTTGTTTTTTCTTCGGAAGAGAAACAGAAGGCTTATCTCAAGAAGTTTTAGATGAAGCCGATTGTTTTCTAAAAATCCCTATGGTGGGCTTTACCGAAAGTTTGAATATTTCGGTGTCGGCAGCTATTATTTTACAGCATGTCACCACAAAATTAAGACGTAGTGATATCCATTGGCAACTCGCTGAAGATGAGATTAATGAGAAGCGTTTGGATTGGTGTAAGAAGACTTTGAAGAGTTATGATGATATTGTGGCTCGGTTTTATGAAAAGTTGTAAAGTTTCAAAGTAGCAAAGTTAAAAGGGAACAATGACACTTCGACGAGCTCAGTATGACAATGTTAGTTTTTAAGCTTATAATCGCTGAAAGTAACTTGCATAGAGCTTAAAGCCTTAGGCGAAAACGCACAAGCGCCTAGTATTTAACCGCTTACACAGTTAAACACATCAGCAATTAAACAATAAAAATCCTAGATTTTACGATTTCTACCACGGCTAAGCACCTTGTACTCTTCGTAGCATTCGCTAATGGCATCAAGAATTTGTAGGTCGTTTGCGGTTTGAATAAACCCTTTGGAGTAGTTACACTGACTCACAATTTCGTCTAAATCGACACGATCTACTTGTAGTAAAACAGTAAGCATTTCTCTGTCGAAACGTGAAGCTAAGAGGTTTCTAATTTCATCATCCTCTTTCATTTTCTTTAATTTCTTAAGCTCATTTGGTTTTTTACCAAACATACGGTGTAAGAAATCGGCAGGATTAAATAAGGATCCTACCATTTTGGTTAGACCAGATTCTTTACTGGCTTCGTAGCCTGTGCCTTCAAGTCCAGATATACTGTATCGGTAATTGTCGTTAACAGCAGGAACTTGAGCAATGTCAACTTCTAAATAACCAGTAAGTTTTAATTGGTTTACAACCACTTCCTCTAAAGCTAGGGCCAATTCGGTTAATTCGATATTTGAACTTCCAAATTTTAACCAGTCATTGGTAACACGTACTTTAATAGATTTAAAACCTAGATATGAAAAATGAAGCGTGTCATTTACTTTTGCAGAAATAGAGAATTCCCCTTTACTATTGGTTGTGGTTCCAATCACCTGATTAAGGTTAACAATATTTACGCTTTCTAAAGGCTTGTCGGTTGAAGCGTTTATAACCACACCCAAAACCCTGTCTGCTTCTTCTTGTGAGAAACCCACGGTAGAAATAAGTAATACAGTTAATAAGATGAGGTAACGTTTCATAAATCCTTTTAGTTGATTAGGGGATAAAAGTAATAAACAATAAGCATGAAAGATAAGTATCTTTTTTATTTTGACTAAAAATTAACAAAATAGTTTAATCACAATTTGGTTTTCTTGATGTCAAGCTGAGCTTGTCGAAGCTTAATTTAAAATGGTTGAAATAATACATTTCGACAAGCTCAATGTGACATGGTATGGTGTTTTGCCTACATCTTAAAGCCTATAGCCTACAGCATAATACTATCTTCTAGAACGTCTTGGTCTATCGAAGTTCCCTCCGCCAGAATCCGAGCGTCTTGGTTTTGAACTTCCTTCGCTACGACGTCTTTCACTTCGGTTACCAGAACCACCTTTACGATCGTCACGTCTTCCTCCAGCGCGTTTTCCGTCATCACGACGTCCGCCGCCACCACCACGTCTGTCATTACGTCTTCCACCACCACGGTTTTCAGACACTTCAACGTTTACAAATCGACCTTCATGTTTAAAATCGGTGAAAAAGGCTAATACCTTTTCTTTTGCTTCATTTTCAGTATTAAAGAAAGAAAAACTGTCTTTTACTTCAACTTTAAAAACATCATCTCTACCAAGTTCTAATTTCTCTTTTAAGAAGTCTTTCAACTGCATCCAATCGAAACCATCTTTACTACCTACGTTTATAAAGTAGCGTGTCGAATCAGATTTTCCACCTTTAAAATCTCTTCCGCCTTCACGACCACCATCTCTATCATAAGAACCTTCAGCAATATTTAGGTTTTTAGATTTGTTATAGTAATTGAAGAAACGTGTAAACTCAACCGAGAAGAATTTTTTAATTAATTCATCTTTAGAAGTATCAGCGAACTTTTCATTAATTTCCGTAAGGTACTTTTCAATTTCTGGGTTAACCTCAGTATTATGAATCTTATTGGCTAAGGACATCAACTGAACTTCGCAGATTTCCATACCATCTGGAATCTCTTTCTTATCAAACTGACGTTTAATAATACGCTCGATACTTTTAATTTTACGGACTTCACTTTTAGAAACAATAACCATAGAAACCCCTGTTTTACCAGCACGTCCGGTACGACCAGAACGGTGGGTGTAAGTTTCAATTTCGTCTGGTAATTGGTAGTTTATAACGTGGGTTACATCATCAACATCAATACCACGAGCCGCAACATCGGTTGCAACAAGCATTTGAATTTGATTTTTACGGAAGGCATTCATGACTAAATCACGTTGATTCTGACTCAAATCGCCGTGTAAAGCCCCTGCATTGTAGCCATCTTCAATAAGTTGTTCGGCTACTTTTTGCGTATCACGTTTTGTTCTACAGAACACCACAGAAAAAATATCTGGGTTAGCATCTGCTAAACGTTTTAAAGCTTGGTAACGGTCTCTAGCATTTACTAAATAGTATTCGTGAGAAACGTTACTGGTACTTTCATTTTTATTTCCAACGGTAATTTCTTGCGGGTTATGCATGAAGTTTTTTGCAATAGCAGCAACTTCTCTAGGCATGGTTGCAGAAAATAACCAAGTACTTTTGTCGGTTGGTGTGTGCGATAAAATATCAGTGATATCTTCCTTAAAGCCCATGTTTAACATCTCATCGGCTTCATCTAAAACGGCATATTGAATTTTAGAAATATCAACCATTCTTCGGCTAATCATATCTTTCATACGACCTGGAGTCGCTACAATAATTTGTGCGCCACGCTTAATATCTCTGGCTTGATCGGTAATACTAGATCCGCCGTAAACAGCAACTACATTTAGGCCTTTACAATATTTACCATACAATTTCATTTCGTTGGCAATTTGTAAACAAAGCTCACGTGTAGGTGATAAAATTAAACCTTGGGTGGTGCGGCTATCCACATCAATTTTTTCTAACATTGGGAAACCAAAAGCGGCTGTTTTTCCTGTTCCCGTTTGGGCTAGGGCCACTAAATCGCCTTCAGATCCTAATAAAATAGGGATGGCTTTGGCTTGAACCTCACTAGGTTCTGTAAATCCTAAATCTGTAATAGCTTGTAATAGGTCGTTATTAAGACCCAATTCTTGGAATGTGCTCATTCTATATGTAAGTATTCGATTGTTTTATGTGGTGTTACATAAGAAGCGAATCGACATACTTAACCTTAAACTTCTAGTAACACATCCTCACTCTGAGGAATTTAAACTCATTTTTCTGAGTTTCAAGCGGCAAAGATAGTCTTTTATTTTATAATGGCATTAATTTGTGATATCCTTATGAATTAAGGCTGACTAAGCAGGGCGTTTTCGTCAACCTCAACTTGTTTCAAGTTCTCAGAACAGCTGTAAATCAGTAGCCTGAAATTCTGAAACAAGTTCAGAATGACGTGATAAGGCCATTTAGGGACAGTTGCTATGAATTAAGTTGATTACTTTCGATAAAATCGGATTGTTATTATCTTTTTTCCAAACCGCTGAAAGTGAGGTGCGCTGCGGAATCATATCCAGATCAATAAACTTAAGGTTACTGTTTTCTGAAGATTTTAAAGATTTAGGCACGATGGAAATTCCGAAGCCGTTTTCTACTAATTTATATATAGAATCGGCATGTATGGTATTGTGCGAAGTAATGGGTGTGAAGCCGCTATCGTCAAAAATACCCATGACTTTCTCATAATAGGCAGCACTGTATTCAGGATCAAATAAAATAAAGGATTCGTTTTTTAACTGACTCACACTTTTGAAGGTGTCGTGAGAAATGCTGTGGTTTTTTGGAAGCACCAAACAAAAGGGTTCTTTTAATACCAGTTGACTGGATAAACCTCGCGGAATACGTTCCAAACGTACAAAACCTATATCTATATCTTGAGCCAACAAACCATCTATTTGTTTGATATTATCCATTTCCTTTAAACTGAATAAAACGTTTGGGTGGTTTTTTGTAAACTTGATAAGCAATTCGGGGATAATTCGTTGCATGGCCGAACCCACATAGCCGAAATTCAGTTCGCCATCTTTACCGTCTTCCAAAAGTTTCGCGTGATGTAAAATGTTATCTAGTTGCTTCAGATTTTTGGAGAGTTCGTCCTTTAAATATTGCCCAGCAAGAGTGAGTTGCACATTTCGGTTGTGTCGGTGAAAAAGCGTTATGCCTAAGGCGTCTTCCATTTCCTTAATCTGTCGGCTTAACCCAGGCTGCGATATGTAAAGCCTTTCGGCAGCTTTTCGGAAGTGTAATTCTTCGGCAACAGCCAAAAAATATTTGATATGTCTTAGTTCTATTTGATAACTCATAGTTATTAATTGGTTAAAATAATGATCTTATTTGGTATCAAAATTATCAATAATTTTGTAATTGTACCACTATTAATGCTTGAATACCCATGAAAAAGATATTTAAATACGGAATTAACACCTTAACGGTGAAAAAAGTACTAGCCATTGCTAACGGCAGCTTGGAAGCGGTCTTGTGTGAAGAAGCCATTGAACAAATTCAAATTTGTCGTGCTAAAGTTGAAAAAATGGCAAGCTCAAACAAAGCGGTTTATGGTATAAATACAGGATTCGGCCCGCTTTGCGATTTGCAAATTACACCAGAGGAAACCAATAAACTTCAGGAAAATTTACTCATCACACACGCGGTTGGCGTAGGGAACCCTATAGATAAAAACCTGTCTAAAATCATGATGATTTGTAAGGTTCATGCTTTAAGTCAGGGGTACTCGGGGGTACGTTTAGAGCTGGTAGAACGTATTTTATATTTCATTGAAAACGATTTGCTACCAACGGTTCCAGAGCAAGGTTCGGTAGGTGCTTCAGGTGATTTAGCGCCCTTGTCGCATTTGTTTTTACCGCTTCTGGGTGAAGGCGAATTTTGGATTGGAGATTCTATTAAATCCGCGAAAGCGATATTAAAAGAGCATAATTTAGAGCCTATAGAGCTCCAAGCCAAAGAAGGTTTGGGTTTAATAAATGGTACACAATTCATTCTGGCTCATGCGATTGTTGGGTTGAATAAAATGGAATACTTATTAGATTTGGCTGATGTTTGTGGTGCCATGAGTATTGAAGGCTATCAAGGCAGTTCGTCGCCTTTTAGAGATGAGTTGCATAGAATTCGTCCGTTTAAAGGCTGTATCGAAGTGGCCGAGCGCATGACAATGTTGTTGTATTCTTCACAAAATGTAAACTCTCATGAAAACTGCGAGCGTGTTCAAGATCCTTACTCTATGCGTTGTATTCCTCAGGTTCATGGGGCGTCGCGAAATGCTTACTACCACTTGTTAGAATTGGCAGAAATAGAAATGAATTCGGTAACCGATAATCCCATTGTTTTAAGTGATACCGAGGCGATTTCTGGTGGGAATTTCCACGGACAACCCTTAGCGATGGCTTTAGATTATGGATCTATCGCTGCCGCGGAATTGGGTAATATTTCAGATAGGCGTTGTTACCTTTTAATTGAAGGTAAATTTGGATTGCCACGTTTATTAACGACTGGTGGGGGACTGAATTCTGGGTTTATGATTCCGCAATACACTACGGCTGCCTTGGTTACCGAAAATAAATCGCTGTGTTTTCCGCCTTCAGCAGACAGTATTCCAACCTCATTAGGGCAGGAAGACCACGTATCTATGGGGAGTATTTCGGGGCGTAAATTCAATCAGATTTTAGGCAATTTAGAAAAAATATTGGCCATCGAATTAATGTACGGTGCTCAGGCCCTAGAGTTTAGGCGTCCGAACACGTTTTCAGATATTATTGAAGAAAACCACAGAATAATTAGAGAAAAAGTTCCGAAATTAGAGGATGATAGACTTTTAAAAGATGATATCAATAATATGATTGCCTTGGTGAGAACTCAAGCGTTTAATTTAAAATAGATGGCTTGTTGTCATTCCGACAGAAGGAGGTACGACTGACGAGGAATCTCTTAGCAAAAAGATTCTACCTCATGCTTCGTCAGAATGACATCCAAAAATGGAATGACCGAAGAATATTTCAAAAGGAAGAGATGCTTCACTGCGTTCTGCATGACAAAGCGTTTAGAGTGACAGGGGAGTATAAGCCTAATATTAATGGTCTTCGAGCGGAGTCGAGAAGCTAAGAGAAAAGTTGAGGGAATTATGTTCTCGACTCCGCTCGAACACCGTGATAAGGATGCATCACATTGTATTGTATGATAACGTGTGATGTTGCTGAAATGGAGGAGGAATAAAGAAGCTTTTAAAAGCCTAATATTAAGGTCTTCGAGCGGAGTCGAGAAGTGAAAAGTTAAGAGCATTATGTTCTCGACTCCGCTCGAACACCGTGATAAGGATGCATCACATTGTATTGTATGATAACGTGTGATGTTGCTGAAATGGAGGAGGAATAAAGAAGCTTTTAAAAGTCTAATATTAAGGTCTTCGAGCGGAGTCGAGAAGTGAAAAGTTAAGAGCATTATGTTCTCGACTCCGCTCGAACACCGTGATAAGGATGCATCACATTGTATTGTATGATAACGTGTGATGTTGCTGAAATGGAGGAGGAATAAAGAAGCTTTTAAAAGTCTAATATTAAGGTCTTCGAGCGGAGTCGAGAAGTGAAAAGTTAAGAGCATTATGTTCTCGACTCCGCTCGAACACCGTGATAAGGATGCATCACATTGTATTGTATGATAACGTGTGATGTTGCTGAAATGGAGGAGGAATAAAGAAGCTTTTAAAAGTCTAATATTAAGGTCTTCGAGCGGAGTCGAGAAGTGAAAAGTTAAGAGCATTATGTTCTCGACTCCGCTCGAACACCGTGATAAGGATGCATCATATCGTTTTGTATGATAACGTGTGATGTTGCTGAAATGGAGGAGGAATAAAGAAGCTTTTAAAAGTCTAATATTAAGGTCTTCGAGCGGAGTCGAGAAGTGAAAAGTTAAGAGCATTATGTTCTCGACTCCGCTCGAACACCGTGATAAGGATGCATCATATCGTTTTGTATGATAACGTGTGATGTTGCTGAAATGGAGGAGGAATAAAGAAGCTTTTAAAAGTCTAATATTAAGGTCTTCGAGCGGAGTCGAGAAGCTAAGAGAAAAGTTGAGGGAATTATGTTCTCGACTCCGCTCGAACACCGTGATAAGGATGCATCACATTGTATTGTATGATAACGTGTGATGTTGCTGAAATGGAGGAGGAATAAAGAAGCTTTTAAAAGCCTAATATTAAGGTCTTCGAGCGGAGTCGAGAAGCTCAAGTCGTCAACAGTCAAAAGTAAAAACAAAAAAAATGACATTCAAAGAACAAATTTTACAAGGCATTCCAACAAGAATGCCATCAAAATATAATTACCCTGAAGGGGCTAATCGTGCGCCAAAACGAAAAGACATTCTTTCTAAGGAAGAAAAACAATTAGCGATTCGAAATGCTTTGCGTTATTTTCCTAAAGATTGGCATGAGGAATTGGCTTCAGAGTTTGCTCAAGAACTTAGAGAATACGGTAGGATTTATATGTATAGATTCAAACCCGACTATAAAATATTTGCGCGAGGCATTTCCGAATATCCTGCAAAATCAACGCAGGCAGCGGCTATCATACTCATGATTCAGAATAATTTAGATCCTGCCGTGGCCCAGCATCCCGAAGAATTAATTACCTATGGTGGAAATGGTGCGGTGTTTCAAAATTGGGCGCAGTACCTGTTAACCATGCAATACTTGGCTCAAATGACCGACGAGCAAACCTTGCACCTGTATTCTGGTCATCCTATGGGATTGTTTCCATCGTCAAAAAATGCACCACGTGTGATAGTCACTAACGGTATGATGATTCCTAATTATTCTAAACCCGACGATTGGGAAAAATTTAATGCCTTGGGCGTGACTCAATACGGACAAATGACAGCAGGGTCGTTCATGTATATTGGTCCGCAAGGCATCGTGCACGGTACCACCATTACGGTTATGAATGCCTTTAGAAAAGTGTTAGAAAAAGGCGATACTTCCGAAGGGAAAATATTTTTAACAGCAGGATTAGGCGGTATGAGTGGGGCGCAACCTAAAGCAGGAAATATAGCAGGTTGCATTACTATTTGTGCTGAGTTGAATGCCAAAGCAGCTACAAAACGCCACGAACAAGGTTGGGTAGATGTGTTAATTGATAACATAGACGATTTAGTTACTAGAGTTAAACAAGCAAAAACATCAAAAGAAGTGGTTTCCATCGCGTTTATTGGTAATGTAGTTGAAGTTTGGGAGCGTTTCGATGAAGAAGATATTTTTATTCACGTGGGGTCCGATCAAACTTCATTGCATATTCCATGGACAGGCGGTTATTATCCTGCAGGATTAACTTATGAAGAATCGAATCGTTTAATCCGTGAAGAACCAGAAGTTTTTAAAGAAAAAGTACAAGAATCGTTACGCCGTCATGCCCATGCTATTAATAATCATGTGGCCAAAGGCACGTATTTCTTCGATTATGGAAATGCCTTTTTATTAGAAGCTTCTCGTGCGGGTGCCGATGTGATGGCCGAAAATAATATCGATTTTAAATACCCGTCTTACGTTCAAGATATTTTAGGTCCGATGTGTTTCGATTATGGATTCGGACCCTTCCGTTGGGTTTGTACTTCAGGAAAACCTGAAGATCTTTATAAAACTGATGATATTGCTGCTTCTGTTCTAGAAGAAATCATGAAGACGGCTCCAGAGGAAATTCAGCTGCAAATGCAAGATAATATCACATGGATTAAGGATGCCAAGAAAAATAAAATGGTTGTTGGTTCACAGGCGCGAATCTTGTATGCCGATGCCGAAGGTCGTGCTAAAATAGCCGAAGCTTTTAATAATGCTGTTGCTAGTGGCGAGATTGGACCTGTAGTTTTAGGGCGCGATCATCATGATGTGAGTGGTACCGATTCGCCTTATCGTGAAACTTCTAATATCTATGATGGTAGTAAATTCACTGCTGATATGGCCATTCATAACGTGATTGGTGATAGTTTTAGAGGCGCTACTTGGGTGTCCATTCATAATGGGGGCGGCGTAGGCTGGGGTGAAGTGATGAATGGCGGATTTGGTATGGTACTCGACGGTTCGGCAGAAGCTGAAGAACGCCTAAGAAGCATGTTGTTTTTTGATGTGAATAATGGTATCGCTCGTAGAAGTTGGGCCAGAAATGATGAAGCGCTTTTTGCGATTAGACGTGAAATGAATCGTACTCCAAACTTAAAAGTAACTTTGCCTAACTTAGTCGATAATCAATTACTAGAAAACCTGTTTTAATGAAATACCCATTATTAAGCTTACCCGCACAGCGAAATGATAATTTAGGTGTTCCATGTGACCACTAAAAAACAATAAATATTAACACATGAAAGTCCTATTTAAAAATATCAAGGAATTACTTCAAATTAGAGATGAAAATACCCGTTTTGTCTCTGGAAAGGCCATGAATGAGTTGCCAACGATTAAAGATGCTTTTCTTCTCGTAAAAAATGATGTGATTTATGATTTTGGTCCGATGAAAGACTGTCCCGATGAAGCGGTAGACCATGTGGTTGATGCTACAGGGAAAATGGTTTTACCAACTTGGTGCGATTCGCATACCCATTTGGTTTATGCTGGTCAGCGTGAAGGTGAGTTTGTAGATAAAATTAATGGTTTAAGCTATCAAGAGATTGCCGAAAAAGGTGGCGGAATTCTTAATTCGGCGAAGCAAGTACAAAATATCTCAGAAAGTGAATTGTATAAGCAAACTAAAACGCGATTGGATGAAGTTATCGCTTTAGGTACCGGAGCTGTTGAAATAAAATCTGGTTATGGCTTAACTTTAGAATCTGAGTTAAAAATGCTTAGTGTGATTAAGCGCTTAAAGGAAAATCATCAAATTCCTATTAAGGCTACTTTTTTAGGCGCACATGCTGTTCCTGAAGAATATAAGAATAATAAAGCCGGTTACGTCGACCATATTATTAAAGAAATGATTCCTTTAGTTGCCGAAGCTAAGCTTGCCGATTTTGTTGATGTATTTTGTGAAAAAGGCTACTTTACGGTTGAAGATACCAATCGTATTTTAGAAGCCGGAAAGTTACATGGTTTACAAGCCAAAATTCATGTGAATCAGTTTAATTCTATTGGAGGCGTACAAGCAGGAGTGAAACAAAAAGCATTATCTGTAGATCATTTGGAGGTGATGAAATATGAAGATATTGTCGTTTTAGAAAAATCTAAAACCATGCCTGTAGCCTTGCCAGGTTGTTCCTTCTTTTTAAGCATTCCATTTGCCCCAGGCAGAAAAATGATTGATGCCGGATTGCCACTAGCTCTAGCAACCGATTATAACCCAGGATCATCGCCTTCAGGAAACATGAATTTTGTGGTGTCTGCGGCCTGTGTAAAAATGAAATTAACGCCCGAAGAAGCCATTAATGCAGCAACAATAAACGGTGCCTACGCCATGGGCTTAGAGCATAAAGTAGGGTCAATTACCAAAGGAAAACAAGCCAACTTGATCTTAACAAAAGCTATTAGTTCTTATCATTTTATACCATATTCATTCGGAAATCATCAAATTGAACGTGTTTATTTGAATGGTGTTGAGGTGGTTTAGTTTGGTTGTTTAATGAAGACGCACATATGTTAAAATAAAAACACACTTCTCGACTCCGCTCGAAGACCGTTGAAAACATCAATCAAGCTGGTGTTCGAGCGGAGTTGAGAACATTTGACCAGCCTATAGGATTCTCAAATTTTTCAATTAATTGGTGTCATTTGTTTAATGAAAAAGCGCATACATTTAAAATAAAAACACACTTCTCGACTCCGCTCGAAGACCGTTGAAAACATCAATCAAGCTGGTGTTCGAGCGGAGTTGAGAACATTTGACCAGCCTATAGGATTCTCAAATTTTTCAATTAATTGGTGTCATTTGTTTAATGAAAAAGCGCATACATTTAAAATAAAAACACACTTCTCGACTCCGCTCGAAGACCGTTGAAAACATCAATCAGGCTGGTGTTCGAGCGGAGTTGAGAACATTTGACCAGCCTATAGGATTCTCAAATTTTTCAATTAATTGGTGTCATTTGTTTAATGAAAAAGCGCATACATTTAAAATAAAAACACACTTCTCGACTCCGCTCGAAGACCGTTGAAAACATCAATCAAGCTGGTGTTCGAGCGGAGTCGAGAACATTTGACCAGCCTATAGGATTCTCAAATTTTTCAATTAATTGGTGTCATTTGTTAAACGAAAAAGCGCATACATTTAAAATAAAAACACACTTCTCGACTCCGCTCGAAGACCGTTGAAAACATCAATCAAGCTGGTGTTCGAGCGGAGTCGAGAACATTTGACCAGCCTATAGGATTCTCAAATTTTTCAATTAATTGGTGTCATTTGTTAAACGAAAAAGCGCATACATTTAAAATAAAAACACACTTCTCGACTCCGCTCGAAGACCGTTGAAAACATCAATCAAGCTGGTGTTCGAGCGGAGTCGAGAACATTTGACCAGCCTATAGGATTCTCAAATTTTTCAATTAATTGGTGTCATTTGTTAAACGAAAAAGCGCATACATTTAAAATAAAATCACACTTCTCGACTCCGCTCGAAGACCATTGAAAACATCAATCTAACTGGTGTTCGAGCGGAGTCGAGAACATTTCATTGGTCAATATAGATTTCAAATTATAGAAATAAAAACATATATTAGTTATAGGGAAATGATTGCAAATGCTCAAATGGGTAAGGGAGTGATTAAGCAGTGTTGAGGTGGTCTAGTGTTGGAAATGTTTAATGAAAAAATACAAGTATCTAAAATAAAAACACACTTCTCGACTCCGCTCGAAGACCGTTGAAAACATCAATCAAGCTGGTGTTCGAGCGGAGTCGAGAACATTTCATTGGTCAATATAGATTTCAAATTATAGAAATAAAAACATATATTAGTTATAGGGAAATGATTGCAAATGCTCAAATGGGTAAGGGAGTGATTAAGCAGTGTTGAGGTGGTCTAGTGTTGGAAATGTTTAATGAAAAAATACAAGTATCTAAAATAAAAACACACTTCTCGACTCCGCTCGAAGACCGTTGAAAACATCAATCAAACTGGTGTTCGAGCGGAGTCGAGAACATTTCTCAACAAAAATACTATAACAAATGGCAGGATATTTATATATAGTTAGAATGCTCAGATGGTACTTTTTATACTGGAAGTACTAAAAACTTAGAAATTAGATTAGGGCAGCACCAGTTTGGAGTTGGGGCTAATTATACAAAAACTAGATTGCCTGTAAAATTGGTTTTTCATCAGTTCTTTATGAATATAGCTGATGCTTTTCTGTATGAAAAGAAGATTCAAAAATGGTCTCAAGCAAAGAAAAAAGCTATTGTTGAAAATCAATGGGAATTATTACCTGCGTTATCAGAGTGCAAGAATGATACTAATTTTAGGAATAAAGAGTAAGAATTCTCGACTTCGCTCGAACATCGGTTAAAAAAAATACACTTTATAGCGTGTGCTTTGTTGGGTTTTTGTGAAACCTAAGTGTATAATAGGGCACAGTAAGTCTCTAAAAATCAGAGGCAAAAAACGCATTAAAATAATTACACTACACTAACAACGTATCACAAAATCCTCCTTAAGCTGTTCCTTTCTAAAAAACACAAATCCCCAGAAAAAAGTATCGATACTCACGGTAACTTTAGGATGTTTTTTTATGATTTCCCAGGCTTCAGTCATGCCTTCAGACCAATAAATATCATCAAAAATAAAGGCAGAATCATTTGTAGCGGTGGGTAATAAGGCCTCAAAGTAAGCTAAAGTGGCGTCCTTTTGATGATTGCCATCAAAGAAAATCAGATCGTAAGTATTTGAATGAAGTTTTTGTATTTCCGAAGAAAAATCTCCTGTAATAGCGGTAATATTATTAAGGTTTTCATCTTTAAATGCTGCTTTCGAGAACGCTGAGATATTCGGGCACCCTTCAATGGTGGTAATGTTGGCATTCGGATTACCAAGACTTAAAGCTTGAGTAGCAATCCCTAGGGAAGTCCCTAATTCAAGAATGTTTTGTGGTTTGAAATAAGCGCTTAAGCGGAATAAAAGTTTGGCCCGTTTTGTGGTAGATCCAGCGTTTTTAGCCATGCTAGAAATCTTACGCTCTTGGTGACTCATCACCTGCGACCCCGCACCTAAATCGGTGACTTTAATAAGCTCACGATTATGAAGCAGTTTTTTTCTATAATCTGAAATACGATTATATGCCGCGTGCTGCTTACGGTCATAAAAACATTTCGTCACTAAATCATACACAAAAGGTGAGTGCACCCCATGTTGATTGGTAGATTTTAGTAGGAATTTAAAATATTGAATGATTTGGTAAGTCATTTTTTTAGTTATCAGTTATCAGTTATCAGTTATCAGTTATCAGTTATCAGTTGTCAGTCGCAGTATTCAGTCTTGAACGGTTCTACATTGTTGATACTATACCTAATAACTTTATAACTTCATATCTATATAACAATTTTATTTTTTTTTAATTACCAATTATCAATTAACTATTCCCCTTCCAACTTAGCAGATAACTCAAACCAACGCGCTTCTTTCTCATCCATGGTATCAATAATTTTCTGTAAATCTTCAGAGAGTTTGTTGATTTGATCCTGTGTGAGGTCTGGATTGTTGAATTTATTTTCCAGTTCTTTTTTATCGTAGGCTAGGGAATTTAGCTTGCTTTCAATGTTTTTTAACTCCTTTTCCTCGTTATACGAGAGTTTAGCAGCTTCGTTTTGTTGTTTTGATTTACTGTCTTTTTTGTCTTCTGTAGTGGTTGAAATTACAGGCTGGCTGTCTTCATAAACGCGGTAATCCGTATAGTTTCCTGGGAAATCTTCAATGACGCCTTCACCTCTAAAAACAAATAAATGATCGACAACCTTATCCATGAAATAACGGTCGTGCGACACTACAATAATACAGCCAGGGAAGTCTAGAAGAAAACTTTCAAGGACGTTTAGGGTGACAATATCAAGGTCGTTTGTAGGCTCATCAAGAATTAAAAAATTTGGATTCTGAATTAAAACCGTACATAAATATAGGCGTTTACGTTCGCCTCCACTAAGTTTTTCAACAAAATCATATTGCTTTTTTCTACTAAATAAAAAACGCTCTAGAAGTTGTTGGGCACTAATTTGACGTCCCTTTTTTAAGGGGATATAATCGCCAAATTCACGAATCACATCAATAACCTTTTGCTCTGGTTTAATGGTAATACCACTTTGTGTGTAGTATCCAAATTTCACCGTTTCGCCTTTAACCACTTTTCCGGCGTCTGGTTGCGCTGTTTGGGTAAGGATATTTAAAAAAGTGGTTTTTCCAGTGCCGTTTTTACCTATAATACCGACGCGTTCACCTTTCTTAAAGGTATAATCGAAACCGTTAAGAATCACTTTATCCTTAAAAGCTTTCCCCACTTTATGAAACTCCAGAATTTTACTTCCTAGACGTTCCATATTGAGTTCTAATTGTACTTGGTGGTCGTTTCTACGTTGGTGAGCACGGTGTTTAATATCGGCAAAATCGTCTATTCGAGATTTGGATTTGGTGGTTCTCGCTTTGGGTTGGCGACGCATCCAATCCAATTCCTTTTTAAACAGTTGTTTGGCTTTACCGGTTTCAACGGCTTCACGTTCAATGCGTGCTTCGCGTTTTTCCAGGTAATAGGAGTAGTTGCCTTTGTAGCTGTACATCTGGCCTTCATCCAACTCGATAATCTCGTTACACACACGTTCTAAAAAGTAACGGTCGTGCGTGACCATAAAAAGGGTGATGTTTTCCTTAGCAAAAAAAGCTTCAAGCCACTCAATCATCTCAAGATCCAAATGGTTGGTAGGCTCATCAAGAATTAATAAATCTGGTTTATTGATTAAAGCATTGGCAAGTGCTAGACGTTTTTTTTGTCCGCCCGAAAGTACACTAACCTTTTGATCTAAATTTTCAAGTTTAAGTTTGAAAAGAATTTGTTTATATAAGGTTTCAAAATCCCAGGCCTGATGGCGTTCCATAGCTTCAAAAGCCGCTTGGTAAGCATCGGTGTCATCGGGGTTTAAAAGTGATTTTTCATAATTAGAAATCACTTTTAAAATCGGATTGTCGCTGGCAAAAATGGTTTCTTCAACCGTAAGCGCCGAATCAAATTTAGGATCCTGAGATAAGAAGGACACTTTAATGTCTTTTCTGTAAATCACATTTCCCGAATCGGCTTGATCATCACCAGAAAGAATATTTAAAATGGAGGTTTTTCCTGTGCCATTTTTAGCTACAAAAGCTATTTTTTGATCTTTATGAACACTAAAAGAAATGTCTTCAAAAAGCACATGCTCCCCGTATGATTTTGATATGTTTTCAACCGTTAAATAATTCAAAGTCTATCTATTTTTTTGCAAATAACGGACAAAAAACTAAAAAGGCCTTATAAGGGTAGGTGGTTTTTGTTGAATCGTTTATTTGTTGAATCGTTTAACTGCATCAAACCATAATACTTAAAAGTTTCAATTTGCCATTCAGAAGGAGGTGTATCACTGTCATTCAGAAGGAGGGACGACAGAAGAATCTCCAGTTTCAGTTGAAGAAGATGCATCACTAAGATCTGAATGACAGTCCCGTCCAATATGGTACATTAGTTCAGTGTTGTCATTCAGAAGGAGGCACGACTGAAGAATCTCTGCAGGTCTGATGGGGAGGAGAGATGCTTCACTACGTTCTGCATGACAGTCCCGTTCAAAATGGTATATTAGTTCAGTGTTATCATTCAGAAGGAGGCACGACTGAAGAATCTAAATCTCCAGATAGAATAGAGATGCATCACTACAATCTGCATAACAAATCCTAATAGGTAACGCACGGTAAAATTTCACCCAAATCCCTCAACAATACAAAAATAACAGCATAAGTTTCATGGTTCATATCGAAAAGTTATATTTGTGATGAACAAAACGAGCCCTATATGAAGAAATGGTTTCTTGTGATTTTGGTCATAATAAACACTGTTTTCGTGTCCTGTATTACAAACAAAGATGTCGTGTATTTACAAGATCACGGCGATGGTACCGATGGTATCCCTGTATTACGAGAGTTGCCAAAACCTTATAAAGTTCAAGTTAACGACCTTTTAAGTATTAATGTTAAGGCTTTAGACGAAGAACTTACTAGAATTTTTAACCCCGTGCAAACCACTTCCACAGCAGGAGGGAATAATGGTCAAAGTCAGGCTTCCTTGTATTTTAATGGTTTTACGGTAGATGATCACGGTAAAATAAAGTTTCCTATTTTAGGAGAAATTACGGTTTTGGGGTATACCACCACCGAAATTGAAGAAATAGTTAAAAAGGAATTACTAAAGCAGTACTTTAAGGAAACCGCCGAATTATTTGTAACCGTGAGGCTACCTGGTGTTACCTATACCGTAACAGGAGAGGTTAACGGAACCGGTATTTATACCATTTTTGAAGACCGTGTAAATATTATTGATGCCCTTGCCAATGCAGGAGATATCAGTTTAACGGGTAACCGCAAAGATATACTTATTGTAAGGCAATATCCCGACGGGCAGCGCATTCATCATATCGATTTAACCGATATTAAAGCCATGAATTCCCCTTACTATTACATTCAGCCAAACGATATTATTTTAGTAAAACCTTTAAAGCGTAAAGTAATAGGTGCCGGACAAACAGTGATGCAAAATTTTGCAACAATTATGTCTATTTTAGCGGGGATGACATCCATTTACGTATTAACCAAAAGTTTATAAAAGCCAGACTATGACGGAAGAATTTGAAACTTCAGAATCATCAGCAGCGAGCTTTGATATAAAGAAATTTTTATTTAGAGCCCTAAGCTACTGGAAGTTATTTGTGTTGCTTCTGGCTATTGGGGTTTTCTTCGTATATCAAAAAAACATACGTGAAGAGTTTTCATACCGCTTAGGTACCAAAGTTTCTATTGAAGACGATAGTAACCCTTTGTTTACCTCTAACGCTAGTTTAACCTTTAATTGGGGTGGTGTTACGGCAAAGGTGCAAACCATGATTGTAACGCTAAAATCTAGGTCGCATCATGAAAAAGTGGTAGAGCGCCTGGAGTTTTATAAAACCTATTTAAAGGAAGGCCGTTTTAGAAAACAAGATATTTATAAGGCTGCACCGTTTCGTTTTTATCAAGATAACAGTTTTCCGCAGCTTATTAATAACCCTATAAAAATCACCTTTTTAGAACAGGATGCATTTGAGCTTGAAGTGGCCTTTACCGGTTCTACGGCTAGCGTTCAGAATTATATTACCAAAGAAATTACTCATGTAGATGTGCCTTTGGGGGTGTTTAAGCGGCAATTTAAGTTAGGCGAACCCATTCAGCTACCCTTTTTAAAAGGTGTTGTAAGGTTGGCTGAAAACCGCAATGCAGCCTTAGGAACCACGTTTTTTATTCAGTTTAATAATTTCGATGGGGTTGTTGCGAGTTATAATGCGCGCATGGCAATTTCAAACGAACGTACGTCTCCTATTCTAGATATCACGCTAATCGATAAAAATAAGGAAAAAATTGTTGACTATTTAAATACGGTTGTCGATGTTTTAAGTGAAGATGAGCTGAGTCGAAAAAATCAATATGTAACTAATGCCATTAAGTTTATAGATGAACAAATTGCACGAGTTAAGGTTGAAATGACCGATAATGTTGAAGAGCTGAACGATTACCGTAAAGAAAATAAAATCTACCAGTTAGATAGCGATGGTACGCTATTAAATGAAAAGTTGTCTAAATACGAGGAAGAAAAAGACGCTATTAACAAGCAATTGGATTATTATGCGAACCTTAAAAATTACTTGCTTACTAGCAACAGCTTTACCGACGTCCCAGCGCCTTCTATTGCTGGAGTAACTGATGCTAATATCTTATCTAACGTCTCTAAAATTAACGAACTTTCGGTTCAAAAATCGAAATTACAATACTCAGTAAAGGAAGATGCTTCTATTTTTAGTGATTTAAACCGACAAATAGAAGGTTTGAAAAATGTGCTTTTAGAAAATATCAGTTCGGTATCCAGTGTGTTACGTCGTGATTTGGAAAGTGTTTATGGAAACTTACATAAATTGGAATCCGAATTTAACAAACTACCCGAGGATCAGCAAAAATTACTAACCATGAAGCGCCAATACTCACTTAGCGAGCAAACATATAACGTATTTTTAGCCAAGCGCGGGGAAGCCGAAATTATTAAAGCTTCTAACGTTTCTGATATTTTGGTGGTCGATAAAGCAAAAAATACGGGAGCTACGGTTTTAGGTAGAAATTTAAATGTGCGTTATGTTTTTGCATTTTTTGCAGCCTTATTAGTGCCAATCGTTATAGCCTTTGTGCTCACGTTTTTAGATCGCAACATCCACAGTCCTGTAGATATCGAAAAACTATCTTCCATTCCCTTGTTGGGCGTAGTCGGGAAGAATCCTTTAGACGATAATTTAGTGGTACACAGAAAACCAAAATCGGCCGTAGCAGAATCCTTCCGTGCCATACGAAGCAATTTGCAATATTATTATCGCACGAAAGATTTTGATGGTACCAAAACCCTAATGATTACCTCGTCGGTTAGTGGTGAAGGAAAAACATTTTGCTCCATTAATATGGCTACGGTTTTCGCTTTAAGCGGAAAGAAAACGGTACTGTTAGGTTTAGACCTTAGGAAACCTAAAATATTTGGTGATTTTAGGATTAAAAATGATTTGGGCGTCGTAAATTATCTGATTGGGCAATCCTCTTTGGAAGAAGTCATTCAAAAAACAGCCGTCGAGAATTTAGATTTGATTGTTTCCGGACCTATACCACCTAATCCTTCGGAATTGTTACTGGGGGAACGTATGAAAACATTAATTTCTGATTTAAAAGCCAAATACGATTACATCGTTTTAGACACACCGCCTATTGGATTGGTTGCTGATGCCTTAGAGCTTCTCGATTTTGTGGATGCTTCTATTTATGTGGTACGTCAGGATTATACTAAAAAGGACATGCTTAATTTTGTTAATGAAAAGTATAGAAGCAAGCAAATTAAAAACATCAGCCTAGTGTATAACGGTTACGATCAAAAAGCTAAATACGGTTATGGCTACGGTTACGGTTATGGTTATGGCTATGGTTATGGAAATTATGCCAATGGGTATCATGAAGAGGGGAAAGCTAAGCGAGGAGTTTGGCATAAACTAAAATCGATGTTTAGCAAGAGGTGAAAAAATGTTCATTAAGTTAGTTTAATAAGATGATGAGAAGTAAATTAAAAAGAGCATAATTTTGAGTCAATATAAGGACAAGTGGCTTTATACCATATCACCCAAAAGGAAATTAATAGAGTTAAATTTTGAAGAAATTTGGCGCTATAAGGATTTGTTGTTTCTTTTTGTTAAACGTGATATTATTACCGTTTACAAGCAAACCATTTTGGGGCCTTTATGGTACATCATACAACCTTTGTTTACAACCCTTACTTTCACCCTAATATTTAACAATTTAGCCAATATTCCAACCGGAAATGGTATTCCTGCATTTTTATTTAATTTGGCAGGTTTAAGCTGCTGGGATTATTTTAGTACCTGTTTAACCAGTACGAGTAATACTTTCAAGTCTAACCAAGGTATTTTTGGTAAAGTATACTTTCCAAGAGTAATAACACCATTGTCAGCTGTGATTTCCAATTTGGTCCGTTTCGGAATTCGATTATTGGTGTTCACTGGGTTTTATGTTTATTTCGTGTTTTTTACAGATGCCGCGTCTAAGGCTTCACCAACATATGCCTTATTATTGCTGCCCGTATTAATAGCGCTCATGGCTTTATTAGGCTTAGGTATTGGGATGATCATATCTTCGTTAACCACAAAGTATAGGGATTTAACCTATTTGGTAGGTTTTGGAATGCAATTACTCATGTATGGCTCGGCAGTTATGTATCCTTTATCATACTTTAAAGAAAAATTACCAAAATACTCGTGGGTTATTGAGTATAATCCTGTTACCACATTTATCGAGTTGTTTAGATATATGACTTTGGGGGTAGGGCAATTTTCTATTTCTACTTTTTTATATGCCATAGGCGTGAGTGTATTTTGTTTTTTACTAGGGTTAATCGTGTTTAATAGAACAGAAAAAAGCTTTATAGATACGGTTTAGAAGGCGTGTGAAAAGGTTTAAAGTGAGAAGTGAACAAGTAGTGAGTAGTAAGTAGTGAGAAGTGAGAAGTGAAACTAAGAAATTAATTATGAATCATAAAGATTTAGATGTTTGGAAAAAGAGCATGGACGTGGTTGAGTTAACCTACCATCTAACTGCCACTTTTCCTAAGGAAGAAAAATATGGTTGGTTAGCCAGATGAGGCGAGCTGCAGTTTCAGTGCCATGAAATATTGCAGAAGGAGCTGCCAGAAAAGGAGACAAAGAATTAATTCAGTTTTTAATGATTGCTTTAGCTTCGCTTGCAGAGTTAGAAACACAGTATTTAATAACGGTAAGACTTAAGTTTATAGAAAGTAGAGAAGATATGGAAAAGATGATGCTAGAAGTAAAAAAAATGCTTCTAGGGTTTAGAAACTATGTGGCAAGTAAGAGCGGGTGAGTGAGAATTTAGGAGTGAGAAGTAATAAGTTGATAGTGAAAAAATGAACTATATTGGGTAAAACTATTCACTATTCACTATTCACTCCTCACTATTCACTAAAAATAAGCAATGAAAAAGAAAGACATAATTTTAAAAGCAGATAAAATTTCTAAGCAATATAAATTAGGCTTAGTTGGTACGGGTTCTATTAACGACGACTTAAAACGGTGGTGGTACAAAATTAGAGGTAAGGAAAATCCGTTTTTAAAAATAGGCGAGAGTAACGACCGAAGCACCAAAGGGAGTTCCGATTATGTTTGGGCACTTCAAGATATTAATTTTGAAGTAGAACGCGGTGAAGTCGTTGGTATTATTGGTAAAAACGGTGCCGGAAAATCAACCTTACTTAAAATCTTATCCAAAGTAACGAGTCCCACAACGGGAGAAATTAAAACAAAAGGGCGTATCGCATCGCTTTTAGAAGTGGGTACAGGTTTTCACGGCGAAATGACCGGGCGTGAAAATATTTACCTAAACGGTGCCATTTTAGGCATGACCAAAAAGGAGATTGCCTCTAAAATAGATGAAATTATAGAGTTTTCTGGTTGCGAGCGTTATATTGATACGCCTGTTAAACGTTATTCCTCAGGAATGACGGTTAGACTAGCTTTTGCTGTAGCAGCCTTTTTAGAACCTGAAATTTTAGTAATTGATGAGGTGCTTGCCGTTGGTGATGCTGAGTTTCAGAAGAAGGCTATTGGGAAAATGCAGGATATTGCGGAAGGAGAGGGTCGAACTGTATTGTTTGTGAGTCATAATATGGCAGCGGTGAAACAATTGTGTACTCGTGGAATTGTGTTAGAGCATGGCAAAACTGTTTTTGAAGGTGAGACAAATAAAGCTATTGATTTTTATTTAAATGATTCTGATGATAAATCAAACAACTTTTTTAGTACTAAAGTTGATACTGAATCAGCTTATATAAAATCTGTAAAAGTACTTACTAGTAAAAGTGGATTTCATGAGTTTAATAAAGAATTAATTATTGAGATCACTGTCTATTCTCCTATACAGATTCAATCACCAGCTGTATCTTATCAAATAATTAATACTGATAACATCCCATTAATTCATGAACTTATTTTAAATTCAGAACAAGAGTTTTGTCAAAATCAAGGGGTTTTTAAGTTGACTTCCACAATTCAAAATTTGAAATTATATGAAGGTGAATATAAATTGAATGTCTTTTTTGCAGATTATTTTACCAAAGTGACCTTTGAGCGTTTGTTAGAAATATGTCACTTTGAAATAATTAATGATGATAAAAGACCGTATTATTGGCAAAAAGGTTCGGCAATTTTTAAGGAAGATAATACACAATGGAATATTTTGAGGTTAAATGAATAAATTAAATAAGAATCCTTTAATAAGTAATGGTTCAATAAGATTAGTTGGAACTTTCGATACGAATAAAATTATTTCAAGTTATAAAGAATTAGGGATTGATGTAATTCGCTTTTTTAAAGGAGAACAAAATATAAGCCTATATAAATGTGAAAAAACGGGGTATAGGTTTTACTATCCTTTTGACTCTATTGGGGATGCGGAATTTTATAAAGATTTGTCCTTAAACAGAGAAAATTATTACTCAACACGATGGGAGCACCTTGAGATAATTGATACCTTTAAATCAGATGAAAAAGTTTTAGAGATTGGTTCTGGTTTTGGGGCGTTTTTAAATCTTTTAAAATCTAAAAACATTGAAGCCGAAGGATTAGAATTGAATCCGGAAGCAATAAAACAATGTAAGGATTTGGGTTTAAAAATTCATAATGAACTCATTGATACATTCTCGAAAAAAAATACAGAACAGTTCGATGTTGTTTGTTATTTTCAAGTTTTAGAACATGTTACGAATGTACATGAATTTATAAAGGCTTCTTTAAAAACATTAAAGGTTGGAGGTAAACTAGTTATAGGTGTGCCAAATAGTAATCCATATTTGTTTGTAAACGATAAATATCATACGCTTAATTTACCTCCACATCATGCAGGTTTATGGAATTCAAGTTCATTGAGGGCGTTAGAGGAAATTTTTGATGTAAAACTAGAATCTATTAATTATGAACCTTTATATAAAACTTATACAGAATTCTTAAATGCATATTGCCGAAATTCAAATATTATTATATCTACCAGTTTAAGTATTTTTAATAAAATAGTTCCAAAAATTTTAAAAAAGGTACTTTGTCGTTTTATTAAAGGAAGAAATATATTGGTAGTATTTAGAAAAGGTGCTATATGAAAGACTTCATAAATATAAAACTCAATTCTAAAAACTTAGACCGTTATTTTATTCGGACATCTATTTTTAAATCATTAAAAGAATGTTCTATTCATTTTAAAGGAGATTTATTAGACATTGGCTGCGGTAAAATGCCATATAAAAAATTTCTTTTAGAAAACTCTGAGATTAAACAATATATTGGTTTAGATATAGAAACAGCTCTAAATTACGATATCCAAGTAAAACCAGATTATTCATGGGATGGTAGGATCATGCCTTTTGGTGATGAAAGTTTTGATTGCGCTTTCGGAACCGAGGTTTTAGAACATTGCCCCGAACCAGAAGTTGTTTTAAAGGAGGTGTTTAGAGTGCTTAAGCCAGGAGGTGTTTTCTTTTTTACGGTGCCTTTTTTATGGAATTTACATGAGGTGCCTAATGATGAATATAGATATACACCATTTTCTTTGAAACGTCATATTAAAAATAGTGGTTTTCATAATATAGAAATAAAAGCTACAGGTGGCTGGCATGCATCTATGGCACAAATGTTAGGACTTTGGGTGCGTAGAAGTGCTATGTCAAATTTTAAACGAAACCTCCTTTCCAAGTTTTTAAAACCAGTTATAAAATATTTAATCAATATGGATAACTCTAAAAATGTAATTTTTAAAGAAGGTCAAATGATTACTGGATTATATGGTCTCGCTAAAAAATAAATAATATGAACATTGCTATATTTTCTCCTAACCAAAACCGATATTCCGAAACTTTTATTCAAGCCCATAAAAAGGGACTAAGTGGCCGTGTTTTTTACTATTACGGTCGGGGTTTACAAATTCATTTAGAAGATTCTAAAAGTCTAATGCCTGCAAGTTTGTTTAAATTACTTCTTGTGTTTACTAAGGTATTTAGAAAGGGAACAAAGTATTTATGGACTCAAAACGTATTATATAGCTTAAAAAGAAATAAAATTGACTCTGTTCTGGTTGAATATGGAACACATGCCTACCATTTATTACCTGTTTTACAAGCTTCTAAAATTCCTTTTGTTGTCCATTTTCATGGTTATGATGCAAGTGTAAATTCTGTAATTAAAAGTTGCGATTCCTATAAAAAAGTATTTGAATTGTCAAGAAACGTTGTAGCTGTTTCGACAGTTATGTGTAATAGGCTATTAGAATTAGGGTGTCCTAAAGAAAAGCTTATTTATAACGTTTATGGACCTCAAATTATGTTTGAAAATGTAACGCCTAACTTTAATAAAAAGCAATTTTTAGCAGTTGGTCGTTTTACAGATAAAAAAGCACCTTATTATACCATTTTAGCCTTTAAAGGAGTCTTAGGAGCACACCCAGATGCTAAGCTTGTAATAGGAGGGAATGGTGAGTTGTTTAATGCATGTGCAAACCTTATTAAGCATTTTAAACTTGAAAAAAATATAAGGCTTTTAGGTGTGATAAAACCAGAAGAATATATTTCATTATTAGAAGAGTCCTTGGGTTTTGTACAACATTCAATAACAACTTTGCGAGGAGATATGGAAGGGACTCCTTTAGCTGTTTTAGAGGCGAGTGTGGCTGGTTTACCTGTAATTTCTACTTTTCACGCAGGTATACCTGATGTTATTATTCATGAGAAGACAGGTTTATTAAGTGAAGAACATGATGTAGATGCGATGCGGTTAAATATGTTGGCACTGTTAAATGACGTGAGTCTAGCGAATCGATTAGGAGCGGCTGGTAAAATTAATATTTTAGAAAATTTTAATTTAAAAAAACATTTGTCGAAATTGGATGGAATTTTGAAAACACATTAGAGGAGGGTATTATAATAGTCAATAGTTTTTTATTAACACTCCTGATTCCAGGTCATTTTTGTTAGGTTTTAAAATGGTTAAGTACTCCTCTAAAATAATTTATATTTGTTGTTAGATTTTTATTTATGAATAGCCCCCTAGTATCCATTATAATTCCCACATTTAACCGTGCGCATTTAATAGGAGAAACCTTAGACTCGGTTTTGGCACAAACATATACTAATTGGGAATGTATTGTGGTTGATGATGGGAGTACGGATGATACCTATAAGGTATTAAATTCTTATTGTTTAAAGGATTCTAGATTTAAATACTTTAAGTGTCCAAAAAACAGATTAAAAGGAGCTAATTCAGCAAGAAACTATGGTTTGGAACAGAGTAAAGGGAAATATGTCAATTGGTTTGATAGTGATGATGTTATGGGGCAAGACTTTATTCTACGTAAAGTAACCGTTGTTGAAAAGGAAGCTTTAGATTTTGCTATTTCCTACTCACTCGATTTTGATTCTAAAGGTCAAAAAAAACCTATGTTTGAATTTGATAATATAGGAAAATCATTAACCTTAAAAAATTATATAAGCAGTCAAATTAATTGGGTTACCATGGATGTTATTGTTTTAAAGTCTTCTTTAAAAAACTTGCGCTTTAATGAGGTCTTAAAATCGAGTCAAGAGTATAATTTTTTCTCGAGGTATTTGATTCAATATCCGAAAGGAAAATTTATTAATGAGTGTTTAGCTTATAGAAGAGTTCATCCAAATTCCATCCAGGAAAAATTGAAAATAACCCCCCTTAACAGGAAAAGAGAATTGCTAATTAATGATTTGGTTTTATTGGATGATATCAAAGAAAAAGCACCAAAGAATATTATTAAAATTGTTTTAAAGCGTATTATTAAACTAAATTATGGATTTCAAGAAAAAGGTGTCATTAATAAATTGCAAATTCAAGTTTTTTTAACATTATTAAAATTTGGCTATTTTAGAAAAGCATTGAATTACTCATTTTGGGTGACTAGTAATTTTTTGTTGGGTAAAGGTTATTGTTTTATCCGTTCAAATTTCAGTTAATCATGTTAGAAAATTTTTCAATTTCGGTAGTTATTCCGGTGTATAATTGTGAACAGTTTATAGAAAAGGCGGTAAATTCCGCATTAAAGGAGGAGGAGGTTGTTGAAGTTTTAATTGTAAATGATGGAAGCACTGATTCGACAAATGAAATTTTAGAAAGACTCAAATTAGACAATAATAGAGTTAAAGTATTTTATCATAAAAATAAATCTAACCAAGGCAGATCAGCAAGTAGGAACTTAGGTTTACAAAATGCTAAAGGAAATTATATAGCATTTTTAGACGCCGATGATTATTTTCTACCAAACAGATTTAAAGCAGACAAAACCTTATTTGATAAGCAAAAGGATGCTGATGGTGTGTATAACGCAGTAGGTTTTCATTTTTACAGGGAAGCTACCGCTTATGAGTTAAAAACACACACCATTTACACGGTTACAAGAGAGGTATTACCGGAACAATTGTTTAAATTATTATTATACGGAAAATGTGGGCATTTTCATATTAATGGTTTAACTGTAAAACGCTCAATTTTTGATAAAACAGGCTTGTTTAATGAGGCTTTGGTTGTAGCAGAAGATACAGAACTATTCTGGAAAATGGCTATTACTAGTAAGTTGTATACCGGTATTATCACGAAACCACTAGCTATACGAGGAGTACATGATGCTAATGTTTTTGATCAAAATGCTATTTACAAAATTTATACTTTAAAAATGTATGAAGCTTTGGTTCTTTGGTGCTCAAAAAATAAAGTAGATTTTTGGGTTCTTGATGATTTGTATAAATGGATTTGGATTCTAAAGGAAAAGGAAGACAATTCATTATGGAAAGATATTGTGTATTGGATGCATTTGTTTATTCCACTTCCTAAAGTATTTTTTTCTAAATTGAGTATTAAATATTTTCCTGTTATTAGGTTTAGGCAAAAGCTTTTCCCATTTTTGTACAGAAGTTAATCATTTTAAATCCTTACAATACACAAGCTGTTTTTTTGGGAGTATTCATAATTTTGAAGCAAGTAATGTCTTATTATATATCAGTAATCATTCCGGCATATAATGTTGAGCACTTTATAGAGAAAGCAATTAGATCTGTATTGATACAGCCAGAAGTTAAAGAGGTTGTTGTTGTAAATGATGGAAGTACTGATAAAACATTGCAGGTTTTAGAAACATTACAGTCTTCAAACTCTAAAATTAAGATTTATCATCATCTCAATAAAGTAAATAGGGGGCGTTCTGCGAGTAGGAATTTAGGTATAATACATGCTAGAGAAAATTATATAGCATTTTTAGATGCCGATGATTTTTACTTAGAGAAGAGGTTTGAGAATGACCAGATTATTTTTGAAAATAATACTACCGTAGATGGTGTTTATAATGCTGTTGGATTTCATTATTATCGAGAAGCTACAGAAACAGAAAAAGGAATTCAGAAATTAAATTCTTTATCGCAAATAGTTCAACCCCAAGATCTGTTTGAAGCCTTA
Source organism: Tamlana carrageenivorans (assembly GCF_002893765.1). Classification (NCBI taxonomy): domain Bacteria; kingdom Pseudomonadati; phylum Bacteroidota; class Flavobacteriia; order Flavobacteriales; family Flavobacteriaceae; genus Pseudotamlana; species Pseudotamlana carrageenivorans. The sequence continues at coordinate 200,695 of NZ_CP025938.1, read as the reverse complement.
ATTTCTAGTAAATATGGATACTTGCACCTTAATGGAATTACGGTTAAGAAATCAGTTTTTGATACGATCGGTTATTTTAATGAATCTCTTGTAGTTGCTGAAGATTCTGATATTATTTTTAAAATGGCTTTAAAATGCTCTTTGAAAGCTTGTATTATTAAAACACCTTTGGCCTTAAGAGGTGTTCACGAAGATAATATATTTAATAATGAGACTTTATATAAAAAATATAATATAAAACTTTATGAATCCCTTATTTCATGGAGTTTAAAAAATCATATTTCAAAGAAAAATATTGACTTGATATTTAACTGGTTATGGGTTGTAAGGTTTAGGTCTAACTACTTGTTACTCAATGATATATTGTATTGGGGTGTGTTGTTTTTAAAATTTCCAAAACTCTTGTTTTCTTATCTCAGTATAAAATACTTTCCTGTCATTAGGCTTAGAAAAAAACTTTTCTCATTTTTATATAAATAATTATTAGTCATCAAATCACTTGAAATTTAAAATATCAATCATAACAGTTAATTACAATAATCTTGAGGGTTTAAAAAAAACAATCAAAAGCATTATAACTCAAACTTGGCAAGCCTTTGAGTTAATTGTTATTGATGGCGGGTCTACAGATGGTAGTTTAGCATTTATTGAGGAAAATCATGCTTCAATAGATTATTGGGTAAGTGAAATAGATAAGGGTGTTTATCATGCTATGAATAAAGGTATTGCAAAGGCTAACGGAGAATATCTTTTGTTTTTAAATAGTGGAGATCATTTCTATAACGAAACAGTATTAGAGGATAACCATACTCAACTAAACGGAAAAGATATTATTTATTTTAATCTTAATGTTATAGAGGGTAATACCTCCTTTATAAAGTTATACCCTAATATACTTTCATTTTCATATTTTGTAGAAGATACCTTGCCGCATCCAGCTACATTTATAAAAAGAGAAGCCTTCTCAAAAACCAATCTGTATAATGAAGATTTTAGAATTTTATCAGATTGGAAATTTTTTATTGATGCTATTTGTCAGTTTAATTTATCCTACATGAAAATCGAAGAGACCTTATCGACATTTTACATAGGAGGAATGAGTTCAAACCCTGAAAATAGATCTTTAAAATATCAAGAAAGGCAACAAGTTTTAACAACAAGTTATCCTGCTTATTTGCAAGATATGGACGATGTTTTAAAATTAAAAAAAATAGTTGCAACTTTTAGAAAATCAAGAATCATTAAACTATTGGTGAAACTGAGATTTTTAAACAGGTTTTAAATATGAATACACTTGTTTCTATAATTGTACCCTGCTATAATCAAGCTCATTATTTAGAGGAGTCGCTTCAATCCGTATTAAATCAAACATATACAAATTGGGAATGCATTATTGTAAACGATGGTAGTCCCGATAATACAGATGAGGTTGTTTTGAAGTGGTTAGCTCTGGATAAAAGATTTAAATATTTAGAACAGAAAAATGGTGGATTGTCTAATGCCAGAAATGAAGGCATTAAAAAAGCACATGGCATTTATATTTTACCACTTGATGCCGATGATGTGATCGATGCCTCTTTTTTGTCTAATCTAGCCCCAGAACTAGAAACAAATGAATCGTTAGGAATTGTTTCCTGCTATAGTAAATTTTTCTACGGGAATTTAAATAATATCGTTAATGAGTTAAAGCCTATAGGTAGTACAAGTATTAATTTACTTTATGTTAATCAATTAATTGCAACATCGTTGTTTAGAAAAAAATGCTGGGAAGAAGTAGGAGGGTATGATGAAAACATGAAAACTGGTTTTGAGGACTGGGAGTTTTGGATAGCTATAACTAAACAAGGGTGGCATTATAAAATTATACCCGATTTTCTGTTTTATTATAGAAAATCAAAAAAATCAATGTTAGTTGATACCATTAATAATCATTTTGAAACTAATAAACATTATATAATAAATAAGCATAGAGAACTTTATATTAAAGATTTTGATAACTGTATGAAAGTTATGTTTTATCAATTAAAAACGTATCGTACTAGTGAGGTTGAAATAAAAAACTCTATGGCGTATAAAGTAGGTAAACTGGTTACGAAGCCTTTTAATTATTTTCAAAACATATTATCTAAATCGTAATGATGATTTCAGTTATAATTAGAAATAAAAACCAGGATCAAGCACTTACCTTTCTGCTAAAAAATTTAACAGAACGCTATTTAGAAGATCTTGGAGAAATTATTGTTATCGATAACTTATCTACAGATAAAAGTGAAGAAGTTGCGACACAGTATGGAGCTAAATTTGTAACTATTGAAAAATTCAGTTATGGTGGGAGTGCTAATTTTGCGGCTAAACAAGCTAACTTCCCTATTGTGGTTATGTTTAGCGCCCACTCTTACCCTGTAAGTCATGATTTTTTTAAACTTATAAAAAACAAGTTTAACGAAAATTCTAACCTAGCAGGAGTACGATGTTTACATAATCCTAACGATTATATAAATTATATAAATAAGGTTTCTGCAAATGAAGACCCTAATAAGTCGGGACTTATTTTTTCAGGGTCGGCATTTCGAAAATCTGTTTGGGAAAAGCACTCTTTTCGAGAAGATGTTGCTACTTTCGAGGATAAAGAATGGACCGTACGGATATTAAAATTAGGCTATGAGATTGATCTTGTGCCTTCCATTTTTTGCTATCAGATTACAAGAACTAAAAAACAACTCTTTTTTAGGTTTAAAAATGATATGGTCGGTAATTATCAATTATGGCATGATGAAGTTCGTTTTTTAAGTGTCACCAAGGGGTTTGTTATGTCAATTTTAAGACTGCTAAAAGGGCTTTTCGTAGATTTATGGTATACGGTTTTAAGGTATTTTTATGCTTTAAAGTTTATGTTTAATAGGCCTAAAAAATTTTAACGGTTAAAAAATTGTTCATCGACTGGAAGCATAATTATGACTAAGTATAACAATTTTGATTTTCTACGATTTTTATTTGCCGTATTTGTGGTCATAACCCATGCGTTTGCGATATCAGGTTATGGTGAAAATAAAGAGTGGGGTATGCAGCTTTCAAATAATCAAGTCGCACTGTCTCAAATAGGTTTAAGTGGCTTTTTTTTAATAAGTGGCTACTTTATGATTCAGAGTCTGCAACGTAGTAAAAGTATTTTAGATTATTTTAAGAAACGTTTTTTACGACTTTTCCCAGCTTTAATGGTACTCCTGATAATTACCGTGTTGTTATTGCCCATTGTTTATGAAGGAAAAATACCGTTTTATGAGAATAAACAAGTCTTTACATATATTCCTAATAATTTATCACTTTATTGTTTTCAACCCGTTATAAAGGGCGTATTTGATAATAATCCTTACCATTCCATTAATGGTTCCTTATGGACGCTCAGGTATGAATTCTCTATGTATATTGCCATTGGTTTGCTTTATTTTATTAAAAACAATTTAAAACTAGTGAGAGTCGTAATAGGTGCTGTTTTTATAGTAATGCTAATATGCTACAATTTTTTCTTGCAAAGGTTTGGTGGGGCTTCGGTTTTAGGAATGCAAGGAAGTCATATATTAAATTTAGGGCTGTTTTTTGTTTGCGGAAGTTTTTTAGCAACACTTAGACTTGAGCATATAAAAAATAAAAAGGCTGTGCTACTTATAGGAGCTATGGTTTTGCTAATTTCAGTTTACTTTAATTTTTACATGCATATAAAGCATATTATGCTACCTATAGTTGTTTTACTAATAGGTTTTATTCCGCTGCCTTTTTTTAGTTCATTTGGCAAGTTTGGAGATGCTTCATACGGAGTTTATATTTACAGTTTTCCTGTGCAACAAGGGTTGATGTATTTTTTTGAATTAAAACTATATCCACTAATGTTTTTGTCGGTTTTTATTTCTATTATTCTAGGTTATCTGTCTTGGTGGTTGGTAGAAAAGCAGGCGCTATGGTTGAAAACAGAGTTGATTTTGAATAAAAAATATCTAAATATTAATGAGTTTTAGATTTAAAAATAAAAAAATAATTTTTTTGCTAAATTCTCCTGATTTAGGAGGTGCAGAAAGGCAAGCATTAGCCTTAGCGGGTTACCTTCAAAATAGCCTTGGATGTGATATTTTTATATATACCTGTATAAAGAGAGAGCCTTCTTTTCCGTTTGAAGATTTTTTAAAAGAACAAAAACTAATGCGGATAGAATTGGTGAAAAATCCATTAGTAGCCAGTAAGTATTTTAAGTATTTTAAAATACGTTTTAAGTTACTTTGTTTTGCTTTGAAATTAAAAAAGCATAATCCAGATTTAATTATTCCTTATTTAAATAAACCGTCTTTGATAACAGGGTATTGTAAAAAAATTATAGGTACTAAATTATCATTTTGGAATAATAGAGGGCACGAAATATATAGAAATGATATTTTGGAAAAGAAAGCAGTTTTACATTCAGATTTTTTCTTGGTTAACTCTTTAGATTCGATAAGTGATGTATTAACCAATTTTAAAATATCAAAGGAAAATGTTTATTTTTTGCCAAATTTCTTGACTGTTTCTAATAAAATAGTGGATTTTCCAAGAAATAAAAATGACTTAGTCGTTGGTATGTTAGCTCATTTTAGAAAAGGAAAGTTACAAGAGTTATTATTAGAAACTTTTGTGGAATTATCTAAGAAATATAAGTTCATTAAATTGCATTTGGTAGGTAATGATTTTGATGAAAAAAAAACTGCATCATTAAAATTAAGTGTTCAAATTAACGGATTGATTGAAAAAGTTAGTTTTATTCATGGTGCTTCAGGAGAAAATGAGATACCAAAATTTGATATAGCTATTTTGGTTTCTGAGAAAGAAGGGATGTCAAATAGTGTTATGGAGTATATGTATTTTGAAAAACCAATAATAGCATCAAATCATTATGGTAACGAATTCCTTTTGGGTGAGCATAATCAGTTCCTAATTAACAACTCCAAAGCAGAGTTGTTTGAGAAAATAGAGTGTTTGATACTAGATGAGCAATTGAGAAAGTCTGCTGGTCAAAAAAACAAGAAAAGGATTTTAGAAAATTTCAGCGTAGTTAAATATGTTTCAGAATTAGAAAATATTATCAATAAATATATATGATATAAATGAATGAATAAGAAAGGTATAAATAATTTTGTGAAGCTATTGATTAAAAAAAGTATTGCATATGTTTATTTTTTAAGATTTATTTTTTTTGAAAATATAAAAATAAAACAATCAGATATTGTTTTTTTCTTTCCTTATTATCATACTGGAGGTGCAGAGCGTGTGCATTTAAATATTATTCAGGCATTAAAAGCACATAAATGTTGTGTTATTTTTACTCATTTGTCTGCAACCAATAATTTTTATAATGAATTTAAACAACATGCCAGTATTATAGAATTGAATGATATAAGAAACAAGAAAAATAATTTTATAAATAATTTATTAAAGAATAGTATTGTGGCTGCAATAAATAAAAGTGTCACAGTAAAAGGTGTTTTTGGGTGTAATACTAATTATTTTTATGAGATTCTTCCAGGAATAAACAGTTCTAAAAAACGTGTAGACTTAATTCATGCATTAGCACCTAGGGATGATCGTAAAATTATGCTTGTAAATAGTGCTAAATTTTTAGATTCGAGAATTGTTATTAATGAGAAATCTAAAAAGGACATAATTTCTTCTTACAAAACAGAGAAAATAGATACACAATTTGCTGATAGAATCCTATTAATAGAAAATGGAGTTGAGATTATGTCAAATGATTTTGATGTGCTGAAATCAAAGTGTTTTGACCAAATAAATATTGGTTTTTTAGGAAGATGGTCTGAAGAAAAACGACCACAAATATTTTTAAAAGTAGCAATAAAAATAAAAAAACGATTTCCAAATGTTTCATTTTTTATGGCGGGAACAGGGATGAAGTCTAATCTTAATCAAATTAATGATGCTGGAGTTGTTTTTTTAGGAGAAATAAAAGATCAAGAAAATTTAAGAATGTTATATAAAAAACTAAATTTTATTATGATAACATCAGTTTATGAAGGGTTTCCTATGGTTATCATGGAATCTATGCCTTATGGTGTTATACCTATTTGTACAAATGTGGGAGGTATACATGAGCATATTGAGGATATGAAAAACGGTGTTTTAATTAATAAAGAGTATGATGAAGATATTATAGAAGCATTTATAGAAAAATTAATTTATTTAATAGAAAATAAAGATATTACTTCTGAATTGTTAAATAATGCATTTTATTATTCGATTAATAATTTTAAAATTGAAAAATTTAATAAATCCTATCAAGATTTGTTTGTGAGTAACTTATGAAAATCCTAATGGTAGCCATTCCAAACCATCATTTTTTTCAGTGGGTAAACCAATTGAAAGACTCCGGTTTCGAAGTATGTTGGTTTGACATTACAGATGGTGGACCGCCTTCAAATAAAATATCTTGGGTTAAACAGATTAAGGGATGGAAATTACGTTGGGATTATCCTTTTCGAACACGAATAAAAAAAAACTACCCAAATTTATACCGTTTTTTGCAACGATTTAATGAAGAATCTGTATCTAAGTCTTTTGAGGCTACTTTAAAATCCTTTAAACCAGACGTAATACATTGTTTTGAAATGCAATTATCGGGCTTACCTATATTATCTGTTTTGCAGCGTTATAAGGTGCCTTTAATTTACTCGTCATGGGGAAGTGATATGTATCATTATTGTTATTTAGGAATGACTAATTTAGAGGTGTCATCTTTTTTAGAGCGTGTTAATTATTTAATTACCGACTGTAATCGTGATGTCTCCATTGCAAAAAATAATGGTTTTAAAGGGGAGTTTTTAGGTGTATACCCTGGAAATGGCGGACTTTCTATCCAACCGCAAGCCATTAAACCTCTGGACCAGCGTAAGATAATTATGGTAAAAGGTTATAACAATGGTGTAGGCCAAGCTATTGTAGTTCTAAAAGCTATGGCGTTATTGCCGCAATCTTATTTTAAGGATTATACCTTAACCATTTATAGTGCTGATAAAATAGTAGAAGACTTTATTGCCAAAACCCCATATTTTCACAAATTAAAAATAAAAATATATTCCCGATTTTCGTTTGTGGATAATCAAGTGCTATTAAATATCATGGGGGAAAGTGTTTTACATATTGCTAGTAGTATTTCCGACGGTATGCCTAATGCCTTATTAGAGGCTATGGCTATGGGAAGTTTTCCTATTCAGTCTAATCCAGGTCGAGTTACTGAAGAGGTTATTACTCATGGGAAAAATGGTTTTCTAATTTCAGACCCTTTGAATGCACAGGCACTTAGTTTACTGATTGAAATAGCTTTAAATGATGTGAAGCTTCGACAGAACGCTCAGGAATACAATGTGAAATATATGAAGGCATACTATAATCGCAGTGTATTGAAACCACAAATTGTAGAATTGTATCAATCTATTTTAGCTTAAGTTATGGAGTTGTCATTTTTAATTGTTACCAAAAACAGACCTGCCGAGTTAAGTAAAACCCTTGATAGATTGTACAAGATAATAGACATATCGCGACATGAAGTTTTGGTTTTTATTGATGGATGCTCAGATACGGAGTTGCTATTAAAAAAATATAATTGGGTAAATTGGACCATTTCAAAGCATAGTTTAAGCGCTTCACCAGCAAGGGCTGTATTGTATAAAAGGGCTAAAGGGGCTGTTTTTATTGGTTTAGATGATGATGCACACCCTATAGGGGATCGTTTTATTGATTCGATAAAAACAGAATTTGAGTCAAATAGAAATTTAGGAATTATTGCTTTTCAGGAAGTTCGAGGGATTTTTAAATCTGATGCAGAAGCGTTGTTAAAGGCAAAGCAAGTAGAATCTTATTTTACGAATGATTTTGTTGGCTGTGGTTTTGCTATAAAAAAGAAAGTTTATGATGCCACTAATGGATTTCCTGTTTGGATAGATATTTATGGTGAAGAACCAGCATTGGCATTAGAAGTTCTGAATTTGGGGTGTCAAATTTTATATCAACCAAATATTAAAGTTAACCACCGTATTGATGTTGAAAAACGGAAATTGCAAGGGCGGAATTATTTTAGATTTGAACATCAATTGAAAAATAGTTTGAGGTATTATTTGGTTTATTTTCCAAATCCCATTTATAAAATTGCAAAATTGCTTTTTCATAATTTTAAAAAATATGCGATCACCGATATTCGTTATTTTAAGTCTTTTGTTTCTGTATGTTTTAAAACGCTTTTTAGTTTACCTCAAATATTAAAATACAGAAAACCTGTAAAAACAAAGACACTTACCTTGAAATCAAAATTAAAACTTTTAAACTATTCCGGATAAATGCTTTTTAATTCATTAGATTTTGCTGTCTTTTTACCAATCGTATTTGTGCTATATTGGTTTGTTGTAAATAAAAATTTGAAGAGGCAAAATGCTTTGTTAGTTATTGCTAGTTATGTGTTTTATGGTTGGTGGGATTGGCGTTTTTTATTCTTAATACTTTGTAGCTCTTTAGTAGATTACACTATTGGACTCATGCTTGAAAAGGAACATGGTTTAATTAAACGTAAGGTTTTGTTATGGGTTAGCATAGGGGTAAACTTAGGTGTATTAGTTTTTTTTAAATATTATAATTTTTTTGTAGATAGTTTTACCGAAGTTTTTTCATTGTTTGGGTCTAAAATACAGCCCAATACCTTAGATGTTATTCTTCCAGTTGGCATTAGTTTTTATACTTTTCAAACACTAAGTTATACTATTGATGTTTATAAAAGAAAACTGAAGCCAACATCCAATCTTGTTGCTTTTTTAGCTTTTGTTAGTTTTTTTCCTCAATTAGTGGCCGGACCTATAGAGCGAGCTTCCAATTTATTGCCACAGTTTTACCGTATGCGTAAATTTCATTATTCAAAGGCTGTAGATGGTTGTCGGCAAATATTATGGGGACTTTTTAAGAAGATTGTTATTGCTGATCAGTGTGCTGAATACGCCAATGAGATTTTTAACCACTCTGATGATTATTCAGGAAGTACATTATTGATGGGTGCGCTCTTTTTTACATTTCAGATTTATGGAGATTTTTCAGGATATTCAGATATAGCCATTGGAACTTCAAGGCTATTTGGTTTTAATTTAAAACAAAATTTTGCCTTTCCTTATTTCTCTAGAGATATAGCTGAGTTTTGGAGACGGTGGCATATAAGCTTGTCTACTTGGTTTCGAGACTATTTATATATTCCTTTGGGTGGCAGCCATGGAGGTACTTGGATGAAGATAAGGAACACTTTTATTATTTTTTTAGTGAGTGGATTATGGCATGGAGCTAATTGGACTTTTATTATTTGGGGTTTTTTAAATGCACTTTATTTTCTGCCGTTATTACTTACAAATAGGAATAGGGTTAATTTAGATCAAGTGGCACTAGGTAGGAATTTTCCAGCGTTAAAAGAATTCGTTTCCATAGGTGCGACTTTTTGTTTAACGGTTTTTGCTTGGATTTTTTTTAGAGCAGAATCCTTATCCCATGCGATAAATTATATTATTGATATTTTTTCAATAACCTTATTCAAATTGCCTACGGTTAGACCAACTTATCTGTTACTATTTTTAATGGTGTTTGTTTTAATCGAATGGTTTGGGAGATCTAAAAAATACGCCATTGAAAGTTTGTTTTTAAATAGGAATAGATGGCTACGATGGATGTTTTATATGCTTTTAATAGCTTGTGTTTTTATTCTAGAAGGAGGTGAACAAGAATTTATTTATTTTCAGTTTTAAAATGAAGCAATTTTTAAAAAATGGTTTATTGTTTTTGATACTCTTTTTTATTTTGGAAAAAGGGACTTATTGTTTTCTGGAAAAAGCTCCTAAACGGGAATATGATAAGCGCTTGGAGCTTATAATTAATGGAAAAATGAATAAGGAGGTAGTCGTTTTGGGATCTTCTCGTGGAGGAGGAAATATTTTAGCAGAACAAATTGAAAAAGAAACAGGCTTTACTTCCTATAATCTATCCTACCAAGGTGCAAATATTACATTTCAAGAGTTTATATTAAGAACTTTACTAACATTTAATAAGGTTCCAAAAAAAGTTGTTTTGGCAATTGATAATCCTCACGAATTTACTATTGTGCCTAGTTTAAATTTTAGATTGGATCGTTTATATCCCCTTTCTAAATATAATTATATAAATAATGAACTTATAAGTCAAAAAGATAGGAGTATTCTATCAAAATTCTTCTATTTGGATAGGATTAATACTTCTAATTTTAAAATAGAAATTATCAATGCACCAAGTTTAAACCCTATGGAATCTCGTGGATCGAGACCTGTAATAAAAAGAAAGAAGACAAAGGATTTGATTTTTTCAAATAAATCTTCAGATTATTCCACTAAAGACGAATCCCCTAAATATGTAAATGCTTTTAAAAATATTCAGATTTTGTGTAAAGAAAATAACATTCAATTGATTTTTGTTTTTTCACCCAATTTTCATGTTTTTAATTATCAATTTAAGAACCGATTTGAGACTCTAATGCTTGAAGGTAATAAGGTAGTCGTTTATGATTCATTAAATCCTATTTATGAAAACAAGTCATATTTCTATGATGAATCCCATTTACTAAAAGAAGGTGCTGAGGTTTTTACTTCTGAAATAAGTGCATTTATAAATAATAATAAGTAAAACGCAAAGCCACTTCTTTTATATGAAAAACCGTATTTTAGTCGTTTAAAATTAAATAACTTCATGAAAAAAATTGGATTCATTCCGCTTAGAAAAAATTCCAAAGGCATACCAAATAAAAATAAACGTAAAATGGTGGGACGACCATTGTTTACCTGGGTATTGGGGGAAGCTATTTTTTCCAATTTAGACGAAGTTTATGTGTTTACAGATGACGAATGGGTGATCAACTTTATTAAAAAAGAATACCACTGGACATCCAAAGTAAAAGCGGTTTTAAGAAGTGACGAAAGTGCTACCGATACGGCGTCGACCGAGTACGCTATGCTGGAGTTTTGTGAGTCTATCAACTATCAATTCGATATCTTTTGTTTACTTCAAGCCACATCACCTTTTACAACACGAACCGATATAAATGCCTGCTTAGAATCATTAAATAAGGACTACGATTCGGCTTTAACCGTGGTTAATACCCATCGTTTTTTATGGAATGAAAACGGCACACCAATAAACTACGATCCGTTAAACAGACCACGAAGACAAGATTTTAACGGACTTTTAGTAGAGAATGGTGCGGTTTACACAGCTACAAAAGCGGTGTTGCAAAAGCACAAAAATAGATTGGGTGAACATACAGCGGTTGTAAGGATGCCTGAAGATTCTCTATTGGAAATTGATAGTGAATCCGATTGGATTGCTGTAGAGAGTTTGCTCATCGAGCGTCAGAAACGATCTAAAACATCAGCAAAAATCACTCATGTGGTTTTAGATGTCGATGGCGTTTTTACCGATGGAACCATTACATACACCAAAGATGGCGAGCATACCAAAAGTTTCGACATGCGTGACGGTATGGGACTTGAAATTTTAAGGCAGTTTGATATTCAGGTGATGATCATGACTTCAGAAAATTCCCAGCTTGTGGCAAAACGCATGGAAAAATTAAACATAGATCACGTGTTTTTAGGTGTGAAAGATAAATATACCCTGCTTCATAAATTGGTGTTAGAGCACGGGATAAGCATGAATAATGTGGCTTATGTTGGCGATGATGTAAACGATTTAACCAATATTTGTAGTGTGGGTTGGTCCTTAGCGCCTAATAATGCTACCGATATTGTTAAAAGTCATGCCGATGTGGTGCTTTCCAAACCTTCAGGTGCTGGCGCTATTCGAGAAGCTTGTCAGTTTATCATGAATTATAATAAAAGATTTTAAAGAAACATGTTAACCATCGACTCCTGACCAAAAACCATTAACAAATAATGATTAAAGCTGACTTAACTGAACCTGAATTTAATACCGAAGGCATTTTTACTGTAACAATTAGACGTTCTTTTGATTTTAATAAGTGGGTAGAAAGGTGGGGGGAAAATAGTTTGGTCTTAAATGCGCAAAGTTTACACTTAATATTTATGCATTTAAATAATCATCATCCAGAACATGTTCTGAATCCCAATAGTAATAAGCTGATTAACTATTGACCATTGACCAAAAACCATCAACTAATAACCAAAACAATGACCTCATATAAAAAACCATACATTATTGCAGAAATAGGCTGTAATCATAAAGGCGATATAACTATTGCCAAAGAACTTATTAAAGTAGCAAAAATATTTTGTGATGCCGATGCCGTAAAGTTTCAAAAACGAAATAATAGAGAGCTACTAACGGAAGACCAATACAATCAACCCCATCCAAATCCTGCAAATTCATATGGAGATACTTATGGGGCGCATCGTGAGTTTTTAGAGTTTGATGTTGCACAACATCAAGAATTAAAAAACTATTGTGAGGAAATTGGGATTACCTATTCTACATCGGTTTGGGATGTAACTTCAGCTAAAGAAATTACATCTTTAAATCCAGAATTTATTAAAATTCCGTCGGCTTGTAATAACAATGAAGCCATGTTGATATGGTTGTGTGAAAACTATAAGGGTGAACTGCATATTTCAACAGGAATGACGACTAAAGATGAGATAGAAAATTTAGTCACGCTTTTTAAAAAACACAAAAGAAATAAAGATTTAGTACTTTATAATTGTACCTCAGGCTACCCCGTACCATTTGAAGATGTTTGTCTGTTGGATATCAATTTACTAATTGAAAAATATAAAGATGAGGTTAAACATATTGGGTTTTCGGGGCATCATTTAGGTATCGCAGTAGATGTTGCTGCTTATACCTTAGGAGCGAATATTGTTGAACGCCATTATACCATAGACAGAACCTGGAAAGGCACCGATCATGCAGCCTCACTAGAACCCATGGGATTACGAAAATTAACGAGGGATTTAAAGGCTGTACATAATGCCTTAAGTTTTAAAAAACAAGATATACTGCCCATAGAACAAGTACAACGCGACAAGTTGAAAAATCAAAAAGGCTAGAAAATTAATGAATAAAAAGGTTTTTATATTTTTTCCCGATGGTGTTGGTTTAAGAAACTTTGCCTTTACCGATTTTAAGAAAATTGGAGAACAGATGGGGTTTGATATAACGTATTGGAATAACACCGTTTTTTCTTTAAAAGACAATTTAGGATTCAAGGAAGTAAAAATAGAAGACCATATAGCACACCCTTTACTACCTTTTTATTCTAGAGCACGAAAAAGAGTAGAGTTAAATATTTCTCGTGATAAATTTAACGATGAAGTTTATCCCACTTATAAATTCCCTTTTAATTACTCAGGTATTAAAAACAGTTTAAAAAGTTTGTATACTCAAGTGTTAATTGGTCTTTATAATTCGGAGAAAGGACTCGTTAAATTACGACATAAAATAAACAGGTTAGAACGCTCAACCTCAAAATACAGCTATTGCAAAGCGCAATTGGAAAAGCATAAACCCGATGTTGTATTTTGTACCACACAACGAGCTACCCAATCTATAAGTGCTTTATTGGCAGCCAAGGATTTAGGGATTCCAACAGTAGCTTTTGTGTACTCTTGGGATAACGTGCCTAAAGCCATGCAAGTCGTTGAAACCGATTATTACTGCGTGTGGAGTAATTTAATGAAGGAAGAGCTTTTAAAATATTATCCTTTTGTTAAAGAAAAGCAGGTGTTTGTTACCGGAACGCCACAGTTTGAACCGCATTTTGATACGCGTTTAAAACAAACTAAAGCAGAATTTTTTGATAAGTACGGCTTAGATCCTAACAAAAAATACATTTGTTACTCTGGCGATGATGAAACCACATCACCTTTAGATCAATATTATTTGGAAGATTTAGCGTATGCGGTAAGACGTTTAAATGATAAAGGATACAACTTGGGGATTATTTACAGAAAGTGTCCGGTCGATTTTACTACAAGATACGATGCCGTAATTAAAGCTAATAAAGATATTATAAACGTTCTAGACCCTTTATGGAAACAAGTGGGCGAACAATGGAACCAAATCCTGCCAACTCCTGAAGATTTTAAAATGTTGTATAACGTTTGTGAGCATAGTGAATTGGTAACCAATGTATGTTCTTCTACAGTATTCGATTTTGTGGCGCATAACAAACCGTGTATTTATTATAACTACGAGCAACCACAATTAAAAAAAGGCATTCGAGACATTGGTCAGAATTATAAATATGTGCACTTTAGAAGCATGCCAAGTGATCGTGCCGCTGTTTTCTGTAGAGATAAAACGGAACTGGAAGGGTTGCTAAAACAAATATTAGATGGGAAGCTTTCTAATGTTGAGGAAGGAAAGCAATGGTTTAATATAGTGGCGGGAGAGCGTCCTAATGGAGCTTCAAGATGCATTTGGGAAGTTATAAACACTATTTTAGAATAAAGTTAATGCTAAGATTTGCTAAAGTCATAATAAGTCTATTTGTAGCATGTATTTTGTTCGCTTTCGTCCTAGACGAAATTTATAATAGGATGTATCACAATGGAAAAAGAGTAAATAGAGTTAAATTTCTATTAGATCAAAAAGACAAGCACTACGATATAATTTTTATAGGTTCGTCAAGAGTTGTAAATACAATTATTCCTGAAGTTTTTGATGATGAATTGGGTTTAAATACCATAAACTTGGGGATTATGGATGCTCAACCTAAAGATGTTCTTTGTATAGCTAAGCTTTTAAAGGAGAATCGAATAACCTATAATACTTTATTTGTGCAGTTAGATTATTATTATAATTCATTAAATAAATCTCGTTTTTTAACTTACCAGCTATTGCCATATATTAAGAATTATAATGCTGTAAATGATTATTTTAAAGATGAAGCGGATTATTACCTCTTGAGATATTTACCTTTTTATAACTATGCTAACAATGATAGTAAGCTAGGGTTAAGGTCTCAATTATCTATGTTATTTAAAAAAGACAATTCTTTATTAAAAAATAAAGGGTTTGAGCCTTTGCATGGTTATGGTAATACATGGCAACGGGTTTTACCGGATAAAATTATTGATTCCAATGATTATATAAATAGACTAGAAGCCTTTAAACGAGCCAATAATTTAAATATTAAGTATTTTGTTACGCCTTTTAGAAGTGATACTAAAAAATTAAGTTTTATAGATTCTTTAGAAATTAAGGTTCCTGGGATAATAGATTTTTCAAAAGCAATACAAGACGATTTGAGTTTTAAAAATGGATACCATTTAAATGAAACTGGAGCCTTAAAATTCTCAAAAATATTTTCGAACTATTTAAAAAAAAATCAACCAAATAATGCTATTTAATTCATTTACATTTCTCTTATTTTTTGTGGTTGTATTTAGTGTCTATTGGACCTTAAATACAAATTTAAAAATTCAGAATGCTTTTATTCTAATTACAAGTTATGTGTTTTATGGATGTTGGGACTATAGATTTTTATCACTAATAATTTTTAGTACCTATGTTGATTTTTATGTAACAAAAAGAATTCAAGCTTCAAACTTGAAAAAACAAAAAAAAGATGGCTCATGTTAAGTCTTTTTTCAAATTTAGGAATGTTAATGATATTTAAATATTATAATTTTTTTGTTGATAATTGGGTGTTACTATGGGAGTCTTTAGGTGTTCAAACGTCTGTACACACTATGAATATTATTTTACCTGTAGGAATTTCATTTTACACTTTTCAAACTTTGAGTTATACCATTGATGTATATAGAGGAAAATTGAAACCAAGTAAAAACATAATTAATTTTGGGGCTTATGTTGCTTTTTTTCCTCAATTAGTAGCAGGACCTATCGAACGAGCCACTCATTTATTACCCCAGTTTAGTATAAAACGAAATTTTAACTATAATCAGGCTGTTTCAGGAGTAAACCTATTTATTTGGGGATTGTTTAAAAAAGTGGTAATAGCAGATTCTTGTGCGGTATATACAAATACTATTTTTGAGAATTATGAAAGTTTAAATTCATCTACTTTAGTTTTAGGTAGTATTTATTTTGCTTTTCAGATTTATGGAGATTTTTCAGGCTATTCAGATATGGCTATCGGTTTGGCTAGGATGTTAGGCTTCAATTTGAGAACAAATTTTAAATACCCATATTTTAGTAGGGATATAGCTGAATTCTGGAGGCGATGGCATATTTCACTGTCAACTTGGTTTAGAGACTATTTGTATATTCCCTTAGGGGGATCGAAGGGGCGTATTAGTAATCAAATTCGAAATGTGTTTATTATTTTTATTGTAAGTGGCTTTTGGCATGGGGCTAACTGGACTTTTATCGTATGGGGACTCTTAAATGCATGCTATTTTTTACCTTTACTTCTGTTAAAAAGAAATCGTAACAACCTAGATGAAATCGGAGAGGATAAAACTAAAAGTTTGTTTAGAGAATTACCAAAGATTTTAATCACCTTCAGTTTAACTTGTTTTGCTTGGATTTTTTTTAGAGCTTCAAATATAGCAGAGGCTTTTAGCTATATCAACAAACTTTTTGAATTTAAGTTTGGTATAGAATACTTATCTGTAGAACGTTATTCTGTAGAACTTTTACTTTTAATAGGAGGGTTTGTTATTATTGAGTGGTTTAGTCGATTAAGGGAAGAACCTATTTCGGGGAAATGGTCATTATTAAAGTTATGTATGGTATTAATTGGAATTATGGTATTTGGAAGTTATTCTAACCCTCAGGATTTTATTTATTTTCAATTTTAAATGGGTAAATTTTTAAAATACATACTTTTAATAGTTTTTATAAGCATAGTTTCTTTGTATTTGTTAGATACGCTATATACTAAAGTGTATTCGAATGCTGTACCACGAAATAAAACACAATTTATATTAAGCCTTGAAGAAGGAGAAACTATAGACTATGTGTTTTTAGGAAGCTCAAGAGTTGAGAATTTTATAATGAGTTCAGAAATTGAACGGATAACGGGAAAACGAGTATTAAACCTGGGAACTCAAGGAGCAAGACTAGATGATATAAATATTTTTTTAAGACTTTTGGTTTCTAAAAAGGTTAAAATAAAAAGGATGTTTGTTCAAGTTGATTATATATATAATTTTGACTGGAACTCAGAAATTGTTCGAACTCAAGTTTTACCTTTTATAACAGGTAATTCAGTCATTCAGGATTATTTTCATAAGGTAGATGAAGATTTTAACATTAACTATTACATTCCATTTTATAGGTATGCTACGAGTGATTTTCGGTTAGGGTTTAGGGAGCTAGTGGCAAGTGCCGTTGGTAAAAAACCTAAGATAAATTTGTATGACGGTTTTTCACCGCTTAGTGGACAAATGAATGCTGATGATATAAACGGTTTTGATTTACCTAAAACCATTCTTGAACGCAATAGAAACATTGAAGAAATGGTTGCGATTTGTAAGGATAGCGGTGTGGAATTAACTTTCTTTTGCGCACCATTTTGTTCTAATCTAAATTCAAATAATTATTTAGAAAAATTAAAAATGAAATTACCAAATTTTACAGATTTATCGAGGGTATTAACGAAGCCTTCAATGTTTAAGAATTGTGGACATGTAAATGAGAAAGGCGCTAAAGTTTTTACGGATACTATTATATCACGTTTTAATTTATGAAAATAGCCTTCCTAACCCCAGAATACCCACACCCTAAAGTAAATCATGCTGCAGGGTTAGGAACAAGTATAGGTAATTTAACAAAGGCCTTAGTCAGGCATGGGCATGCTGTTTATGTATTTGTATATGGTCAAAAACAAACTGAAGACTTTGTCGAAGAAGGGATTCATTTTTATTTAATAACTGATAAGGACTTTGCTTTTGCAAAATGGTATAACTATCGTAAATACATTCAAAATGAAGTTCAGAACATAATATCCCAGGAGCAAATCCAACTTTTAGAGGTTCCCGATTGGACAGGTATTTCTGCTTTTATGAAGTTTTCGGTACCTGTGGTGATGCGTTTTCATGGTAGTGATACCTATTTTTGCCATTTAGAACAACGCTCTCAAAAACTTAAAAATAAGTGGTTTGAAACTTTAGCTGTTCGCGGGGCTCAAGCCTACATAGCACCCACTAATTTTGCAGGAGAACTGTCTAAAATGCTGTTTAATATTAAAAACAAGCCCATTAAAACCATTCACTACGGCTTACAGTTAGAGGGGTTCACGAATACTCATCCAGAAATGTATACACCATACAGTATTTTGTATTTAGGGACACTTATACGCAAAAAAGGGGTTCTTGAACTGCCTGAAATTTTTAAAAAAGTTAGGCAGGAATACCCTCAAGCAACGCTAAAACTTATTGGTAGTGATGCATCCGATATTCAAACAGGGAACCATTCAACATGGAGCTTGCTAAAGGAAGGTTTTTCTGAAGAAGATTTAAATGATGTGCATTATTTAGGAAAATTACCCTATGATGCCATTCAAAACCATATTCAAGACGCTCAAGCTTGTGTGTTTCCTACCTATGCCGAAACTTTAGGCATGGTAACTATCGAGGCTATGGCCATGCAAAAACCTGTGGTAAACAGCAATATTGGCTGGGCGAAAGAACTTATGGAAGATGGACAAAGTGGTTATTTAGTCCATCCCAAAGATCATGGGGTGTATGCTGAAAAAATCAAAGCACTTTTCAATAGTAAATCGAAATGCTTGGAAATGGGAAAGGCAGCAAGAGCGTATGTTGAAGATCATTTTGATATGGAGAAACAGGTGACTAAGAATGTAGAATTTTATAAGAAACTTATAAAACCATGATAGTACTTACCCACAACAACCATCATGTGCTTCGTGTAGAAGATATTAGTACGAACACCGACATTGTTTTTCAAGCAACTGATACCATTTTAAATGTAATGTATAATTTGGCCGAGCAATTCCCGAACCACATTTTGGTATGGCAGCATGCATCAGCAGTTTCATATGTCGATTTCGATTATATTGCAAAGATCCCAGCTTTAGATAGAAAATGTCTATCCTACTGCTCACAATCTTTTTTTCCAGATGCTATTGGTTATGTAGAACAATCACCCTTTCTTAATATCAAGAAAGAGGTATGTTATCCAACATGGCAAATGTCTGGACTGGTTGGTGTCATCAAAACTAGTAATTTGTTACAGTTTAAAAATGAAGTGAATTCAACGAATTTTTCTTATGCCTTAAATGCAATAGCTAAGTTAGGAATGCCTCAGGGTTTGTGGTGCTATTCCGAACCTAGCTTACTAAAACAGGATCTGCCATCTCATGAGAAACAAGCAAGTACTAATTTACTTTTTAAGTTTGTTAAACAACATTATAAATGGGTTTGGGTGTGGTTACTATTTTTAAATAAATGGATATATGAAAGAACAATTTCTTTATATGCCTTGTGTCATACGTTTACAGCCAAACGGACTCAAGTGTCATTCAAACCACAATCAATTTCCATAAAAAAGAGGAATCAAGAAGGTGATGGTCCTTCGACCATAGACGTTATCATTCCAACCATAGGTCGTCCCGATTATTTATATGATGTGCTTTCTGATTTAAGGAATCAAAGCCATCTGCCAAAGCGGATTATTATTGTTGAACAGAATCCGGAACCTGAGAGTGTTTCCGATTTACATTATCTACGTTCTGAAATCTGGCCATTTGAAATAGATCATACCTT
This sequence comes from Tamlana carrageenivorans, assembly GCF_002893765.1. NCBI lineage: Bacteria > Pseudomonadati > Bacteroidota > Flavobacteriia > Flavobacteriales > Flavobacteriaceae > Pseudotamlana > Pseudotamlana carrageenivorans. The sequence goes on along the minus strand of NZ_CP025938.1, from coordinate 180,938 downwards.
TACGCACCAAACTGGGGCGTGTTTTGCAAGAAATTTAGCTTTAAGTAAAGTACAAAGTGAATGGGTGTTTTTAAATGATGACGACAATAGGTTTGCTCCGAATCTTTTAGCTGAAGTTTTGCAATGTGCCAATCAGTACGGTGTAGAAGCTATTTTAACCAGCTATCTACAACCTAATGAAGAATTATTTTATAAAAAAGTTCATCAAACTTCTATATTTGGCTCCGGTAATAGCTTTGTTAAATCTAAATATTTACACAAAGTGGCTTTCGATATGAGTTTAGAATTTGGTTATGGTGAAGATACCGATTTCGGCATGCAACTACGTAATATTGGTGTTGACGTTATTTATTTTCCAAACTTGTGTATAACGCATTTAAAAGCACCTAGAGGCGGATTTCGATCAACATTTGTTCAACCTTGGGAACATGAAAAAATTCAACCTAAACCTTCACCAACCATCATGTATTTAAAACAGAAGTATTACACTATACATCAAATTCAAGGCTATCAGTTACTTCTATTTTTTAAAATGCATAAATTGAACATTTTTAAGGTAAGGTCTTTCTTAAAACGTTGGAAACAAAGTGAAAAATGGGCGGAATTACTATCAGAAAAAAGTCAAAATGGCCATGCTTAAAATCTACACCAACAAAACATTTTTAACGGAAGCTTATCGTAAAAAAGTGTTTCCCTTACTTTTTGATTTGTGTTATTTAAAACATAAGGGCTTATTAGAATATTTCAGTTTGGTTGATGAAGCAAAGGATTGTGATGTCATGATTATACCTATAGATTATGCTGAGTTTATTAAGCATCAAAAAGCATTTGATACTTTACATAAGATGTCTAAAACATATCATAAGCCCTTATGGGTTTATACAGCCGGGGATTACGGTTTTACCAATTCAATTGAAAACGCTTATACGTTCAGGTTAGGCGGATTTAAAAGTCAATTGCCAGAGCACACTTTTGTGATGCCTTCATTTATAAGCGATCCTTATGAAAAGGTGTTAGAATACAGCGGGTTTGTTTCAGTGAAAAAAGCTGATAAACCCTCGATTGGTTTTGTTGGTCATGCACAAGCTGGCCTTTTGAAATACACAAAAGAAGTCGTGAATCATTTAAAATTTCATGCTAAAAGACAAACCAACAGGCTAACAGCAGACGCTCAAACTTTTTACCCATCTAGTATAAGACGCGCCGAAGTGCTTCGAAAGCTAGAGCGGTGTGAAAATCTAAAAACAAATTTTATTTTAAGAAATAAGTATCGCGGTGATTTAAGCACTGAAGAAGGAAAAAATCAAACGGAAAAGGAGTTTTTTCAAAATATTTATGTGAACGCGTATACGTTTTGCATTCGAGGCCGGGGCAATTTTTCTGTGCGTTTATATGAAACTTTGGCCGTAGGACGTATTCCCATATTATTAGATACCGATTGTAAGTTACCTTTAGAAGATAGCATCGATTGGAATAAACACGTTGTAATTTTAAATAGTCAGAGCTCAGATAGTTTGGAAAATCAAATATTGAATTTTCATAATAGTTTAACTGCAGAAGAATTTGAAGCCTTACAAGCCTCAAACCGACAACTGTGGCTTAAATTTCTAAGAAGAGAGCGTTATTTTATGGAAATTTATAAGAAATTTGTTGACATGAAAGAGGATGATGTTTAATTGTGCAACTGTGAATATGTTTGTCACGCTGAGCTTGTCGAAGTGCCGTGTTAAATTGTTAATTTGTGTAAGCGTGTAATTGATAATATCGAATGTCACGCTGAGCTTGTCGAAGCGTAAGCTAAAATAATCGTTTAAATGTTGAATCGTGTAATGGAGAGGAAGAACTGTAAATTAAGGCCTTCTCGGAGTACACTAAAAGCGTGGGTTAAGATTGCCCTTCTACAGACTCAGGGTGACAACTCAGAAAAAGATAAAATTGATAAACTATGTCGCGCTTAACTTGTCGAAGCGTAAGTTGAATAGCATTAGATGTTTAATTGAAATAGAAGACTAGCTAATTGCTTAAAAAATATAGCATAAAGCGTACAGCCCAAAACCTACGGCATAAAATATAAACCAAATGAATTTCACTTTAATCGTTTGTACCTACATGCGCCCAGATGCATTACTAAATCTGTTGAGGTCGGTAGCTGTACAAACTCTATACCCAAATGAAATTTTAATTATAGATGGTTCTACTGATTCGCGTACCGAAAAGGTTTTACTCGAAAATCATTTTAACCATTTAAAATATTTTAAAGTAAAAGCACACCAAAGAGGCTTAACCAAACAACGTAATTTTGGAATTGATCATGTTGATGCGACTAGTGAAGTGGTTTGCTTTTTAGATGATGATGTGGTTTTAGATAAAAAATACTTTGAAGCTTTAATATCAACATATAAAATGCATCCTGAAGCTTTAGCAGTAGGGGGTTATATCACTAATGAGGTGCTTTGGAGTGTAGCAAGTTCTCCAATAAAGAGTGATTTTTATTATTATGATGGTTTCATGCGCAGTGAACCTTCGCGTTTTAAAATACGTCACACTTTTGGATTAACCCCAGATGCGCCTCCAGGCTGGATGCCAAGTTTTTCACACGGACGTTCTATTAGTTTTTTACCTCCGAGTGGTAAAGTTTATCCTGTTGAAATGCTCATGGGAGGCGTGGCTTCTTACCGTTTTAATATTTTCAAAACCCTAAAATTTTCAACCTATTTTGATGGTTACGGCCTTTATGAAGATGCCGATTTTTCATTGCGTGTGGCAAAACGAGGGAAGTTATATGTAAATACTGCAGCCCAACTGGAACATTTTCATGATGTTGCTGGCCGCCCTAATCAGTATAAATATGGTAAAATGGTGATTCGTAATGGTTGGTATGTATGGCGAGTAAAATATCCGAATCCTGAATTTAAAGCAGTGGTTAAATGGCATGCAACTTCGTTTTTACTCACTTTAGTCCGCTTTTCTAATGTGATAAATACGAATAATAAACCAGAAGCGTTTACCGAAAGTTTGGGTAGAGTGGTAGGTTGGTTATCTTTACTTTTTAATGCACCTAAAATCGAACGATGACTTTCGGAATCATTACTCATGCTATTCATAATGAACAGAAAGGCGAAATATTTGCCTACGAACCATTTGTTAGGGAAATGAATTTGTGGGCTAAATATGTCGAACACATTATAATTTTAGCCCCATCATCTAGTAAAAGGCCATCAAAAATCGAAATAGCATATAAGCACCCTCATATTAAAGTAATTGAGATTCCTAATTTCGATATCACTTCATTTAAAAATGCATTAAAAGCGATATTCGTGATACCTAAAATTGTGTTTTCAATTTTTAAGGTTATGAATCGAGTAGACCACATTCATTTAAGATGCCCAGGAAATATAGGTTTACTAGCCTGTTTCGTTCAAATGTTTTTTCCGGCTAAACCCAAAACAGCTAAATATGCGGGGAATTGGGATCCTAAGGCTAAACAACCCATAACTTATAAATTACAAAGGTGGTTGTTGAGTAATACCTTTTTAACAAAGAACATGCAGGTGTTAGTGTATGGCGATTGGCCGAATCAAAGTGAAAATATCAAACCTTTTTTTACGGCATCTTTTTCAGAAAGCGAAGTTAAAAATGTAAAACCTAAAGAGTTTTCAGGTCCCTTAAATATGGTGTTTTTGGGAAGTTTGGTAGAAGGAAAACAACCTTTAGAAGCTGTTAAAATTGCTGAAGCGCTTTCTCAAAAAGGTTTGGAGATACATTTAGACCTTTATGGTGATGGGCCACAAAGAGCACTATTACAACAGTATATTATTGAGCACAAACTAGAATCGATAGTAAGTTTAAAAGGAAATCAGCCAAAAGAAGTCATTAAGCAAGCCTTAAATGAAGCACACTTTTCGATTTTGCCATCGAAATCAGAAGGATGGCCAAAAGCCATAGCCGAAGCCATGTTTTTTGGAGTTATTCCAATCGCCACACCAGTATCTTGTGTGCCTCATATGTTAGATGCAGGAAAACGAGGTTTTTTGTTGACTAATGATTTTACAGCCGATTTTAATAAACTTTACGCTTTGCTTCACGATAAAACTACTTTAAATAAAATGTCCAAAGCCGCCGCAACCTGGTCTCAGCAATATACTTTAGAGCGTTTTGAGGCTGAAATTACTAAGCTTTTGCAGTAATTTTGTAAAAGAGCTGAACAGGAAACGTTACTCATTCCCCCTCGAGGGGGCAGGGGGGTGTTATTCCAACAGAAGCTCCACTACATTTTGCATGACAAGTGTACTCAACATTTACACAATGCATCACAAAGCAACACACACAGACACACAAGGGCTTTAGTTTAATCAGCACAATCGAGCTGAACTGGAAACGAAGCTCATTTCCCCGTTGAGGGGGCTGGGGGTGTTCCTAGGCAAAGCTGTACCGAATAGATATGTTTTTATTACTTGAGGGGTTATAGAGAAAGTTACCTTCCTACCTTCTGCATGACATTCCCATTCAACAAGGCATCCCCGACTGAAGAACCTAAACCCTAAGAAAAAACTTAATTTTAATAAATATTTTCCTACATTTGGTAAAATTTTTAAAATATGCCTGGACCAATAGCCACTATAGGAAGTATGCACGTGTGCCCCATGTGCTCTGGAACGGTACCTCATGTAGGAGGGCCAATATCACAAGGTACACCCAACGTACTAGCCAACGGAAAACCCATCGCTACAGTAGGCAGTACCTGTGTTTGTACTGGTCCGCCTGATACTATTATTAGTGGGGAATCGAATGTTTTTATTAACGGTATGCCAGTGGCTACAATGGGTAGTAATACAATTCATGGCGGATCAATTAGCCTTGGAGAAGCGAATATCATTATCAATTCGGGAGGAAGTCCTTCAAAGCGTCTGGCTCCAGTTGATCGCATGGAACTTCCTGATATTAAACTTTCAGAACGCACTTTGTCGGTATTAACAGGCCACGGAAAACAGGTAAAAGTAGCAACAAAAGAACAGCAGAAAAATCAAAATGAAGCCAAAGAACATGGGTTTTTAGGTGATTTTGGTTTTAGTGTGTAATCCTTACAAATTTACTCTTGACATTTTTTTACCCCGAAAAAGACAGTAATTTAGATCAGCGTAAAACTTCTAGTGCTTTTGGTCATTATCCGCTAAGTTCTTATAATACGTGGCATGGTGGCGTTCATGTTGAAACACCATTGACTGCTTTAGTGGCTATTAGTGATGCTCGAATTATTGCTTTCAGGCTGCCTTCTGAATATTTGCAAAGCGGACATGAACGTCCGGAGACCTATTCCAATGGGTTTATTTTAATGCAACATGAGTATAAGAGTCCGAAAGGTCATGAACTCACCTTCTACAGTCTATATCATCACACGGCCTGTCAGTTTGATATTGAAACTCATAATCTGGAGATTCCCGATTTCATAAGTAAAAAAGTAACAAAAATTAAATCGGCTAACACGCCAAAAGGCGTGCGAGGGCGTTCGGCTATATCTGAAAAGGTTGAGAAACGCGGACCAGAAACAGTTCTGATTCCCAAAAACCATGTAGTTACCCGAAACAGTGATGAATTATTAGCCGGTTGGGCAGTTAACTATAACGCTAAACATCCTGAAAAAGAACGAAAATATTACAGTTTTAGCTATACTGATCCGTTTTCTAATACCACTTATAACGATCTTCATATTTATTTTAAGTGCTTAGAATTAGTACCTGGTGAAACAGACAAATATAAAGTGACCAGTGGAGTAGATACGAATACCACTACGGGCAGGAGAAGAACTAAAACAGCACCTTTAAATTCAGATTTAAAAAATGGAGCTTTATGTTATGATAGGTCTTCTATAGATATTAAGGACCTTGATGAATTAGCTTGTATCGATGTCATACCAACAGGAACCGAAGTTGTTATTATTGAAGGATCAGCATCTGAGGACAAAAAATGGGTAAAAGTAAAGAGCTCAGAAAGGGCATACCGCGGTTACGTTCAAGTTCGTGACCTTGAAAAACTGAAACGAGTTGATAACGACCTTGTCGATAAAATAATAGCTTGTGATATTCCGGTAAAAGCAGGAGAAATAGTGGCTTATGTGGGAGCTTTTGGTTTCCACAAGCATGAAAAAAAATATGCCACGCATGTCGAATTATTTACTGATGCTCCCGATACCGATGTGTCTTCTTTATTGGATAATTGTGCTGGTGATGGGGAGGACCATTTTCTGCGATATAAGGTCTTGTCAGGTGCCCATTTAGAACCCTATGTGAAGCGTAAAACGAAAATCAAAGCAGGAACTCCTGTTCGTGTCACTCAATCCAAAGGCGATTATGTACGAGTAAAGGTTGAAAGTCTAATTCGAGTTATTGACAAGGAAAAACACCTAACTACCCAACATCGAGGCAAAAACTCTAAAGAAGAAATTATTTACATTAAGGATAGGGTATGTGACAAAAATAGAACGCGATATAAAATTAAAGAAAAGAGTTTTGACTATGTTAACAAACAGTTTAATGGCCTATTAAACAAAGGGGATTTCGTTTATTATTATGATACTAAAGATGGGAACCTGAGGGAAATTATTATCGAACCACCATTTTGGAATCAAGAATTTTGGATGGATATCGCCTGTTTAAAATTAGACGCTGATCAATGTGTAACAAACGGACTGGAAACCACGCTAAAGTGCGACACAAGCCACACTTATTTCAATGAACCCTATACCCCAGAGGCATGTGGAAAAACATTTAAAAAAGACATAGAACTTAAAGGTAAGCCCGAAAGAACGATTACCGATGAGGAAGGTACCCTTTGGTACTTTTTAAAAGAAAGCTATAATTTTGAGAAGGAACATTATCTGCATACCGGTTGGGTCAAGGCTGGCGATATCCATGAGGAAGATGTCAATCCGTTTATATGGCGAAACTTTGGTTTTGAAACATACGATGCAGGAAGTGAGTATGTCTACGCCATGAAAGACTATCATAAATCCCCAAAAACCGATGCTTTTGTAGATGCGGTTTGGAAAATGGTAGATCAGGATGGTAATGGTGTGCTCACTCCTATGGAGTTTTTATGCGCCCAACACGACCCTGACGCATCTGAGCGTATGGGGAAAATGGTCGTGAAACACAAAAGCGAGTGGAGCTACGACCCAGAAGTGATTAAATCTGAAGCCCATGAGTTTTACAAACTGGGTATCGATTTGGAAAAGGATCCTGAAAGAAAAAAGCTCCTTGAGCAAAAACGTGATACTGAGTTAGAGCATTTATTAGAGAAAACCAATAACCTCATGTTTTGGAATGAACTGCAAAACACGCCATACACCCCCAAAAAGACCAATCGAGATACAGAATACGAAAATAAAAAAAGAGCCTTAGAAAAAAAATATAACCGCTTTTCTAAAACAAGTGATGAATTTGAAGAACAATCCTGTCCTAAATAAATTTTAGATAGGATAAATCCAACCATTTTACTAGTTTAATAGTTTATATTTTTGAATTTTCAAAAAAGAACCCCTTGTATGTGCTTATTGGGTGGTGGTTGTTCTTTTGCAAACGGATTATCTAGCCATTTATGTAAATTTACTTTCACAAAAAGATTTAATCTAATAAAGGCTACTAAATTAGATAAATACCAAGGATGCTTTGCTTGTGTTTTTAGCGCTTTTAAAATGAGAATGGTAATTAATGCCGTCCAGATCTGTATCATAACCGCATTTTGACTAGTTCCAATGAAAGACTTGATGTGTAATTGCTGTTTGATGTCTCTAAAAAATATTTCCACTTCCCATCTAGCCTTATAAAGCTCCGTAATAGTGTTTGCTGTCCAAGACTTCTGATTGGTAATAACCTCAATAGTTTGTCCATTTTTATCATCCCACAAGGCAACCCTGCGAAGTCTTTTGGGATATTTCTCTTTTGTCTTAGCGCCTGTTAATTCAATGATTTCATCTTTTAGAACGTGTTGATGCCTGTTTTCTGGCAATTCTAACTCTTTGACTGATTTAAATTGAATATTGTCTTTATGTCTGACTACAAAATTGACTCCGTTGCTGTCCCAAATCTTTAGTAAATCAAAATCGTTGTAAAACCGATCAGCAACAATAACACTTCCTTTTAAAAGCGGGATGTCGTAAGCCCCTTTATTATCCGCTGTTTTGCCATCTGTAATATTTACATAAGCTGGTAAATGACCATCATAATCAAGCAAGGTGTGCATTTTTACAGCTCCTTTTTTAGTCTTGTATTTTGCCCAATCAAACAAACTTAAACAAAGACTTATCACGGTTGCATCTAATAAAAATATTTTGGACTTTATTTTGAAATTAGTACGCTTCATTCCTGCTTGCTGTCCTAAACTCTCTAATAATACATAATAGTAGTCTCTGAAAAGCTCCCAGCTTCGATGTTTATTTTGGTAGCTTATAGTAGATTTTGAAGGCGCTGCTAACATGCCTAAATGATTCAGGTTTCCTGTTGCTGAACGCAATCCGTTGCTGATATCTCTAACAGATTGACTGTTCGCAAATTGACAAAACAACATCGATACTAAGTGAGACCAACTGTCAAATCCTTTTTGATGTTTATCTGTGTTATGAAACCTGACTAATTTATTGAACCTTGACTTTTCTAATTTTGTGATTATTTGAGAAAACAGCGTTATATTTATCATCTGAGAAAGGTTTTTTTGTGGTGCACCACAAAGGTAACTTTGCGGAACAAAATTTCCTTTCTCTTTTTTAATCGTTTAGGACGCTATTGTTTGAAGAATGTAATTCTTTTCTAGTTGCGAATATGGATGTACTAGACCAGGAATATAAAAAGGGTAAATATCAAGAAGAAAAAGCCGAAACCCGCCGCTTACCAAGTTCAGATATGTTATGGCATTTTAATGTGAATAGTTTTGTTCGGCAGATGCGGGGGATGTATGGAAAAATAGGTGTTTTAAGAAAAGGAGATAAAGGAGAAATAGTTAGAGAACTTAATATTCGTTTATCTGGTTTTGGAGGAAATATTCCTACTGATGAGTTTACAGACCGCACGGTAGCTATAGTAAAACAGTTTCAGCGTGATTATATGAAAATTGCTCCTACAGGAGAAGTAGGTAGGGATGAATTGAAAGCTATTGACGATTTTTCTGAAAAATATGATATTTCTGATGAATTTTGGGGGCAAATAAAATGTAGTTGTGTTTCTAAGGGTGAAACAAAATGGAATAAATTAAGAAATAAGACAGAATTAAATAATTGTGACGGATTTGGGGATCACACAGGTATAGGTGCTTATAGGGAGAATAAGCCTAAATCAGAAGGCTTCCATATGTACGAATATCCAGGAATTCACAGAAGTTTATTATTTGCTGTTAAAGCTTTACAGTTTTACCTTAGTAAGCAGACGACTTATAAACTAGATCACGTAAGTTCAGGTTATAGGTGTCGTTTTAAAAATTACAAAACTACAAACCATCAAGGTAAAGCAATTGATTTACAGTTTAGTAAAGGTGATTGGAAAATAAGAAATGCGAAAAAGAAAAACGTAATACCTTTGAGGAGTATAAGAGATGATTTTTATGTCAAATATTTAGGTGCTCAGGAGGAATGGACTGATACTAATAAGTTCTCTATAGAACCAATAGGTTTAGAATACCATAGTGGTGGAGAATTAAGATATGATCGTACTTTTAGTTGGATTCATATGGATGTTAGAAGATTTGAATCAATATATCTGGTAGATGATTATTTTTGTAAAAATTCAAATTCTCTAAATAAAAAAAGTATGTTGTCAGGAGAATATGAAAAAAGTTCTTCAGAGTCATCAACAAATTCGGAAGAGAGAATAGATCCAGCTATTCTCAGTCCAAGTGATTCAATTATTGAATTTATTAAAGATTGGGAAAAATTTAAGCCTAATGTTTATAATGATTCTAACGGGTATGCAACTATTGGTTATGGTCATTTGATTAAAAGGGATAACCTAGAAGATATTATAATTCCTCAAGAATTTAGCAATGGTCTAACAGAAATTGAAGCTACCAAGTTATTAACAAAGGATATTAAAAAATTTGAGTTAGCACTTAAAAGAGATGTGAAAGTGAAATTACATCAAAGGGAGTTTGATGCCTTAATAGACTTACTTTATAATTGTGGGGAATACTTTTTAGCAAGAGGAAAAGCTCCTCGCCTATATTCCGCCTTAAAGGAAAAAAGATACAACGATGCAGCTACTGAATTTTTAGACATTGAAAATAAAACTAGAAGAAAACAAAATTATGAAATTTTCACAAAAGGGAATTATGACTCAACGCATTAAGATTGTAACAGTTTTATTTATTGTAATAATATGTTTTTCTTGTAAAAACAATCATGTAGTTAATATACAAGATAATTCTAATTTACCAATTTCATATCATGCTTCAAATGTTAGAAAGTATTATGAGAAAATTAAGATTGTAATAAACAAGGACTCTATTAAAGTTATTGATACAGATGATGGGAACACAATTTGTTTTGGGAAAATTATTGAACAAAAGACTACTTTTACTAAATATTTTCACAGTGCTAAAACAGGTGAAGAGAAAAAAAACAAGTTTAATGATGAGTATAGTTTATCAATAAAAGATTCATCATTATTAATTATTAAGAATGAATATCCTAATAATTCTGTGAAGCCTTGCGAGTTTCCTCTTGATGAATTCGTTCTAATAGATAATGCTTTACTTTTTTATGATGATGGTTATCAGTTGTTTTTAAGTGAAAAAGAAGCTAAAAGTAAAGGTTTATCAACTAAAATTGGATCATCGGAATCTCATGGTGGCCTTGTTATTTTGCCTTTTGATAACGAAGAACTTCATTTGCAGAATTCAACAAAGAATTTTCCTCGACCGAATAAGAAAAAATACAGTGAAATCTCTGCTTTAATAAAATTGAAATACAACGAACATGAAATTGATGATATAATTCAGTTAAAAAATGAATTAGAATTTGAAACCTATGTCTTTTATGTGGTTGGGGACTCTTCTTATTCCTCGTTAATAAATGTAAAAGAAGGTGAAATCATTTCTGAAATTGAAATTAGTTATAATGTCCCATCACGAAATATAGAGGAAACATTTTATATAAATAAAAATTTAGAAATTACAATCTTTGAATTAAATAATAACACAAAAGAGAGTAGAGAAATAGAAAAATTTCAGATAAAAAGTAATGGTGTAATAGAAGAAATATACAGTAAAAGTAAGAATGTGGATGCGACAGATGCTCAAGCGCCAAATTAGTACGTATGGTTTTAAAATTCAAAATATAAATTATGATCTTGAAGAAGTGTCAACAAGCTACGGAAGTGATAGTTTTAGCAGTAGTCATTAGTTTTTATTCTTGTGTAAATAAGAAAAATAATTCTTCTGAATATCAAAGAGAAAAGGCAAAACCAATAAATGAAAAAAGTTTCTGTTCTAGTTTTTTTCCAAAAGAGGGGGACTTGGTTTTTTGTGAAGGTTGGATGGAAAATAATTCTGAAAAGGCAGTTGTTATTTCTCAAAAGAGAACATTTAATACAAAGGATGAGTTGTTTATTGAAGTTTATGAGAAAATGAATACGATAGAACCTTATCTGAGTATACATGAAGTTTTAAGGGATTGCCCTGTTGATTTCAGTATTAATTTTATAAAAGATTCTTTTTCTATAACAGATTTAGATGAGGATGGAATAAAAGAGATCTCTTTTATTTATGAATTGGCATGTCAGGGCGGGATAGGTCCCATAAAAATGAAATCGATTTTGATTGAAGGGGAAAATAAAAATGTTATTTCAGGGTATCGATTTGATGATGTTTCGATTAGAATGAATCAAAAACCTAATTATCCTAAATCTAAAATTGATAATGGTTTTAAAAATTCCGATTCTAAAATATTTATAGACTTTTCTGTAAAAAAATGGAAAGTTCACCACGGAACACAATTAATAAATTTTGAATAGGTTTATTTTTTTAAAAGAATACATGCCATTTCTAGATATAAAATGCTTCTTGAAAAAGAAAATAAAATAAGAAAATGAAAAAATGTTTCAGATTAAGTATGGTGCTTATCAGCCTTATCTTTTTTTGCTGTAAAAATGAGCAAAATAAAGAAAGCGAAAAAAAGAAACAATTAGCCCCAGAAGTAATTGATAATAGTCCAATAGTTTCAAATCAATCGGTCCCAAAAAACTTTGTAAAAAAAAATCTAGATGGTTCTGTGGATGGGTACTGGAATCGAGATACCTATTATAAATCTGTTATAGAGAAGGAATATTACTACCATCCAAGAGTACACCTCACTTCTAAGGGTAAGGTGTTTTGTTTTTTTGGGATAAAACATGATTATAAAAAAAAATATGATTTAAAAGATAACAACGCTTATTTGTATGTTTTAGACGAAAGTCGAAATTTAAGTGTCATTGATACTTTACCTATGATTAATAGTTTCACAGAAAACTTTATTTCTAGACAATACACGAATTTAATAGTAAAGAACGGGACACTTTATTATTATAAAGAAGTCCCATATGAATCATATGAATATGAGGATGACGCTAGTCTACTGCCTGAAAGGGAATATTTTTCTTATAATTTAGAGCAAAATGAGGTGCCTATAAAGATACCGAAACCAGAGTTTATTGATGAGGTAAGTCGAATTACTTATAACGCAAACGCTCATGTAAACTTAATGGAAAATACAGATGAGGTAGCTCTTCTTAATGACTACGACATAAGAATTCTTAAAGCTGATTTATGGCATAAAATTCAAGATTCTTTGTATACATACCCTGTATATAAGGTGGTGGAAAATTTAGAAGATCAAGTTGTGGTAAGTGTTAATAAATTCCCTTCTTTTTCTCATGAATTTTGGACAGAACCGTGTGAAGCTAATTTCGGTGGAATGGATTGGGACGCCGTAGATGAAATACTGTATTTTGATAATAGTGGACTATGTTATGCCTGTATTTGGAAGTTAGATATGAACAAAAAGCAGGTAACAAAAATAGTTCCCGAGCATGAGGCCATTCATCCATTTCATTTCAGAGAAAATAATAATTTATATGTAGCCTATGTGTATAAAGGCCAATTACAAATAGCAGAACCTAATTCTCAAACGGTCGATATTCCTTTAAACATAAAAACGTTAGATCCCTACGATAATCAATTAGTTTATCATTTAGAAAACTTATTAGAACCTGTTTATTTCTACGATACGTTAAACGATTCTGTTGTGGAATTAGCAAAAGGGGATTATTTTATGGGGTCTGAAAGTTCTGGAATAGAAATGATGTTTAGTGTAGATGAAGAAAATAAAATTACAGGCAGTTATCGTTATGAAACCGTAGACGTTTATGATGAGTCTGAATATAGTTATGAGAATGAGTCTGGCGTAAAATTTACAAGATTGCAAATTGAAAACTCTAAAGTTATATCAGTATATTTAATATATGAGGATAATTATACCTTTTTAGAGTATAACTATCTTGAAGGAAAAGCAAAAAAAGAAACTTTTACACTAAATAATAAACTAAAAAACACATCAAATTATTTAATAGTCAATGAAGAATATAATGGTGATTATTTAACCCCATTAACCACCAATTATTACAATGATAAAGGTGTAATTGTAAAATCAGAGGATCATGTAAACGATAAAACTAGATTTTATGATGAAACAGGAGCACTTTTAAAACAGACGAAAAACGGCAGTGGGATAACCTATGTTTATAATGAAAACCAAGAGCCTGTTGAGATTGTTGTAAACGATAATTATTGCTCTTTTCCTCCTTATGATGAAACAATGAAGTGGCATATTTTAGACAAAGATAATTTAGAAAACCACCTGCCTTTGCAGCCAAATATGGAGTATAACTTATACTATGAAGAGGATATTAACGTGAATTTCAAGACTAACCAAAACGCTTTAATTGAAGGCGAAATCATTAGAAAAAATAAAGGTGAACTTGAAGAATTTGTAGAGGTAGTAAACTCTGTAGTTAAAACATGGAAGCGGTACAAGGATAATAAATTGATTTTTGAAGGCACATATCATGATAAAGACAGTGTGTTTAAGTCGAAATCTTACGAGAAAAATGACAGTTTAGTAGAAACTCATATGTCTACTTTTTTACATAAAAAAAATAGATTTAAAAAGGTAACCAAGACTTTTTATAAATCTGGTCGTTATGATGTGGTTGATGAAATTTCAGGAATGAATGGTTCGTATCAACTGCAGTCTAGTAATTAGTTTTTTAGAAAATTAAATTCTTGTTTAACCGCGAGTCGTCAATCGTGAAATAACCAACGTAGCATGAATTGAAAACGTGGCTCCTACCCACCCTTGAGGACTATCGAGATGAAAATATTGTTTTTATCGAAGATGCCTAGCGTGTCTAATATGGTGTTTCTGAGTCAGGTAGTGGCTAATTGATGTGTTTGATTACTCTTGGGATTTAAAGAAGATACATTACTGCGAACTGAATGACTGCTCGGTTCAACATGATTACATAGATCTGTTTAATTCGGCAGAAGGAGGTAGGACAGAAGAATCTCCAGTTCCAGTTGAAGAAGATGCTTCACTGCGTTCTGCATGATAGATACATTCAGTATGACAGACATTCTCATAATGGCAACATACTATATTTTCATAAAAGTTAGTGACTATTAAAAAATCACACGTCAAAATCCAAAAATACTATTGGAAATCATGCCCTTTTCAAGAATACAAGTATATTTATTCCCTAAAAGACAAGCGTGAGAGTATTACAACTCATAGATACATTAAACACAGGTGGCGCCGAACGCATGGCGGTAAATTTTGCCAATATGCTTTCAACTCAAATTGAAGGTTCGTATTTGTGTACGACGCGATCTGAAGGACTTTTAAAAGAAAATGTTTTAAATGAAGTTTCCTATTTGTTTTTGAATAAAAAGTCTACGCTTGATTTTAGAGCCATAAAAAAACTGAATCGCTATGTAATCCAAAATAAAATTGATGTGATTCATGCTCATGCGACATCCTATTTTTTAGCTACTGTAATGAAGTTGTTAAACCCTAAACTCATCGTCATATGGCATGATCATTACGGGAATAGTGAGTTTTTAGAGCAACGACCTCAATTTGTTTTAAAAAAATGCTCAAAGTTTTTTAATCATGTGTTTACGGTGAATAAAAATTTAGAGGCTTGGGATAGTCAACATCTTTTGGCTAAAAAAGTTACGTTTTTGTCGAATTTTGTGTCACCAGACACCAACTTGGCGATCACTAAACTACTGGGTATGTCAGAGAAGCGTATGGTTTGTTTGGCGAATTTAAGACCTCAAAAAGATCATATCAATTTATTAAAGGCTTTTGAAATAGTTATAGAAAAACATCAAGATTGGACTTTGCATTTGGTAGGTAAGGATTTTGAAGATGATTATGCTACGGAGGTTAAAAATCATATTTTTGAGCATCAATTAGAACAAAAAGTTTTCATTTATGGGAGTTGTAAGGATGTGAGTCAAATTTTACAGTCTTGCGATCTGGGGGTTTTGTCTTCAAAGTCGGAAGGCTTACCTTTGGCATTATTAGAATATGGCATGGCTGGCTTACCGGTAGTTGTTACAAATGTGGGCGATTGTGATAAGGTAATTGCTTCAACCGAAGAAGGTGTTTTAGTCGCACCAGAAAATCATGAAGCCTTAGCTTCTGCTATGTTAATACTGCTTGAAAATAACAGTTTACGTCAACAATTAGCTGAAAATTTGAAGTATAAAGTACAAAACGATTTTTCCGCAAGAAAAGCAATCAAATCGGTAATCGAGGTTTATAAAAGCTACAAAAAATGAAGTTAACTCTATACTACAAACTTATCATATTTCATGTAGTTCTGGCTGTTATGGTGTTTGCTTTTAAGCCATTGGCCTTGATGTACTTTTTATTCACCACAGTTTTTTTTAGTTATAAAATTGTAAATGCCTCTAAAAAATATAAGTCATTTTATGTTTTAGTGGCCTGTGCATATGTGGTGGGTGTTGAGGTTTTTTTACGAATGAATGGTGGGACGGTATTTTATGAAGCTAGTAAATACCTCGTGATTCTTTTTTCTTTAATCGGAATCTTTAGCAATGGTTTTTCTAATCAGGCGCTCATCTATATGCTATACATCTTACTCCTAATTCCTGGAATCTTTGTAGCCGTTACCGAAATGAGCTTTGAAACCAATATTCGTAAAGCCATTGCCTTTAACCTAAGTGGTCCTGTATGTTTGGGTATTGCCGCTGTATTTTGTTATCGGCGTACGGTAACCATCAATCAAATGAAAATTATTCTATGGGCTTTTTTACTGCCTTTAGTGAGTATTACAACCTATTTGTTTTTATATACCCCGGATTTGAAAGAAGTGATTACAGGAACAGGATCAAATTTTGCCACATCGGGCGGTTTTGGTCCAAATCAGGTGGCCACCGTATTGGGCATTGGCATTTTTGTTTTAGCGGTTCGCTTTTTTATTTCTAAAGAAGGGCTATGGCATAGAGCTTTCGACTTAGCGCTTTTAGGCTTGCTGGCCTTTAGAGCCTTAGCGACCTTTAGTAGGGGAGGCGTTATTACTGCTGTAATTATGATTTTGGCCTTTTTAGGTATGTACTATTTAAAGGGCAACTTAAAAACAAAGTTTAAAATTAAATTTTTAGGACTCATTTTTGGGGGTGCTATTACCTTTATTTGGTTAGTGAGTTCCATTCAAACCAGTGGTTATTTAGATAAACGCTATGCCAATCAAGATGCTGCTGGTCGTGAAAAGGAAGATGTCTCAACGGGACGTTTCGATTTATTTGCTCAGGAATTTAATGAATTTTTAGACCATCCTTTTTTTGGTGTGGGTGTTGGTAAAATAAAGGAAATTCGATTTAATGAAACAGGGGTTGTAGCTGCTTCTCATAACGAAATGAGTCGCATAATCTCAGAACATGGCCTCATGGGTATTTTAGCTTTTTCAATTTTACTTTTTGCACCATTACTTTATAGGATTAAAAACCGAAATAACCTGTTTTTCTTTTCGTTTTATTTCTTCTGGTTGCTAACCATTAATCATTCAGCCATGCGTATTGCCGCTCCTGGTTTTTTATACGCTTTGTGTTTACTGAATATCAGCTATAAAACTCCAGAAAAACCTAAAAAAATAGAAATAGAGGCTGCTTAAATCCTTATGAAGAAAATACTGTACATAGGAAATCAGTTAGCGCAGAGCCATAAAACGGTTACAACTATCGATACGCTTAGTCGCTTGTTAAGAGATTCTGGTATTGATGTCATGACAGCTTCTAGTAAGGTAAATAGAGGGTTACGATTATTAGACATGCTTAATCATATTTTTAGGTACAGGAAAAGCTTAGACTATGTGCTTATTGATACTTACAGTACACAAAATTTCTATTTTGCTTTTAGCTGCGGAAGGCTATGCCAATGGTTGAATCTTAAATATATACCTATTTTGCACGGCGGAAACTTACCTAAGCGCTTAAAGCAATCCCCGAAGCTTTCAAAAGTGTTGTTTGATCATGCGTATGTTAATGTGGCACCTTCACAGTACACGAAATTTAATTTTGAAGCGTATGGATTTCAAAATGTGATATGCATTCCAAATACCATTACTTTAGAAAACTATCCCTATGCTTTAAAAGATTATAAGTGTATCAAACTGCTTTGGGTGCGTTCCTTTTCTGAAATTTATAATCCGAAATTAGCTGTAGATATTTTAAAATCACTCTTAGATCAAGGTTTGCAAGCCGAATTATGTATGGTTGGTCCCGAAGGTGATGGTAGTCTTCAAGAAACGAAAGAATATGCGAAAGGTTTAAATGTTGACGTGCGTTTTACAGGTAAACTGTCGAAGGGCGAGTGGATAGAATTATCAAAGGCATATAACTTTTTTATAAATACCACTCATATTGATAATATGCCTGTTAGTGTGTTGGAAGCGATGGCTTTAGGCTTGATTGTGGTGTCGACAAATGTGGGAGGGATGCCTTACCTTATTCACAACGGTGTGAATGGTGTTTTGGTCGAGCCTAATTCAGCGCCGTCTTTTGTTGAGATGTTATTAGAACTGATAGGTAACCCCAAAAAAGCTCAGCAAATCAGTCAAACCGCTAGGAATTTTGTTACCCAATTTGACTGGCAACATGTTAAAAACAAATGGATCAAACTATTTAACGAAAATAAGGTGTAGTAGATTATACTTAGTATCTTTAACCTCTCTCAAAAGTTTGATTATGGTGAAAAGCAATCTACATTTTAATGTTTCCGAACGTAAGATCTTGTTACGATGTTTTGATCTGCTTTCAGTGCTTTTAGTGTTATATTTTGTAGGACGTATATTTCATTTTGATTATTTTACTATTAGCAACCAAAACTGGACCTGGGTGTTTGTTTTGGTTTTATATCTTTCGGTATTCGGTTCTATTTTTGAACTTTATGATTTGCAAAAATCCAGTAAAATGGAACGCATTTCATTTGGGATTATCATGACGGGATCGGTTACGGTCTTGTTTTATTTGTTAACCCCTTTTTATACACCCGTTTTACCAGGCAACCGACTACAAATTATTTACTTTTATTTTGCGATACTTTTAGCGCTTTTTATTTGGCGCTTTGCCTATATCACTTTTATTGCATCACCAAGATTTCATAAAAAAGTATTAATCATAGGAGAGGGCAGCATGATTGAAAATATAGTAGATGCCTTCAATGAAACCGATCCAAATTATAAAATAGTGGCTTTTGTAAATTGTGAAGCTTCTCAAGAGATGTCTCATGTAAAGTTAGATGGTATTACTGAATACCAGCCCAAGGACATTGAAGACATTATAAGTAAGGAAGGGATTTCCGAAGTGGTTGTGGCAAGTTATAATTCGGAGACTATCACATCAGAAACCTATGTGACCCTTATTAAATTGCTAGAAGCCGGATTTCCTATTAATGAATATACCAATGTGTATGAGGAAATGACCGAACGCGTTCCGGTGCAGTTTGTGGGTAAAGATTTTTACAAGTACTTCCCTTTTAGTAGGAATAATAAAAATAAATTGTATCTGTTTTTTAGACGGGTTTTCGATTTAATTTTAGCCAGTTGCGGATTACTAATAGGAATATGTTTGTTGCCCATTGTTTTAATTGGAAACCTTTTGGCTAATAGAGGACCTTTATTTTACACCCAAGAACGTGTTGGTAAAAATGGTAAGTTATTTAAGATTATCAAATACCGTACGATGATTAAAAATGCAGAAACAACAAAGGCGATTTGGGCAACTAAAAATGATCGTAGAATAACACCGTTTGGAAAGTTTATGCGGCATACGAGGTTGGATGAATTTCCTCAGTTTCTTAATGTTTTAAAAGGCGAAATGAGTTTTATAGGCCCAAGACCCGAACGTGAAGTCTTTGTTAAAGAACTCTCTAAGGAGTTACCCTTTTACGAAACGAGACATATTGTAAAACCAGGCTTAACCGGATGGGCTCAGGTTAAAACACGTTATGCTTCATCTGTAGATGACAGTTTGTTAAAACTTCAGTATGACTTATACTATATAAAACATCGTGGCTTCTTTCTAGATATCATTATTCTAGTCAAAAGCATGAGTACGGTCATATTTCTAAGAGGACAATAGCCTTTTCAGCTTAAAAATTGATGAAATTTAGCGGTTGTAATTCCAAACCAGGAATACATACCTAAGCATTAGTGCTATTAATATTGGAATTAATCCAATTGCAAAAACCTGAACACCTATAATCCAATGCAGTGTCATTAAGCACATAAGAATAAGGAGTAGTTTAATGTACTTCACAAACCATGGAGTTGGTTTATCCTTAAACCATTGCCCGATAACAAAGAGGTTTAAAACAAATGCCCACAGTAAATTGTAATTTTGATGTGTACCTCTATGGTCGGTAGCAAACCAAAGTAAAAGAATAAGCAGGCCTATGATTCCAGTAATGCAAAATATCATGATATCTAACCATTTGCTTTGTTTTTGGTTTTTATAATCTTTAAAGGTGATAAAAATGATAAAACATGCTATGATGCCTAAAATAAATAAGGGGCTGGTTAAAAAGTTATTTTTCGCAGGAGGTTGCTGCTGACTATATAAAGTACGGCTACTGCTAACAAGAGGTTTATTCTTGCCAATAGTGGCGTTTTCAAAGAATTTGTAAATATTTTTAGGTAAAAACATATGATCCTCGGCAGGTGCCTGTCTGTCAATAACCGACCCTAAGCAAATATCGATACCTAAACTTCCCCAGCTATTTCTGTGTAATTCGTTTTGGATTAACGTACGAAAACTAGCGTTTTCAAAATCCTTAGGTTCGTGAAATTCAATCGTGTTATTTACGGCAATATTGGTAACATCTTTAATTTTAGTAGCACAATTATCAAAAAAGAAATCGTAGAGATAGCCACGGTTTTCAGGTTTGTAATTGTTTGTTAAATAATCGTAGAGTTTTTGTTTTTCGGCCTGGGTTAAGTTTAAAACCTGCTCTCGAATGGATCGGTCGTAATAGCGATATACCTGAAAAAACCTGTTGTACTCGGTTTTACTAATGAGATAGTTTAATTTACCTTGAGCAAATTTCAAATAGAAATTTGGTGTATTAAAATCGTATTCTCCATAACCGTAAACCACATCAAGACCAGATAAACGGTCTTTTATTCTAAAGCCACTATGACCAAAAGCATCGTTTAAATGGTTGCCAGGTTCAACGGTAAGCACGCTTACGGTAGCGGTTTCCGATAACTGGTGCTGTTGCGCAATGGAAAAGTGAATCGTAAAAAAAAGGAGAATAAAAAAGCTATGTTTTTGCATCATCTAAAAATACTAAAATCTAGTTTTAAGGAAAATACGTTGGAGTAAAGCGCTATACTTTGATCGCCAATGTCGGTAAAAGCATAATCCACTTGAATACCGCGATAATTAAATCCGACACCAAAAGTAGGCTGAAAACTTAATTGCTGGGAGTTATCGATTTGTAATTCATTTTGAAAATTACCCATACCACCGCGTAAATAGACCATGTCTATATAGCCAAATTCAAAACCTAAAGCAGGATTGATGCTCGCCGCCGAGGTTGAAATAATGTCATTGTTTTCTTCAAAACGCACGTTTAAATTAACCGAAGTGAGTAAGCTGTAGTCGTAATGGAAATCCACTTTTTTAGAAACTCCAATTTGTAATTTCGGAATGGTAATTTCAGTAGTTTCAGGAAGTTCTTGGTTTTGCCCAGGAATGGCATCCTGAATGGTTTTAAATTCATCTTCATCAATAGCCCAAGCATTATAAGTGGTGGTGATGTCCCGAGCCATGATTCCAAATTTCCAGTTATTCTGGGTTTGAAATTGCATGCCAAAGTCGAGTCCGAATCCCCACGACGACGCAAAATCGCCAATAATTCTTCTAATCACTTTAGCATTAACACCATAATTTAATCCTTGAACAGGCATGTGTCTGGCATATGAAAACGTTAAGCCATAATCGGCGGTAGAAAATAAACTAATACGGTCGTAATTGATATTGCCTTGCGCGTCAATAAGTTGGGTGGTATTTAGGATGTCGTCCACACCAAAACGAATTAAAGAGAAACCTACGGCACTTCTTTCGTCAATAGGCATTGCAAAAGCGGCATAATCGTAATTTGCAATATTCGCAAAGTAACTGGAGTGCATCAGTGAGGCTTGGTTGTCCTTTAGTTTTAAAAGTCCAGCAGGATTCCAATACCCCGAATTAACATCGGCGGTATGGGCTGTAACAGCATTACTCATGCCTAAAGCAGCAGCATCTACACCAATATTCATAAACTCATTAGAATATTTTCTAACAGCTTGTCCGAAAGCAGAAAACGATAGGAATAAAATGAATACGGTAACTTTGGTTTTCAAAGGTAATTTTTTTACAAATATGCACATAAATTATAAACCTATAAACTGTAATTTACCTTAGATATTGTTTATTCGCTATTTCAGACTAAATTTGTTTGTTATTTTTACTAAAATTTTAAGAAGCTGTTTTAAAAAAGCGTTGTTTTGATTCTTGAAATTATATGGTGAGAGGAGGCGTGTTTTGTCAAGAACGAGAGGTCAGCATGAGCCAGTCAAAGACTATCATCAACATGGTGTAAGTTGCGCTTCGACAAGCTCAGCGTGACAGCGGATCAAAGCATGAAAATGGATTTGAAGATTAAAGGGTATTTATGACAAGGCTTTGTTTGAGGTTGTCAACATCTGCTTATTATTGTCAGCCTAAGCCTGTCGAAAGCCACAAACAGCAGGGCATAAATAGCGCTTCGACAAGCTCAGCGTGACAGAAGATCAAAGCATGAATGACGCTTAAAACAGTATATAACTAATTTTATTTCATTTAAATTATGAAGAAACATATTCCTAATATATTAACACTTTTAAATTTATTTTGCGGAAGTATAGCGGTGATTTTTGCTGTAAATAATCAATTTGTGTACGCAGCCTTTTTTGTGTTTCTTGGCATATTTTTCGATTTCTTTGATGGATTTGCAGCTAGAAAGCTAAAGGTATCTAGTGAATTAGGTTTGCAGTTAGATTCCTTAGCAGATATGGTAACTAGCGGATTGGTGCCTGGAATAGTGATGTATAAACTTCTAGAAATGTCCTTGCCTGCTTGGGGAGATTTGGAAACAACATCCCTTATGCCTACTGAAATGTCACAATTAGAATTTAATGCGATTTTTCCGTTTTTCGGATTCCTTATTACTTTAGGGTCGGCTTATCGTTTGGCGAAATTTAATATTGACGATGAGCAGCAATCTTTTTTTAAAGGATTGCCAACGCCTGCAAATACCATTTTAATATTAGGGCTTCCTCTAATTTTAGAGTTTCAAAACAGTGCTTTTGTGCAATCTATAATTCTAAACACGTGGTTTTTAGTGGGTATGACTCTTTTAAGTTGTTATATTTTAAATGCTAATATTAAATTGTTTGCATTAAAATTTAAAGATTTTAGTTTTAAGGGAAATGTGATTCGTTATATATTCTTAATTGTAAGTGTGGTATTTGTGGTGGTTTTAAAGTTTATAGCCATTCCTGTTATCATCTTATTTTATATCATGCTTTCTGTAATAGATAATTCAACTTCAAAATAAAATAAATGGCTTCAGGTTTTTTTGCTCTTTTAGATGATATTGCCAGTTTAATGGACGATGTTGTGGTTATGAGTAAAGTGTCTGCTAAAAAAACAGCAGGGATTCTAGGGGATGATTTGGCAGTTAATGCCGAAAAAGCTACCGGTTTTTTAGCTTCACGAGAGTTGCCTGTTTTATGGGATATTGCAAAAGGATCTTTACTAAACAAAGTGATTATTTTACCCATAGCCTTTTTATTGAGTGCCTTTGCACCTTGGGGAGTGACGCTAGCTTTAATTTTAGGAGGTGTTTATTTGGCTTTTGAAGGTGTTGAAAAAATAATACATTATATTTTTCCGGATAAAGAAGATCAACACCCTGAAGTTCATGTGGAAAAACAAAAACTTACCGCAGCAGAAAGGGTAGAAGCTGAAAAAAAGAAAATTAAAGCAGCTATTGTAACCGATTTTATCCTTTCGGTTGAAATTGTGATAATCTCATTAGGGTCTGTAGTTGGAGAACCTTTATTAACTCAAATTTTAGTGGTTTCAGTGGTAGCGCTAATTGCAACCATTGGGGTGTATGGTATTGTGGCTTTAATTGTTAGAATGGATGATTTCGGATTTAAACTCATAAATCTTAATAGTAATAAAAAAAGCCTTACTTATGTTATCGGTGGTGTATTAGTAAAAACTTTGCCTTGGGTGATAAAAATCTTAGCTGTAGTTGGTACTATCGCCTTACTTCTTGTCTCAGGTGGTATATTTGTACATCACATTGATTATTTTCATCACTTTCTAGAAGATTTCCCTTTTGTTGTTAGAGAATTTATCTTAGGCCTTCTCATAGGTGGATTAGCCTTTTTGATTTTTAAAGGTGTAGTAGGTATTAAGAAGTTGGTTACAAATAGATAATAACCAATATGCTATATGCTGAAGGCTATATGCTAAGGCTTAAGTTCAATTTTAAGGTATTCTATATGAAGTAGGCGTTATGTTGTCATACAATAGGAGGTAGGACTGAAGAATCCGTTTAAAAGTAATTGTTGTGACAATAGGATTTTTTATTTCTAATATCTACTATTTAACTTTTAATATTTATAGCCTTTCATCTAGCTCAGCTCGAAAAAACTAGCTCTCAGTTACACGAATAAACAAGCTGCATTCAAGGTTCTAACGCAACAAACGTTGCTTTTTTTTGTATGAGTCTAAGCTACAATTTTTAGTTCTTTTATCATAACTTCATTAGGGGTTTTAAATCCAATAATTTTACGAGGTCTATTGTTTAATTTTTCTTGAATTTCGATGAATGTATTTAAGTCAATTTTGTTAAAATCTGTTCCTTTTGGGAGGTACCTTCTGATGAGTCCGTTAGTGTTTTCATTGGTACCTCTTTCCCAAGAAGAATAGGGGTGTGCAAAGTAAATTTTCATACCTGTTTTCTTGGTAATTGTTTCGTGTCTTGCCATTTCAATTCCATTATCGTAGGTCATAGATTTTTTGAATATGGGATCTAGTTTGTTAAGTTCTTTAGAAAACATTTTAGCAATTTCCTTAGAGTTCCTGGCTTTTAGTTTGATAATTAATGTATATCTAGATTTGCGTTCTACGATAGTTCCAATAGCCGATTTTTGATCCTTCCCAATCATTAAATCTCCTTCCCAGTGTCCGATTTCATTTCTTAGGTTAATATGCTCGGGCCTTAGGTCTATACTGACTTGGTTTAATATTTTAGATCCTGTTCTGCGTCTTTTTTTAGAGGGTCTACGTCTTGTTTTTTTGCGTACGAGGAGTTTAATTAGTTTTTTATTTAAACTAGCTTGAGGCTTTGCATATATGTACCTATAAATTGATTCGTGAGAAATAGACATTATAGGATCATTTGGGAATTCTTCTTTTAGTCTTCCAGCAATTTGTTCAGGAGTCCATTGTGATAATAAGCCCCTATAGACATAAATTCGAAGTCTAGGGTACTTAGATATTTTATCAATATTTCTTTTGTTTAGGTAATCATCTTTGGCGCACCAATGAGCTAGTTCTGCTGAGTATTTATCTCTATCTGTTTGCACCCATTTATTAACTTCTCTTGTAACCGTAGATCGAGCTCTGTTAATGGTTATAGCGATGTATGATTTATTCTTTTTTTCAGTTAAAAGAGTCTCAATCTGTATTCTTTCTTTAAGGGTAAGTCTACCTGTTTTTTTTCGTACCATAATTACAAATCTATTAATTTAGATTTGTTGCGTTAAGTTCTTGAATACGGACAATTAAACGCTTCAACATTGGTAACGCCTAAACAATCGAAATATGGAGCTTTTATGTTTAGAGATTAAAAATGGTTATATTAGCATTATGGATTTGAAGGAATCAATAAAATATAAAATGACAGAGTTTTTATCATTGTGCAAATCTCATAATGTAAAAACTTTGTATGCTTTTGGGTCTTCTATAACCGATCAATTTAATGACGATTCTAGTGATATCGATTTATTGATAGAAATTGATAATCAAGATCTCATTGAACGAGGAGAGTCGCTAATTAGTATTTGGGATAAATTTGAA
This sequence comes from Tamlana carrageenivorans, assembly GCF_002893765.1. Classification (NCBI taxonomy): domain Bacteria; kingdom Pseudomonadati; phylum Bacteroidota; class Flavobacteriia; order Flavobacteriales; family Flavobacteriaceae; genus Pseudotamlana; species Pseudotamlana carrageenivorans. Next base: position 155,213 of record NZ_CP025938.1, on the reverse strand, counting down.
CTCTTTTTTCAAAGAAAAGTAGACTTGTTAACTGATTCATCTATTAGAAATCCTATTTTAAAAAAAAATATTGATGCTACTAAAATTTTAATCTATGACGGACAAAAGCAAGAAATATCTATCTGATATTTTAATCGCTATTGAATTAATAGAAAAGTTTACATTAGATATTTTGGATTTTAGGGCTTATCAAGAAGATTTTAAAAAACAAAGTGCGGTAGAACGACAACTATCAATTATTGGGGAAGCGCTAAATCAATTCAGAAAAACAGAACCAGATATTTCAATTGAAAATGCTGCACAGATCATTGGTTTTAGAAACAGATTGGTTCATGCTTATGGTAGTATAGATGACGCAATTGTCTGGGCCATTATTAACATACATATCCGTAAATTAAAAACAGAAGTGGAAAATAAATTTGGTGTTCGTTAGTCTGACTACGCTCCGAAAAATCCCTTCCACGACATTTTGATAAATGTTGCCTTTGGAACACGATTAAACCATTAAACGTATCAACATCATTTCAAAAACTTAAATAGGGTTTTCTTAGTTTGTTTTGAATTTTCATTTCTAATATCTACTATTTAACTTTTAATATTGATAGCCTTTCAACAAGCTCAGCGTGACAAACGTTGTTCACGATTACACAAATACACAATTAAACGTATCAACAATATTTAACTCCCAATAATCAATAGTATATAATAAATAAACAATTAAAAAGAAGAAGACGTTTCGCCGTCATTCAGTATGAGGTACGACTGAAGAATCTGTTTAAACTTAGTTTGTTGTGACAATAGGTTTTTTCATTTCTAATATCTACTATTTAACTTTTAATATTGATAGCCTTTCAACAAGCTCAGCGTGACAAACGTTGTTCACGATTACACAAATACACAATTAAACGTATCAACAATATTTAACTCCCAATAATCAATAATCAATAATCAATAAAAAATAATCAATCATCAATCCATCACTCACGAATCTTCTTCTTTCTTAGTTCGAAATTCTGACCTAGGTACACCTTTCTAACCATTTCGTCGTTGGCTAATTCTTCGGGTTCCCCGGCTTTTAATATGCTGCCTTCAAACATTAAGTAGGTTCTATCTGTAATGGCTAAAGTTTCTTGTACGTTATGATCGGTAATTAAAATACCAATATTTTTTTTGGTGAGTTGCGCTACGATGCGTTGGATGTCTTCAACGGCCACGGGGTCTACACCAGCAAAAGGTTCATCTAATAAAATAAAGTTAGGGTCGGTGGCTAAAGCACGTGCAATTTCGGTACGTCTACGCTCACCACCAGACAATAAATCGCCACGACTTTTTCTAATATGCCCTAAACTAAATTCATCAATAAGGGCTTCCATTTTGTAGTTTTGCTCTTTTTTTGAGAGTTTGGTAAGTTGAAGCACACTTAAAATATTATCTTCAATACTCAGTTTTCTAAAAACTGAAGCTTCTTGTGCCAGATAACCAATACCGTTTTGGGCACGTTTATACATGGGATAATTTGTGATTTCAGTATCTTCCAAGAAAATATGCCCGCCATTAGGTTTTATCAAGCCAACAATCATGTAAAAAGATGTTGTTTTTCCAGCACCATTAGGGCCTAGAAGTCCAACAATTTCACCTTGTTTTACTTCAAGAGAAACGTCTTTTACAACTTTTCGTCCGCTATAGGACTTCATTAAATTCTGAGCTTTTAAAATCATAATGTTATCATCTGAAGGCTAAAATTAGTAAAATGATACTAATGGAATAGGAAAATTTAAGATTTATATTTTCTTTAACTTTGAGATTCTAGGTTGTCCCAAAACTCATAGGCTCGGCGTAAATGCGGAATAACAATAGTGCCGCCTACCAAGGTTGCGATGCCTAAAGCTTCAACCACTTCTTCTTTTTTCAACCCTAAGTTATAGGACGTTTCTAAGTGATACTTAACGCAATCATCGCATCGTAGCACTGTAGAAGCTACCAATCCTAGAAGTTCCTTTGTTTTTACATCTAGGGCGCCTTCCGCGAAAGCGTTAGTATCTAAATTAAAGATACGCTTTATAATTTTGTTGTTATCGGCTAAAATCTTGTCGTTCATTTTAGCTCGGTAGTCGTTGAATTCCTGAACGCTATTTGACATGGTGTTTTTCTTTTCGTTTTTGATTTCTAACCACGATTTTTGAGATTAGAATACTTACTTGATATAAAATTAAAATAGGAATGGCTACAATTACCTGACTGGCAATATCAGGCGGGGTAATGATGGCCGATAAAATAAGCACGATTACCAAGGCATATTTTCTGTATTTCTTTAAAATTTCTGGCGTTACTATGCCTATTTTGGTAAAGAAATAAATAATGATAGGAAGCTCAAAAATGAGTCCGGAAGCCAATGCCGACGAGCGCACCAAAGCAATGTATGAGCTAATGTCGATTTGGTTATCTACCATATCGGAAATGCTATAATTAGCCAAAAAGTTGATTGAAAGTGGTGTTACAATATAATACCCAAAAAGGACGCCAATAAAAAACAAGAGTGATGATATAATGATAAAACCTCTTGAATGTTTACGCTCGTTGCTGTGTAAACCCGGACTAACAAATTTCCATAATTGGTAAATGTTATAAGGAAATGAAATGATAAAACCTCCTAGAATAGCGGTCCAAATATCGGCAGAAAATTGCCCGGCCATGGTTCGATTCTGTAAAATTAGGGGTATTTTTTCATTACAAAACGTGGTGCTCAAATCCATTAAAGTGGCCATTTTACACAAGAAGTCATAAGTTGGGAAACTCATGTGTAATGGGGCGAAAATGATGGAATTGAAAATAAATCGGCTAAAAATAAAAGCCAGAGTTCCCACCAAAATAACGGCGCCACAAATGCGGATAAGATGCCAGCGTAAATCTTCGAGATGGTCTAAAAAAGACATCTCATCAATGTTCTTTTTAGCCATTATATAATGCCTTCTTTAATTAAATCATGTAAGTGTACGACGCCAGCGTAAAGGCCTTCATCTTCAACGAGAAGTTGAGAAATTTCATACCCTTCCATAACTTCTAAAGCTTCAATAGCCATGGCTTTGGCTTCAATACGCTTAGGATTTGCACTCATGATATCTTTAGCCGTTAGATTTGAGAAATCGTCAACTTTAGATAACATGCGACGTAAATCACCATCGGTAATAATACCTATAATTTTATTGTTTTCAACCACAGCGGTAACCCCGAGCATTTTTTCCGTAATTTCAATAATAACGTTTTTAATGCTTGTAGTAGGTTCTACTTTTGGTTTTTCGTTTACCGAAGAAATATCATTAACGGTTAAATACAATTTCTTTCCTAAAGCGCCTCCAGGGTGGTATTTTGCAAAGTCGTTGCTTGTAAATCCGCGTAACTCCAACAAACAAATGGCTAGGGCATCACCTACAACCAATTGCGCTGTTGTGCTTGTGGTTGGCGCTAAATTATTAGGGCAAGCTTCTTTTTCAACATAGGCGTTTAAGACAAAATCGGCATGCTGACCAAGAAAAGAATCTTTGTTGCCAGTAATAGCGATAAGCTTGTTTTTAACGCGTTTAATAAGTGGGACAATCACCTTTATTTCTGGAGTATTCCCACTTTTTGAAAGGCAGATTACGACATCATCTTCCAAAATAAGTCCTAAATCACCATGAATCGCGTCGGCTGCATGCATAAAAACAGCAGGAGTACCTGTAGAATTTAAAGTAGCCACTATTTTATTTCCAATAATAGCACTTTTACCAATTCCTGTAATAATAACGCGCCCTTTTGAATTGTAAATTAAATCAACGGCGCTAGCAAACTCATCGGTTACGAGACTAGACAAATTTGAAATAGCCTGACTCTGCATGTCAATGGTCTGCTTTGCAATGTTAATAATAGACTGTTTGTCTTTCAAAATTTTGTATTTTTGATTTGATTTTTAAAGATTTTAGTATCTTTAAATAATAATCAGAATTGAATATTAATTGTAATTTGAGTTTTCGTTACAAAACTAACGAAAAAATAAATGAGGGATCTTGAAATTACACGAATTAATTAATGCTTTAGTTTTGATTGTTTTTTAAAAAGAAGAAGCAAGTAAATTAATTATTTTAAACTGATGTTAATAGCAAAACAAGACATTCAGGCAGCTTTGAAAAAGTATTTTGGATTTAATCAATTTAAAGGACTTCAAGAAGCTGTTGTTGAAAGTATATTATCAGGGCAACACACTTTTGTGATAATGCCCACCGGAGGTGGTAAATCACTTTGTTACCAATTACCAGCTCTAATGCAAGAAGGTACGGCCATTGTGGTTTCGCCGTTAATTGCATTAATGAAAAATCAAGTAGATGCCATTCGTGGCGTTTCAAAAGAGGAAGGTATTGCCCACGTATTAAATTCATCCTTAAATAAAACAGAGATAAAACAGGTTAAATCGGATATCACCAATGGTATTACGAAACTCCTGTATGTTGCCCCCGAATCTCTAACTAAAGAAGAAAACGTCGAGTTTTTAAGGTCGGTTAAAATTTCTTTTTTAGCCATCGATGAGGCCCATTGTATTAGTGAATGGGGACATGATTTTAGACCCGAGTATCGAAACCTTAGACATATTATTAAACGTATTGGCGACAATATTCCAATTATTGGTTTAACGGCAACAGCCACGCCTAAAGTACAGGAAGACATTATTAAAAACTTAGGGATTGGTGATGCCAAAACCTTTAAAGCGTCCTTTAATAGACCAAATTTGTATTACGAGGTAAGACCAAAAACCAAGCAGGTTGATGCCGATATTATTCGTTTTATAAAACAAAATGAAGGCAAATCGGGTATTGTATACTGCCTAAGCCGAAAACGTGTTGAAGAATTGGCTCAAGTTTTACAGGTTAATGGTATTAATGCCGTGCCTTATCATGCTGGTTTAGATGCTAAAACCCGTTCCAGTCATCAGGATAAATTTTTAATGGAAGATGTCGATGTTGTGGTTGCCACTATTGCCTTCGGAATGGGGATTGATAAGCCCGATGTGCGCTTTGTAATCCATCATGATATTCCAAAAAGTATAGAAAGTTATTATCAAGAAACAGGTCGTGCCGGTCGTGACGGAGGTGAAGGTCATTGTTTGGCGTTTTATAACTACAAAGACATTGAAAAATTAGAAAAATTCATGTCTGGAAAACCTGTTGCCGAGCAAGAAATCGGACAAGCCTTACTTCAAGAGGTTGTCGCTTTCGCGGAAACATCCATTTCTAGAAGAAAATTTATTCTTCACTATTTTGGCGAAGAATTTGACAATAAAACTGGTGAAGGTGGCGATATGGATGATAACGTACGTTATCCTAAAAAGAAAACGGAAGCCCAAACTGAAGTCAAGCTTATTCTTGAAGTGATTCGTGATAGTAATGAAAAATACAAGTCTAAAGATTTAGTAAATGTGCTTGTTGGCCAAGAAAATGCCATGATTAATTCTCACAAAACCAATGAACAACCGTTTTTTGGTTCAGGGAAAAATCACGATAAGAAATATTGGATGGCTTTATTAAGACAAGCTTTAGTAGCAGGATTTCTTAAAAAAGACATTGAAACGTACGGCGTTATTAAATTAACTCCAGAAGGACACGATTTTATTAAAAATCCGAGTTCATTTCTTATGACCGAAGATCATGTTTTTGAAGGCGAGCAGGAGGATGGTAGCATTGTAACTTCACAAAAAGTAAGCAATGCCGTTGCTGATGCGGTTTTAATGGGTATGCTTAAAGATTTACGAAAAAAGAACGCGAAGAAATTAGGAGTGCCTCCTTTTGTTATTTTTCAAGACCCGTCTCTAGAAGATATGGCCTTAAAATATCCGGTTACTTTAGCCGAATTAGCTAATGTTCATGGTGTTGGCGATGGAAAAGCTAAAAAATATGGGAAAAGCTTCGTCGATTTAATCGCGAAATATGTTGAAGAAAATGATATAACGCGTCCCGATGATCTGGTGGTGAAATCTACTGGAACAAACTCGGCTAATAAATTGTATATCATTCAGAATATCGATAGAAAATTACCTCTCGATGATATTGCTTCTTCTAAAGGCATGACCATGGAAGAGTTTATCAAAGAAATGGAAGCTATTGTGTATTCCGGAACCAAATTGAATATCGATTATTGGATTCATGATATTTTAGATGAAGACCAACAAGAAGAAATTCATGATTATTTTATGGAATCGGAATCAGATAATATCTCGGCAGCAATTGATGAGTTTGATGGCGATTACGACGATGAAGAATTGCGTTTGTATCGTATCAAGTTTATTAGTGAAGTAGCTAATTAGAATTTAGAAATATAAGTTTAAAAGGCTGTGAGGTGTGTCAATCATCTCATGGCTTTTTTTGTACAATGCTTTTGGCTATAGGCTGAATGCTTTATGCCAAACTTAGTTGAACCGTTTAATTGTGTAACTGAGAACAACGCCTGTCACCTTAGCTTGCCTGAATAAGGTTTCATGTTTGGTTTCTCCCACAAAGTTTCATAGTTCTAACAAATAATTTCACAAAGGATCTGTTTTAATTTGTCCAAACCAGCCGAACTGGAAACGCAATTCATTTCCCACTTGAGGGGGACGGGGGTGTTTTTAGAGTCAAAGGTCAAAGGTTAACAGTCAAGAGTCAAAAATCATTCTAGCAAAATCCGCTAATCAGAAATCATTCGTTATCTTTGCACTTTCTTAAAAAATAGAACAATGCAAGACGGATTATACGCAAAATTTAATACGACAAAAGGAGAAATTCTTGTGGCTTTAGAATTTCAAAAAACACCAGGAACGGTGGGTAACTTTGTTGCTTTAGCTGAAGGAAATTTAGAAAATTCGGCGAAACCTCAAGGAAAACCTTATTATGATGGATTAAAATTCCACAGAGTTATTCCAGATTTTATGATTCAAGGTGGTTGTCCTCAAGGTACAGGTTCTGGAAACCCAGGATATCAGTTTGATGATGAGTTTCATCCAGATTTAAAGCATGATGGGCCAGGAGTTTTATCGATGGCTAATGCAGGACCAGGAACAAACGGGAGTCAGTTTTTTATAACACACGTAGAAACAGCTTGGTTAGATAATAAACACACTGTTTTTGGAAAAGTGATTGAAGGCCAAGATGTTGTTGATGTGATTGCTCAAGGCGATGTTATTGAGTCTCTAGAGATTGTTCGTGTTGGAGCCGAAGCAGAGGCATTTAATGCTATTGAAGCTTTTAGAACTTTTGAAGGATCTAGAGAAAAACGCTTAGCAGAAGCCAAAGCACAAGCTGAAGCTGAATTAGATAAATTGGCTACAGGTTTTAATAAAACGGATAGCGGTTTACGTTACCAAATCATCCAAAAAGGTGATGGCGCAAAAGCTGAAAAAGGTAAAACGGTTTCTGTACATTATAAAGGTCAATTGTCTGATGGTACCGTATTCGATTCGTCATACAAACGTAATTCACCAATCGATTTTCCAGTTGGCGTAGGACAAGTTATTTCAGGATGGGATGAAGGTATTCAGTTATTACAAGTAGGTGATAAGGCACGTTTCGTAATTCCTAGCCACTTAGGTTACGGAAGTAGAGGTGCTGGAGGAGTTATTCCACCAGATGCTACTTTAATTTTTGATGTTGAGTTAATGAGAGTGAAATAAATCGTTTTTAAAATAAGTATTAGAGGCTGTCTGAAAAGTTAAAATTATTTGATTTGTCAGGTTGAGCTTGTCGAAACCCTTTTTCGAGGGAACATTGAGATATTTCGACAAGCTCAATATGACATCAAGTAAATTTTTCACACAGTCTCTTTTTTTTGTTGTAACTATTTATTGTTTAATTTCATAATCCATTTAATTGCCATTAAAAATGACGAATACAGAGCTTGAAAAATTACGTTACCCTATAGGGAAATTTGAATGCCCAAAATCGATTTCTAACTCAGATTTAAACGCATGGATTTCTGTTTTGGAGCAGTTTCCAAAGCGCTTAGAGTCACTGGTAGAAAATTTGAATGACGCCCAATTAGATACCGAATACCGTCCTGGGGGATGGACCATCAGGCAGGTTATTCATCATGTTGCTGATAGCCACCATCATAGTTATACGCGGTTTAAATGGGCTTTAACGGAAGATAAGCCTCTAATTAAAGCGTATTATGAAGACCGCTGGGCAGAACTTTCAGATTCTAAATTCGCACCTATTGATATGTCTCTGCATCACATTAAGGCCATTCATTTTAAGTTGGTCTACTTATTAAAAACTCTAACGGAAGCTGATTTAGAGCGCCGTTTTATTCATCCTGAAACGAACAGTGAAGTGAAACTGAATTTCCAAATAGGCAATTACGCTTGGCATAGTAATCATCATTATGCGCATATTGAAAATGTCTTGAAACAAAAAGGTTGGTTGTAAGATGATTAGACAAATAAAACCCGAGGACACTCAAGCCTTATTAGATATATATAATTACTACGTACTAAATTCGGTAGCGACCTTCGATATTGATGCACTAACTTTGGATGATTTTCAATATAAAATAGATGGCATCAATAAGGATTATCCTTTTCTAGTTTACGAAGAAAATAATGAAATTTTAGGCTATGCTTATGGCAGTCGATTTCGTCCTAAACCTGCATACAACCATGTTGTGGAATCTACGGTTTATGTAAAGCATGGTGCTCATGGCAAGCAAATTGGCACAAAACTTTATGCTGATTTACTCAAAAGACTAAAACAAAACAATTTTCATACAGTATTAGGAGTGCTTACCATTCCTAACGACGCCAGTGTTAAACTTCATGAGCATTTTGGTTTTGAAAAGGTAGCGCATCTTAATGAGGTCGGATTCAAATTTGATACCTGGCAGCATGTAGGAATCTGGCAATTAAAACTGAAGTAAAAGTTGTAATTAGTATTATTAAGACTTCCACTTAATATTACACCCTATACTAGGTTTCTGTATGGTGGTATTGTCTTTCCCTGCTAACAAGCAATCCAAAGCGTGTTTTAAATCCTTGCCAGTAACGGGTTTACCATTTCCAGGGCGCGAATCATCTAATTGTCCGCGGTAAACAAGCGATAAATTTTTATCGAAAACATACAAGTCTGGGGTGCAGGCCGCATCATAGGCTTTAGCTACGGCTTGATTTTCATCGTAAAGATATGGAAAAGGGTAGCCTTCGTTTTCAGCATGAATACGCATTTTTTCTGGGCCATCCTGCGGGTAGTTCGCTGCATCGTTACTTGAAATGGCAATAAAAGTAATACCTCTTTCCGCGTAAGCGTTTGCAATGTCAACTAATGTATTATTGATATGAATTACAAAAGGACAGTGGTTGCAGATAAATAGGATAACCGTGCCGTTTTTGCCTTTTAAATTATTCAAATTTAAAGTATTGCCACTCACGGTATCTGGAAGCTCGAAAAAAGGAGCTTTTGTGCCTAAGGGCAACATATTTGAAGGGGTATTTGCCATGATAAAAAGTTTAACCAAAGTTCGGCAATATTTGTATTTTTAAAAAATGAAAGCGCTAATTACTTTTGAAGAATTTACTAAAGTTGATCTTCGGGTAGGTACTATTTTGGAGGTGAAAGACTTCCCGGAAGCTAGGAACCCAGCGTATCAACTGTTTATCGATTTTGGGGATCTTGGGATTAAAAAAACTTCGGCGCGAATTACAACACTTTACAAAAAAGAAGACTTGATTAACAGGCAAATCGTTGCTGTTATTAACTTTTCGAAAAAGCAAATTGCTAGTTTTATGAGCGAATGTTTGGTAGTTGGCGCTGTAAACGGGAAAGATGTAGTACTTTTGAATCCTGAAAATCCAGTAAAAAACGGAACTACCGTAAGCTAGATTTAAATCACATTTCGGAAACATCTGAGATGGACCATACATTAACCAGAAAGTTATAATCTTATTTAGTTTGAAATATATTTTTTTAAGAGCTATTAGGGGGTATATGAAGATTGGTATGTTTTTCTATTTTAAGAAAATAACAGTCTTTAATAAGGAGCGCCTACCTAAAAACAAGCCAACACTCATTTTATGTAATCACCAAAATGGATTAATTGATCCTCTGCTGATAGCCGTGACAATCGATCGCTTTTTACATTATTTAACCCGTGCAGGAGTATTTACCAAACCTTTACTAGCAAAGCTGTTTCATCGGTTTCAAATGCTACCTGTTTACCGTATTCGCGATGGTTGGGGAAGTCTAACAAATAATAATGCCATTTTTGAAACCTGTACCAAGTTGCTTAGTCAAGGGGAAACCGTGGTTATTTTTCCTGAAGGCGGCCATGATTTAAGGCGAACCGTAAGGCCGTTAAGCAAAGGGTTTACTCGAATTGTATGGGATACGCTTGAAAAATATCCCGAAACAGACTTACAGTTGCTACCTCTAGGCTTAAATTATGAGGGTATTTTAAATTTTCCTGATAAAGCTACTATCCATTTCGGTGAGCCTATACCAGCCAAAAGTTTGTATACGGGACAGAGAAACCAAGATGTTGTAACTCTTAAAACCAGAATTCAAGCTGAAATGTCTCAACTTACCACCGTTGTACCAATAGAGAACTATAAGGAAACACTAGATAAACTAGAGTCTTTGAAGGTAGATTTTTTAAAACCACATACCGTAAATGCTTGTATTAAAAATAATTTTGAAGCCCCTGTTGAGCGTCCTAAAGCGCGATTTGTTTGGTTAAAACAGCTCTTTCGTTTCTTATTAATTGTGAACTACATCATGCCTTATGTGGTATGGAAATATTATGCCCAGCCAAAAATTAAAGAACTTGAGTTTGTAGCGACTTTTCGTTTCGCGGTAACTATTGTGTTGGGACCGCTTTGGTTACTATTAACAGTGTTTGCAGTAGGGAGCTTGTTTGGTTTTGCAGCGGCCTTGTATTACTTGATAATGAGTTTAGTGCTGGCGTTAGTTGCAGTGAAATTATAGTATAAAAAAACCGCTAAATTCGTTTAGCGGTTCTTGATTTGTTATTTAACTATTTTAAATATCGTCAAAATTAATATCAGTAAAACTTTCAGGGGTTTTTAATTCATCTTCAGTAACTCTACTTGTAGGGTCGTATTCTTTTTTGAAGTCCTTTTGGTGACGCTCGCTAATCACTTCATCACCTTTTTCGTTAATGATATAATCGGTCATTTCTGCTAAAATCTCTTTAAACTCAGCAAAATCTTCCTTATAAATATAAATTTTATGTTTTTTATAATGAAATGATCCGTCGTCATTAGTGAATTTTTTACTTTCTGTAATAGTTAAGTAATAATCATCTGCTTTCGTAGCTCTTACATCAAAAAAATAAGTGCGTCGTCCTGCTCTCAAAACTTTTGAAAAAATTTCCTCTTTCTCCATCATACCGTTATTATTCATAGTCGATTTAAAATTTATATATAATCATTGTGTATCAAAAATCTAAAAAAAACCGATACTAAGCAACAAATTTTGAGGTTTCTTTTTGAAATCTAAGGTTTTGTTGCATTTAATTAAAATTGACTAGTTGTGGTTTTGTTTTACTGTCAAGATTTACAGTGGGTTAGCTGTGTTTTCGCTCAGTTGTTTCAAATAGAGTTCTTTGTAATATCCGTCTGTATTTATCAAAGTATCGTGCGTGCCTTCTTGTACAATTTTACCATGGTCTAAGACAATAATTTTATCGGCATTTTTAGCTGCCGATATACGGTGACTTACAATAATACCCGTTTTTCCTTTTGAAATCTTATTTATGTTATTTAATATTTTCTCTTCAGTTTCGGTGTCTACAGCCGATAAGCAATCGTCAAACAGCAATATTTTAGGTGATTTTATAATGGCTCTCGCAATGGAAACCCTTTGCTTTTGTCCGCCCGAAAGTGTAATACCGCGTTCACCCAAAATGGTATCATAACCTTTATTAAATTTTATGATGTTTTTATGTACCTGAGCATTTTTAGCGGCTTCGATAACATCCTCATCGGTAGCATCATGTTTACCGAATTTTATATTGGTTTTAATGCTGTCTGAAAATAGAAATGCATCTTGAGGCACATAGCCTATATTATTTCTTAAATCGACTAAGTTTAAGTCGGCTATTTCGGTGTCATTAATAAGGATGGAACCTTGATCGATATCATAAAGACGTCCAACTAAATCTAAAACCGTTGATTTACCCGATCCTGTTTTTCCTAAAATGGCAAGGGTGTCGCCAGGTTTTATATGAAAACTAATGCCTTTTAAGGCTTGAATATTAGTATCGTCGTATGTGAAATTAACATCTTTAAATTGAACATCGCCTGTAATTTCGGAATGATTGGCGTTGTTGTTTTTTATTTCTGGTACGATTTTTAAAAACTCGTTAATTCGTTTTTGAGACGCTTCGGCCTGCTGCACGATGGACGTTACCCATCCTACGGTAGCCACTGGCCAGGTAAGCATGTTCACGTAAATAATAAACTCTGCAATGGTACCGATGCTTTTTATTTCACCATTAATATACTGCATGCCACCAACATAAATAACAAGAAGGTTGCTTGTTCCAATGAGAAGAATCATCATGGGGAAAAACCAAGCTTGTACTTTATTTAAATCTATTTGTTTGTCTTTACTTTCTTTGGCAAGGGTGTTAAAATTTAAGGCTGTTTGGGGTTCAATGCCGTAGGCTTTTATAACCGATATACCGCTAAACGACTCTTGTGTGAAAGTAGAAAGCTTCGATAAGTATTCTTGTACAATGGTACTCCGTTTGTGTATTTCTTTACTTAGTTTATAAATGATTATTGATAAAATTGGTAAAGGTAAAATGGTGTAAAGAGTTAATTTAGGCGATGCATTAACCATATAAATAATAACAATAACGAAAAGTGCTACGGTATTGATGCTGTACATAATGGCCGGACCAGCATACATACGTACTCGTCCCACATCTTCTGTAATACGATTCATTAAATCGCCTGTTCTATTTTTCTTATAAAAATTTAAAGACAGTTTTTGGTACTGCTCATAAATTTCATTTTTTAAATCGTACTCAATATAGCGAGACACATTTATAATGGTTTGTCTCATAAAAAAGGTAAGAATACCGCCTACTACAGCGGCACCAATAATATATAAAATCGCCTCCGTTAAATCGGCTTTAACCGCCGCCTCTGTAGCATTGTTTTTAAAAGCATTTTCTATGATTACAAAAATCTTTTTAACATATCGCGGGGTGAATAATAGAAATATTCTAGCAACTATAGTAATAACAATACCTATAACTAGATGCGTTTTATATTTGTAGAAGTATTTGTTAAGGTGCTGTAATTCTTTCATTCAAAAATTAAAATATTAGGGCAAATATAGGGGATAATTGATAATAACCACCTTTAAGCTATGGGTGTAATTGTTAAATATCGTTAAAGCCTAATTTAATTCATTCGCACTATTTTTTTATTGTACTATAGGCTAAGTTCTTGATTTATAAAAGTTTTGTTTTAAAATAAAAAGGAACGATATACTTTATATGTTGAAATTGAAAATGACCATAATGCAACAAGATCTCAAGTGTCTTTAAAATGAATTATGCCTATAATAAATACGTTAATAGTATATTTCTTTTTAAATATAGTGTTATTTTTGCGGCGTGAAAACAATGGAAACCTTCATCTATTTAAATTAAAGTTCTTTGTAATGATGTTAAGCAGAAGACATATTCGTGTGAAAGTAATGCAAACCATGTATGCTTTCAAAGGCAGTGAAAGTGATGATTTTAGTAAAGATCAAAAATTTCTAGTCTATAGTATTGAAAACATGTACAATTTGTATCTATTAATCATTTCTTTATTGATTGAAGTGCAAAAAAGAGCAGAAGATGATTTGCAAAAAAAGCAAAACAAACACCTTGCTACTAAAGAAGATAAGGATCCGAATAGAAAGTTTGTAAACAATGAACTTTTAAAACTCCTAAAGGATAACATCCAACTCGAAGATGAAATAAAAGGCAATGCTCATATTAACTGGGGGCTTGATAATGAGTATGTCGATGTGATTTTCAAAGCCATCACATCAAGTGATTTATATGCCGAATATATGAAAACGCGTGTTTCCGACTTTAAAGAAGACCGCGCTTTTATTGTTGATGTGTTTAAAGACATTATTGCACCTAATGATAAGTTATACGATTATATCGAGGATAAAAATCTAACCTGGTTAGACGATCTTCCAACGGTAAATACCACCATTTTAAAGCTGCTTAGAAAAGCTAAAGCGACATCGCCAGAAAAGTATTTTACACCTAAACTTTATAAGGATATTGAAGATAAACAGTTTGCAATAACTTTGTTTAAAAAGACTTTACTAAATAGGACAGCCATTAATAAGGAAATAGAACAAAAAACTAAAAACTGGGATGCCGAGCGTATTGCGAGTGTCGATTATGTGCTATTGCAAATGGCCATTTCTGAAATTAAAAATTTCCCATCAATACCTGTAAAAGTAACCATGAATGAATATTTAGAAATTTCTAAAGAATATTCAACACCTAAAAGCAGCATTTTTATTAATGGGATTTTGGATAAATTGGTTAAGGAGTATGAAGCTGACGGGACTTTGAAAAAAGTAGGTCGCGGACTTATGTAGCCTGCTACATGTTAATATCTGTTAAGAAAATAGCAAAAATTTTTAATAGTTTAAATAATTGCTATTTTTGCCCACCAAACCTAATAAAAAGAACGCATTATGAAAAAAGTAATTTTAGGATTAACCGCACTTTGTTTAATGGCAATGACATCATGTAAGGATAATGCCGCTGCTAAGATTGATGAAACCAATGTTACTGCTGCAGCAGAGCGTGATGCTAATGCTTCAGATTTTCCAGTATTAGAATTTGATAAGACAGAACATGATTTTGGAGAAGTCATTGCAAAAACACCAGTCGAAACGGTTTTTAAATATAAAAATACAGGTAATGCTCCTTTAGTTATTACCGATATTAAAAGTTCTTGCGGTTGCACGGTGCCTCAAGATTGGAGTAGAGAGCCTTTAGCACCAGGAGAAAGCGGAGAGTTTACAGTGAAGTTTAATGGAAGTGGCGCTAATAAAGTTTCAAAATCTATTACCGTAACAGCAAATACTGAAAAAGGAACAGAAGTTGTTAAAATTTCAGCATTTGTAAAAGCAGATCCAACAAAAAGTTAATTAACAGCTAAAAAGCTAAATCTATTATAAATTATGGGAGAAGGTATAGGTAGTTTACTACCATTTGTATTAATGTTTGTGGTTGTGTATTTCTTTATGATTGCACCACAAATGAAACGTGCTAAGAAAGAAAAGAAATTTGCAGCTAATTTAAAACGAGGCGATAAAGTGATTACTAGAAGTGGTTTACACGCCAAAGTTTTAGAATTAAACGAGAAAGACGGAAGTTGTATTTTAGAAACGTTGTCTGGAAAATTAAAATTCGATAAGTCGGCAATTTCTATGGAAATGAGTGAAAAACTTAATGCTCCCGAAAAGAAATAAAACCTATAAGTTCGGTTTAAAAAGCTCCCTATTTAGGGGGCTTTTTTTTGCTTTATACATTTCGTGTTTGTAATAATAGTTGCTCATGAGATCTGGTGTAAAAATTATCTTATCGTTTCAAATTTGCTATTGGGGCCTTGTTTACGTAAATTTGCGATATGAGACAAGGAATACGTGAAAATAAAAATTTCAGAATATTTAACTTCAATTTTTTAGTTTTTAGAATCCAATCCGACAAATTTATTCCTCCTTCTATCTAGCGAAATCGCTTTATCAATCTCATTTTAAATAGTTTACCTTTTAAAAAAAATGTATAGTACAAGATATTATTTAATTGGTGTATTTTTTATACAAAACATTGCTTGTTGTATCTTGTAATTTAGATGTAACCAAAACTTATGCCCGAAACCAAATCAATCACCATAAAAACTTTTGATGCCTTTACAAGGTTATCAATGAATGATATTAACCGTACCGCCAAATTCATTCATGAGCATTCTGGAGATTTTAAGGATCCTATAAGTGCTATTAGAAAATCCTTGCTGTACGCCGCAAAAGAAATAGCAGGTTTAGGAGGTTACGTGTTTATTATAGAGCTTAAAGATGAAATTATTGGCGCTGTAGTTGTCAATAAAACCGGTATGAATGAATATTTATCTGAAAATATTTTGGTTTACATTGCGGTAAATGAAGCGTATCGCGCACAAGGTATTGCCAGTCAGTTGATAAAACATACCAAGCGCTATTGTAGAGGTGCTATAGCTACGCACATTAATAAGGATAACCCTATTATTAATTTGTTTGAAGAAGAAGGGTTTGAAGCTAGAAATATTGAAATGCGATTAACTCGGAAACAATAATTAATTGTAATAAATTTAAAACCAAACACATGAAAATTTTATATATTAAACGTCAAACGCAATACGAAAAGCGTTACAGCATAAAAATGGGTGATTTAATAACAAAAGTAACATCAATTAAAAAGTGTCTTTTTGGTTTGCCTATTAAAATACGTCACTTAAATAAAGAAACATATTATAAAGAAACAAAGCATTCTAACGAAGGAATGCTCTTTGTTTAAAAAATACTTACCAATAAAAAACGAATAATTAACCAAAACATACACATGAAAGTACTAGTAATCGGAGCAGGGAATATGGGGTTAACCTATGCCGAAGGGATGTCTACATCTAAACTTCTTAATAATAATATCATGGTTCTTGATAATAGCGAGGACAAGCTAAAAGAACTTGATGAAATTCCATATTTTGATGCTTGTCGAGATTTAAAAGACTGCGCACCACAAGCCGATATCATTTTTATAGCCGTAAAACCTTTTCATGCCGAAAGTGTTTTTGAAAACCTAAAACCTTTAACAAACAAGAATCAAATTATTGTTTCTGTGATGGCTGGGGTAACCATTGCTGCTATGAAAAAAATGTCTGGTTTAGATAAAATTGTACGAGCCATGCCTAATCTGCCAGCTCAAATCGGGAAAGGTTTAACGTCATTTGTAGCTTCAAGCGACGTTTCAGAACAAGAAACTAATGATATTGAATCGCTGTTAAGCACCACAGGGAAATCCTTAAAAGTAGCTTCTGAAAATGATATCGATGCGTCAACAGGAATTTCTGGTAGCGGACCAGCTTATGTGTTTTTCTTTATGGAGAGTATGATGAAGGCTGCGCTAGAAATGGGCTTTTCAAACGAAGATTCAAGAACTTTAGTTACACAAACCTTTGCGGGAGCTGTAGAACTTTTTAATCAGTCCGATCTTACTCCAAAAGAATGGATGGATCGTGTAGCTTCAAAAGGAGGTACAACACGTGCTGCACTAAATTCTATGGAAGCCAACAAAGTAGATGTTTTAATTAGAGATGCCGCTTATGCCGCATTTAATCGTGCAATTGAATTAGGTCAAGAACATTAATAAGATGTATAAAGAAAGAGTAGTAATAAAAGTTGGTACGAATGTTATGACCAACAAAGACAATAGAATTGTAAGACCTGTTTTAAGAAATTTAGTAAGACAAATATCTGAACTTTACGAAAGAGATATTATGGCAGTATTAGTATCTTCTGGTTCTGTAATAGCAGGTAAAGAGGTGTTAGGGAAATCTAAAATTAAAAACAAAGCGCAACGACGACAGGTGTATTCATCCATCGGGCAACCAAGAATGATGCGTCTATACTATACCATTTTTTACGACTATGGTATGAAATGTGCCCAGGTTTTACCTACCAAACGGGATTTTACACCAGGTGTTCATCGTGAAAATATGATTAACTGTGTGGAAGGTTTAATGCAAGAAGGTGTTGTGCCTATTGCTAATGAAGATGATGCGGTATCGGTTAAAACTTCTATGTTTTCCGATAATGACGAGTTAGCGTGTTTGATCGCACAATTAATAAATGCCGATAAATTAATTATTTTAACAGATATCGACGGACTTTACTCTGGGCATCCAGAAGCTAAAAACAGTAGCTTAATTTCTAACGTAGATCCAGAAGATGATTTACAAAAGTATATTAAGGAAAGTGGTAAGGCCGAAGGCGAAGGCCGTGGTGGCATGGGATCGAAATTGGATTATGCTCAAGAAGCGGCATCTAGAAATATTCCAACATATATCGCTAACGGTACCAACCCAAATACCATTATTGATATTATTGATGGTAAAGATGTTGGTACTAAAGTATCCTTATAAGCGTAGCGTTATAATTTTAAAGTAAATAAGAGGCTTTCTAAAAAGTTAAAACAATCGTCATTCTGTGCTTGATACAGAATCTCATCACATTGAAATCCAATAATTATGAGAATCTGAAATAAATTCAGATTGACGAAAAAACAACTTTTTAGATAGCCTCTTTTTATATAACAATAACAAAAACGTATTATGGATTCAACAGCCCCTCAATAGAAAGATAGCGTTCACCGGTATCGTAATTCATGGTTAAAATAACAGCACCTTCTTCAATATTTGAAAGTTGTTTTCTTACCGCAGCTAATGAGGCACCAGAGGAGATTCCAACTAAAATACCTTCAGTTGTTGCAATGTTTTTAACTTCAGCGAAAGCTTCTTCTTTAGTTATTCTAACGGCGCCATCAATAAGGTCTTTATTAAAAACTTCAGGGAAAAATCCTGGGCCAATACCTTGTAATGGGTGAGGTCCTGGTTCGCCGCCAGAAATAATAGGAGAGTCATCAGGCTCGACAGCAAGGACTTTTAAATTGGAGAATTTTTTCTTCAACACTTCGGCAACACCGGTAATATGTCCGCCAGTACCAACACCGGTAATGTAGTAATCAATACCATCGGGGAAATCTTTTTCTATTTCTAAAGCCGTTGTTTTTTTATGAATTTCAGGATTTGAAGGGTTGGTAAATTGTGAAGGCATCCACGCATTTTTGTTGTTAGCCACCATCTCATTCGCTTTAGCAATGGTTCCGACTAAACCTTCTTCTTTCGGTGTTAAAACTAAATTTGCACCATAAGCAGCCATTAGGGCACGCCTTTCCACCGACATCGATTCTGGCATGACCAATGTTAACTTATAGCCTTTTATAGCGCAAACCATGGCTAAACCAACTCCCGTATTTCCAGAAGTAGGCTCTATAATATCAGTATCTTTAGTGATGAGGTTGTTTTTTTCGGCATCCTCAATCATAGAAAGAGCAATACGATCTTTGATGCTTCCGCCTGGATTCGCTTTTTCAAGCTTCATCCAGACGTTATTATTTGGAAATAATTTACTTAAACGAACCACAGGGGTGTTGCCTATGTTTTCTAAAATATTATTAATTTTCATGGTCTTATTTATTTGTTAATATTTGTTTTAGCAGTTCTTATATTTATCATTTAATCCCAATAGCGTCCAAAACGCTTAAAAAGAGAAAGGGATTTTGTATCTCAAAATATTATTTTTGAGTTGCACAACAAAAAACAACCTTTCTCCATGACAAATATAACATTGTTCTCTCAGATAATCTCCAAATTAGACCGTTCTAGTTTTTCTAAACTTGTAAAAGCCAAGGGAACAGATAAACATCAAAAAGGATTTAATAGTTGGACACATTTAGTCTCCATGTTGTTTTGTCAATTTGCAAAAAGTCAATCCGTCCGAGATATAAGTAATGGACTTCGCTCTGCCACAGGAAACCTTAATCATTTAGGCATACAGAAAGCACCTTCTAAATCAACGATAAGCTATCAAAACAAACATCGAGACTGGACGCTTTATCGAGATTACTACTATGTTCTTTTAAAAAGTTTTGGACAGCACCCTCACTTAAAACGTGTTAAATTCAAAATTAAATCCAAGATATTTCTATTAGATTCTACAACGATAAGTCTATGTTTAAGTCTCTTTGATTGGGCAAAATACAAAACCCACAAAGGAGCTGTAAAAATGCACACCTTGCTTGATTATGATGGTAATTTACCGCACTATGTAAATATTAGCGATGGTAAAACAGCAGATAATAAAGGAGCTTACGATATTCCTTTGATTAGCCGTTCGGTTATTGTCGCAGATCGATTTTATAATGATTTTTCGTTACTTAACGTTTGGGACAGCAACCAAGTGTTTTTTGTAATTAGGCACAAAGAAAACATCCAATTTAAGAGTATTAAAGAAAAAGAATTGCCAGAAAATAGACATCATCATGTTTTAAAAGATGAAATCATTGAGCTAACAGGGGCTAAATCAAAAACAAAATACCCAAAGAAGCTACGTAGAATAGCTGTATGGGACGATAAAAATAACCAGGAAATAGAACTTATTACCAACCAAATGTCTTGGACAGCAAACACAATTAGCCAACTCTACAAAGCTAGATGGGATATTGAGATATTCTTTAGAGACATCAAACAACAGCTACATATTAAATCGTTTATAGGAACTTCTGAAAATGCCGTAATGATACAAATATGGACGGCTCTTATTACTATACTCATCCTAAAAGCCTTAAAAGCAAATGCAAAATATAATTGGTACTTGTCCAATTTAGGGACTGTAAACTATTTTGTGTTTTTGCTGTTAGTTAGTTTAAAAATGATTTTGAAATTCATAGGCAAAAAATTTACTTTTAAATTTTTATTTTATGAACTCAGACTTAGAAAAACAATTAGACGCCTTGATCGGCAAAATCAGCAACAAGGAGGACTTTGACCAGGTCAAGGAACAGTTGCTTAAACGTGGTATTGAATCACTTTTAAAAGCAGAAATGACTGCCCACTTAGGGTTTCAAAAAGGAGGTTCTGTAATTGAGAACAACCAGCGCAATGGTTTCTCAGAGAAAACTATCAAGACTCATAACGGCGAACAACGCATCAAAATCCCCAGAGATCGTCAAGCGAGCTTTGAGCCTGTTATTGTCCCCAAACATCAATCGATTAGTCAAGAATTAGAAGATTGTATTCAACTGCTTTACGCCAAAGGTATGAGCAATAGCGATATTATTGATTTTATTGAAAGTACCTATGGAGTGCAGTATTCCACATCACAGGTATCCATTATCACCAATCAATTATTGGAAGACATCAAACAATGGCAGAATAGACCTTTAGAAGACGTATATCCCATTGTCTGGATAGATGCTATTCATTATAAAATACGTCAAGAAGGCAAGGTAATATCTAAAGCCTGTATGATAGTTTTAGGGGTGAATACCGAAGGGCAACAAGATATTTTGAGCATGAGTATTGTGGAGACAGAAAAGGCAGCTGCTTGGATGTCCATTTTAGACGATCTGCGCTCTAGAGGCGTAAAAGATATCTTCTTTCTGTGTTCGGATAACCTCTCTGGATTAGATAAAGCTGTAGAAGCTATTTTTCCAGGTAGTATACGTCAAATATGTATCGTACATCAAATTAGAAACTCTTTAAAATATGTGAGCTATAAGGACCGTAAATCAATAATGGTCGATATTAAAGCTATTTATCAAGCCGATAATGAGAAATTCGCTTTAGAGGCTTTCGAAGTCTTTAAACAAAATTGGGAAGATAAATACCTCTCTGCCGTACAGTCTTGGGAAAACAATTGGGATAATTTGACCGCGTTTTTAAACTACCCAAAAGAGATTAGAAAACTTATATATACTACCAATATCATTGAGAGTTTTAATGCCAGTTTAAGAAAATATACACGCAACAAAAAAGTCTTTCCTCATGATGATGCAGCACTGAAATCCATATATTTAGCAGCTCAAAGCATCAGCAAAAAATGGAAGAAAACACGATTTAAATGGGGCCAAATTTACAATCAATTGTATATTTGTTTTCCAAACAGGTTATAATCTATATTATTTTAACCTATGAATTTTGAAATTATTTTTCAAAAACACAAAATTTTGGATAAACTCCCAATTTAGTAGCTTTTATAAGACTTAACCTTTTTGTCAAAGTGGATTTGCAAAAATGGATTGATAGCCCTTTTAACGAGCAGCCTCCCCCCAAACAAAATTATACACAAGGGGTTCTTTTTTGAAAAAGATAAAAAACATGGCTAATTACCAGTAAAATCGTTGACTTTTGATTAGATCAAAAATGTTTAGGACAGGATTGATTTAATCCCATACGTTTTAAAATCATAGCTTGTATTTTTTCTAAGCGTGCTTGCTTTGTGGTGTCTCGTTTTGCCGATTGGATGTGTTCAGCATATTCACGCTGTTTATACGGTGCTAGCTGCTTAAAATGAGACTGTAATTCTGGTTTTTTTTGTAAAACAGCTTTTAATGCTTTGGGAATGATAAGTTCTTTGGTGTTTTTTTGAGGTTTCACTATGTGCCCTAGCTATTGGTTTTCTATAGCTTCCTTAATATAAGAAAGTATTAAAGGCTTATTAATTGTATCCGGAGCTTCAAAACGTATTTGCCGCAGGGTTTTATGAGCATTTTTTTCTTCAGAAAAAAGCTGGTGTTCATCCCTCAAGCTTAAACCATTATAAAACCAAATACAGCAGTGGTTGTTAAAAGCCGCTATCGATAATACATTCTTATTATTTATGGTATAGGTAGGTGCACCCCATTTAATGGTTTCTTCAAGCGTTGTAGTAAGTATAAGTGTTCGTGAGGTTATTAAAACATCACGAAACGCTTCATGGTTTTCTAGGTATGCTTCAACCGCATTAACTTTTTTCACAACAAACTATTTTATAATGGCTGTTTGTTCAACATTATTTCTTGCCCAAATTTTATAACGTACTTCGTAGCCCTTAGGCGTGTATACAACAATGGGGAGTTTGCTGTTATAACGCATTAATTCACCTTTGGTACTTACAAATGCTTTGTATTTTGTTTCATCAGGACACAGTCGGCCAGTACTAAAAATGGCACCATTAGTTATAAAGTTGTAATACGGATACCCCCAACCAGAAACCGTTTCTTCTTGAAATTCGCCCGATAAAAAGGCTTGGTTACAATCGACTTCCCCAATTTTACCGGCATAAAGTTCTACTTTAAAAGCATTATCATCTTCCGTTGCGGGTAAATTTATAATATGCCTCAATTGATCATTTGAAGCTTCAGGATACATACTAATATCGTGCGTTTTAGTGGTAGCAGTCATTTCTGTTTTACTGTTTTTGGTGGTAGTCGTATTATTTTGAGCTTTACAACTGAAAAGCACGATTAACGCTAACATGATTAAAAAATTAAATTTCATAATTATTATTTTAAATGTTATTGTGTTTCTCTATTAATACGACTACGACTAAAACTATAATTTAGGCTTTAATAGCGGTGATTTCAGCAATTTTACAAATCACTTCGGTAGCTTTTATCATGCTTTCCACTGGCACGTATTCAAAGCGTCCGTGAAAATTATGTCCGCCCGCAAAAATATTCGGACAGGGTAAACCCATATAACTCAGTTGAGCCCCATCAGTTCCGCCACGAATGGCTTTAATTATAGGTTTTATACCGGTTTGTTTCATAGCCTCTTCAGCAATGTCTACAATATGCATTACGGGCTCTATTTTTTCAAGCATATTAAAGTATTGATCTTTAATTTCTGTAACGATCACCTCATAACCATATTGATCATTTAACTCATTAGTTAATTTGGTCATCACTTCTTTTCGCGCCTCAAAATGCCCTTTATCATGATCGCGAATAATGTACTCTAATACCGTTTCTTCAACATCACCTTTTATATTATGCAGGTGAAAAAAGCCTTGGTATCCTTCAGTATGTTCTGGTGTTTCCATGCGGGGAAGGGAATTGATAAACTCGGTAGCGATATACATGGAGTTGATTAATTTTCCTTTAGCATACCCTGGGTGTACAATTTTTCCTTTTACTTTAACCACAGCACCTGCAGCATTAAAGTTTTCATATTCTAGTTCTCCAATTTGACTTCCATCCATGGTATAAGCCCAATCGGCACCAAATTTTTCAACATCAAATTTATGAGCGCCACGACCTATTTCTTCATCAGGAGTAAAACCTACTTTTATAGGGCCGTGTTTAATTTCGGGGTGCTTAATAAGGTATTCCATGGCCGAAATAATTTCACAAATTCCAGCTTTGTCATCGGCCCCCAAAAGCGTGGTACCATCGGTTGTAATTAACGTTTGGCCAACGTATTGTTTTAAATCTTCAAAATAATCGGGTGATAAAATGATGTTTTTAGCTTCATTTAGTACAATATCTTTACCATCGTAAGATTCGATGATTTGTGGATTAACATGCGCACCAGTAAAATCTGGAGACGTATCAAAATGTGAGATAAATCCAATGGTTGGCACATCGTGATCCACATTACTAGGTAAAGTTGCCATAATGTAGGCATGCTTATCAATACTCACGTCCTGCATCCCAATGGCCCTAAGTTCGTCAACCAACTTATTGGCTAAATCCCATTGTTTTTCGGTGCTGGGTGTGGTGTTAGAGTTCGGATCAGATTCGGTATCTACGGTTACGTAACTTACAAAACGTTTTATAATGTGTTCTTTTGATATCATGCTAAAATTTTTTTAAGGAAATTTAGTTGTAAACACCTTGGTTTACAGGCTTGTAATTGTTTTAAAAATGAACATCTAAATTACAAATATTAATTTTTTTTGGCTTAAGAATTAGTTGATTTTTTATTTAGATGAATTAGCAGTATTTTTGCACAAATAATAAAGATGTACAAACTTTTACTTCGCCCGTTATTTTTCTTGTTCGATCCAGAAAAAATTCATCATTTTACCTTTTCATTAATAAAAACAGTGTCTAAAATACCTGGAGTTTCAGCTGTTTTTAGAGGGTTGTATGTTGTAGAAAACAAGCGTTTAGAGCGTCAGCTTTTTGGTCTTACTTTTAAAAACCCCGTTGGATTAGCCGCCGGATTCGATAAAAATGCCGTATTGTATAATGAATTGGCTAACTTCGGATTTGGTTTTATTGAAATTGGAACGGTGACTCCAAAAGGTCAGGCTGGAAATCCGAAGAAAAGATTATTCCGCTTAAAAGAAGACCAAGGTATTATTAACCGCATGGGTTTTAATAATGAAGGTTTGGAAGCAGCGATTACTCAACTGAAAAAAAACAAAGGAAAATTGATTATAGGTGGAAATATTGGTAAAAATACCAGTACAAAGCCGGAAGATTATACCAAAGATTATTTAGAGTGTTTTAACGCCCTACATCCTTATGTCGATTATTTTGTACTAAATGTAAGCTGCCCAAATGTTGGAAGTCATGCCAAATTAAATGATAAAGATTATTTATTAGAGTTAATAGGTGCGGTACAAAAAGCGAACAAAACTTTTGAAAAGCAAAAACCTATTGTTTTAAAAATTGCTCCAGATTTGAATAACGTGCAACTGGATGAGATTATTGAAATTGTAAATCAAACCCAGTTAGACGGCGTAATTGCTAGTAATACGTCTACTGATAGAAGCGGATTAAAAGCCACACCAGAACAGTTAGAAGCTATTGGTAATGGTGGTTTAAGCGGCCAACCGGTTAAAGATAAAAGTACAGCCGTTATTAAATATTTGGCTGAAAAAAGTAATAAGGCCTTTCCTATTATTGGTGTTGGTGGTATTCATTCGGGAGCCGATGCCGTAGAAAAGCTTAAGGCTGGTGCCGATTTGGTTCAAATTTATACCGGTTTTATTTATGAAGGTCCTAGCTTAATCAAACAAATTAACAAAGCCATTCTAAAGAAGTAAATCTTTTTTCTTCATCATTTAGTATTCTGAATACTTAAAAATTAATACTATTTTTAACTTCTATTTGGAAATCTATGTCTGCACCCATTAAAATTATTGAATGTCCTAGAGATGCCATGCAAGGCATAAAGCAGTTTATTCCAACAGCTAAAAAGGTACAGTACATTCAGTCGCTTTTACGTGTGGGGTATGATACTATAGACTTTGGTAGTTTTGTTTCTCCAAAGGCTATTCCGCAAATGGTAGATACTGCTGAGGTTTTATCGCAGCTTGACTTAAGTAGTACAAGTAGCAAACTTTTAACTATTATAGCGAATACTCGTGGCGCAATAGATGCTTGTCAGTATAAAGAAATCGATTATTTGGGGTATCCGTTTTCAATCTCCGAGAATTTTCAAATGCGTAATACGCATAAAACGATTGCAGAATCGGTCGTTACGCTTTCTGAAATTTTAAATATCGCCGATAAGGCAAATAAAGCATTAGTGGTATACATTTCTATGGGCTTTGGCAATCCGTATGGCGATCCTTGGAATGTTGATATTGTAGGGGAGTGGACTGAGAAATTAGCCCAAATGGGTGTTAAAATTTTATCCTTGAGTGATACTGTGGGATCATCTACTCCTGAAACGATAGACTATCTATTTTCAAATTTAATACCCAGCTATACTCAAGTAGAGTTTGGTGCGCACCTCCATACCACACCAAATTCTTGGTTCGAAAAAGTGGATGCGGCTTATAAGGCAGGATGCAGCCGTTTTGATGGCGCCATTCAAGGCTTTGGAGGTTGTCCTATGGCCAAAGATGAGCTTGTAGGTAATATGCCAACCGAAAAATTATTATCCTATTTTACTACTAAAAAACGTAACAACCTCAATGCCTTAAGTTTTGAGAGTGCTTATAACGAAGCTTCAAAAATTTTCAAGTTTTATTATTAATCTTATTTTTATTTAAATTTAATCTAAATTAAATTTGATATTCAACAGTTGTGTGTTATATTCGCACTCTGAAATTAAGGCTTATCTACAATAAGTCTAAATAAGAATAAGCCAAACAATAAGAAATCAAATTACAAAATGAAAAAACTCGTTTTAAGTCTGTTTACCTTGTCTGTCATTTTTCAATCGTGTTCAAATGATGATGATGGTGGTAGTGCCAATAACAATGTTACTGCACCAGAAACTTATGTGTTTACAAGAAATGGAAATTCAACAGTAAGCTTTAGTGGGCAAACAACAAGAATTCAAATGGCTGAAGAGATCGTTTCAGCATTAAAAGATCCGTTATCTACAGAACCTCAAATCGATGCCATGTTCGCTCATGAACAAGGTGGTGATAATTTCTTAGAAGCAGGATTAAACGCTTCAGATAAAAATGTAAGAAGTAAAGTGGCGGCTTCAACTGATTATTTTTCAGCAAATTCAACCGATGCTACTGCTATAAAAGCCGATTTTGATACCTGGATTGAAGAACAAGTTAATATTGTTTTCCCAGCTTGGAATCTTAACGCTTCAAGTGGTGTTGCTGGAGCCCTATTACAAAGTAGTGGTACGGTACGTTATTTAAATGGTAAGGGTTTAGAGTACAACCAAGCTTTTGCCAAAGGTTTAATAGGAGGTTTAATGTTAGATCAAATTTTGAACAATTATTTAAGTGATGCAGTTTTAGATGCCGGAACTAATAAAGAGGATAACGATAATGAAGTTTTAGAATCTGGAAAGAATTACACAACCATGGAGCACAAATGGGATGAGGCTTATGGTTACTTATTTGGTAACGAAGATAACCCTGAAACTCCAGAATTAGGTGCCGATCAATTTTTAAATGAATATTTAGATCGAGTAGCTCAAGATCCTGATTTTAAAAATTTAGATGTTGAAATTTATGAGGCTTTCAAATTAGGAAGAGCTGCCATTACCGAAGGTGTATACACATTACGTGATGATCAAGTTGATATCATTAGAGAAAAATTATCTTTAGTGCCTGCCGTGCGTGCTGTGTACTACTTACAAGCAGCAAAACCTATTTTAGAATCAGATAGAGCAGCCGCTTTTCACGCCTTGTCTGAAGCTTATGGGTTTATTTATAGCCTACAGTTTACTAGAAACAACGCCACAGGTGGTGCATATTTTTCTAAAAAAGAAGTTGACTTAATGTTAGAGGAGTTAATGGTAGGTGATGGTTTTTGGGATTTAAATGAAGAAAAATTAGATATTCTGTCTCAGAATATTTCGGCAAAATTTGATTTTACTGTTGAAGCAGCTGCCGATGCTTCAAACTAAATAATTAAATTTTATTAACAGCAATGGTTTCAATTAAGTACCTTTGCTGTTTTCTATTTTTGAAAATATTTTTAAGTTATGTTTATCTTACGAAAAGTTGTTTTAGCCCTAGTTATTGTTTCATTATTTACGGCTTGTAATTCGTCATCATCAGATGATGGGCCTACAGAAAATAAAGATTCTTATGAACGCGGAGCTTTATTGGTTAATCTAGCCGATAACTTTATAATTCCTGCTTTTCAAGATTTAAACGCCAATCTTATAAATTTAAAAGCAGCTAAAGAAGCCTTTATAAAATCTCCAGACCAGGTGCATTTAGATGCTTTAAGAGCATCTTGGTTGGCCTCTTATAAAGTATGGCAATCGGTGGAAATGTTTAACATTGGAAAAGCCGAGGCTTTACTATACGGTTTACAAATGAATGTGTATCCTACATCTGTACAAGAAGTAAAGGCTAATATTTTAAGTGGAAATTACGATTTATCACACCCAAACAATATTGATGCGGTTGGATTTCCTGCGCTAGATTATATGCTTTATGGTGTAGCTGCCAATGATGCTGCTATTATAAACGTTTATAGCGATGCCCAATACACAAAATATTTATCTGATGTCATCAATCAAATGCAGGCCTTAACCGAAACTGTTTTAAATGATTGGACGTCATCTTATAGAGATGTTTTTGTAAGTGAAACTGGAAATACGGCTACAAGTGCTTTAAATAAATTGACCAACGATTATGTATTTTATTTTGAAAAAGGCCTACGTGCCAATAAGTTTGGTATTCCTGCTGGTAATTTTTCATCAACGCCGTTGCCAGAAACTGTAGAAGGTCGTTATAGCGGTATCTATTCTAAAGATTTGGCTTTAGAAAGTTTATCGGCTGCATTACATGTTTTCAATGGTAAATCTTATGCATCTAACGCTACCGGTGAAAGTTTTAAAACCTACCTTGAATATTTAGATCGCGATGATTTAGTTAATACGATAATCACAAAATTTGGCGATGCGCAATTAAAGCTAAATGCTTTAGATGTTAATTTTTATAACCAGATAAATACCGATAATACTAAAATGCTACAAGCTTATGATGCCTTACAATTAATTGTAGTGTCTCTTAAGGTTGACATGCTACAAGCTTTCAATATTAATGTGGATTATGTAGATGCAGATGGTGATTAGTAATCCTATAAAAATATAAATTTAAGGTTGTCTTTTACAGGCAGCCTTTTTTTCATTTATGCCCATTAATTTTAAAACATATATTAACCGATATTCAAATGCTGCGCCTTTAGCAGTTTTTCGTATGTTATTTGGTTTTATGATGTGTTATGGTATGATACGCTTTTGGTACCATGGATGGATTGAAACCTTATATATTCAGCCTAAATTTCATTTCTCATATTTTGGTTTCGAATGGGTAAAACCATTGGGCCCGTATACCTATTTATTATTTGTTATTTGTGGCCTCTCTGCTTTTTTTGTGGCTATAGGTTTAAAATATAGGTGGGCTATAATAACCTTTTTCTTGAGTTTTACTTACATAGAACTCATGGATAAAACCACCTATCTTAACCATTATTACTTTATAAGTTTAATGGCTTTTTTAATGATTTTCCTTCCTGCAAACGCCCAGTTTTCATTGGATAATCTCATACAAAAAAAAAGGTATCAAAACATTCCGCAATGGACCATTGATAGTGTTAAACTACTTTTAGGGATCGTTTATTTTTATGCCGGATTAGCCAAACTTAATAGCGATTGGTTGTTCCGGGCTATGCCTTTAAAAATATGGTTGCCTTCCAAATACGATTTGCCAATAGTTGGAGATACGCTCATGCATCAAACCTGGTTTCAATATGCCATGAGTTGGAGCGGTATGCTTTACGATTTGGCTATTCCATTTTTATTGCTTTACAAACGCACACGTATTTTCGCCTTTGCATTGGTGCTTATTTTTCATGTGTTTACGCGTGTTTTATTCCCTATTGGCATGTTTCCGTTTGTAATGATTGTATCGACACTTATTTTCTTCGATGCCAGCTTTCATGAAAATATCATCGGTTTTATAAAAAGGCGTTTTCGAAATATCACTTCAAAAGTTACAGTT
Source organism: Tamlana carrageenivorans (assembly GCF_002893765.1). NCBI lineage: Bacteria > Pseudomonadati > Bacteroidota > Flavobacteriia > Flavobacteriales > Flavobacteriaceae > Pseudotamlana > Pseudotamlana carrageenivorans. Next base: position 125,148 of record NZ_CP025938.1, on the reverse strand, counting down.
GAAACAGCATCGAATTATAGTTATGCCTTTAAGAAGCCTACGGTTGTTCTTATAGCCCTGTTTTTTGTTTTTCAGTTGGCATTCCCGTTTCGTTATTTGTTATATCCTAATGAACTGTTTTGGACCGAAGAGGGCTTTCGTTTTTCATGGCGCGTCATGCTTCTAGAAAAAATGGGCATGTCTACATTTAAGATTGTAAATGCTAACACGGGCGACTATTTTTATGTGGATAACGCCGATTTTTTAACACCGTTTCAGGAAAAACAAATGAGTTTTCAACCCGATTTTATTTTAGAATACGCGCATTATCTAGGCGATCACTTTACTGCTCAAGGCCATAAAAACGTGCAAGTTTTTGTGGAAAGTTATGTGGCATTAAATGGACGACTTAGTCAGCCATATATAGATAAAACCGTAGATTTGTACCAAGAAAAAGAATCTTTTAAACCCAAACACTGGATCTTACCTTTTAACGATGACATTAAAGGCTTATAACTTCATTTTTGCACTTATTTTTAGTGTCTCGATGTATGCGCAAAACACTGTAAGTGGTGTTGTTGTATTTTCAGAATCAAATAAAACCGTTGAAAATGTTGATGTTTACGATAAGGATTCAGGCTTAGTCGCCAAAACCAATGCAGCTGGGTATTTTGAATTTGAAACGTCTAAATCGGAAATGACTTTGGTGTTTTTTTCTTTTGAATATGAAGCTAAAGAGATATCAATTTACACTGCTGAGGCTAAGGATTTAAAAATTGCATTGGAAGATTTAACCACGCAGTTGTCTGAAGTTGAGGTCACCGCAAGGAAACAACGTATTTTTGAGTTGAAGCGGTTAAAAGATGTAGAGGGTACAGCTATTTACGCCGGAAAAAAGACAGAAGTTATTTTGGTCGATCAGTCTATGGCCAACTTAGCATCTAACAATGCGCGTCAGATTTTTAGTCAGGTGGCAGGCTTGAACATTTACCAAAATGATGATGCTGGTTTGCAATTAAATATTGGGGGTCGCGGTTTAGATCCTAATAGAACGGCCAATTTTAATACGCGTCAAAATGGCTACGATATCAGTGCCGATGTTTTAGGGTATCCAGAAAGTTATTACACACCAGCTTCCGAAGCCTTGTCTGAAATTCAAGTGATACGTGGCGCGGCATCTTTGCAATACGGAACGCAATTTGGAGGTTTGATTAACTTCAAAATGAAATCGCCTAATCCTAATAAACCTATAGAACTGATTACTAGAAATACCTTAGGTAGTTTTGGCTTATATACCAATTTTACAAGTTTAAGTGGTACCAAAGATAAGTTTAGTTATTATACTTTTTTAAATTACAAAAAAGGGGAGGGCTTTAGGCCGAATTCAGCGTTTGAATCTAAAAACGTTTTTACACATTTAGGGTATGCTTTTAGTGATAATACCAGGTTGGAAGGTGAATTCACTTATATGAATTATTTAGCAAAACAATCGGGAGGGTTAACAGATACGATGTTTGATGAGGACCCTATGCAAAGTAATCGAACACGAAATTGGTTTGAGGTTAATTGGTTACTCTATAACATAAAATTAGATCATAAATTTTCAGAAAAAACGAACTTTACCTTTAGCTTCTTTGGGCTAGATGCTTCTAGAAACGCCGTTGGTTTTAGAGGAGACCCCTATCCTACAGGATTAAATAAAAATCCTATAACAATCCCAGATATTCAAAATAGTGATGGTACTTTTTTCTATAATAGAGACGTTATACGAGGTGATTTTAATAACTGGGGCGCAGAAGCGAGATTGTTAAGCAAGTATACCTTTTTAGGTGAAGAGTCTGCTTTTTTAATTGGTTCTAAATATTATCATGCGAACAATTCGAGTGTTCAAGGTGCTGGAAGTAAGTTTTCTGATGCCGATTTTACAATTTATAGTTCCGATTTTCCAGATTATCCAAACGAGTCTAGTTTTAATTACCCGAATAGAAATTTGGCTATTTTTGGTGAAAATATTTTCAGGTTGTCTGATAAGTTTACGATAACTCCAGGCTTTAGGTTTGAATACATTAAAACTGAAAGTGATGGTGTTTATTATCAGAAAAATTATGATAATGCTAATAATATAATTGCCTCCGAAGCTTTTGATGATGATAGAGTTTTTGATCGTGCTTTTATTTTATTAGGTGTTGGAACAAGCTATAAACCTACCAATGCCCTAGAACTTTATGGCAACCTTTCACAGAATTATAGGTCGGTTACCTTTAGTGATATTAGAAGCGTAAGTCCTACTTTTATTATAGATCCTGATATTACAGATGAAGAAGGTTTAACCTTAGATATTGGTTTAAGAGGAAAGTATAATAATGCTTTTTCTTATGATATAGGCGTTTTTACCGTAAATTATAATGGTAGAATAGGGAATATTCTAGACGATAGAGCCAATTGGGTACGCACCAATGCTGGGGATGCTTTAATTTATGGTGTTGAAAGTTTTATTGATTGGAATGTATTGGATTTATGGGAAGCGAATGCTGATTATAGGTTTAATTTGGGACTCAATTTGGCTTATATCGATTCGGAATATACCCAATCTAAAACAAATGGGGTTAAAGGAAATAAGGTAGAATTTATTCCAGAGATCAATTTAAAAACAACCTTGCGTTTTGGGTATAAAAACCTACTTGGAAGCATTCAGTACACTTATTTATCTGAGCAATACACCGATGCATTTAATTCTAAAGCAGATACCCCTGGAGGTTTAAGAGAAGGGGTTATAGGTGAAATTCCGGCCTATGATATTTTGGATGTATCGTTATCTTATAGTTATAAACGTTTTAAGTTTGAAACGGGTATTAATAACTTACTCGATAATAGTTATTTTACACGCCGTGCTACAGGATATCCTGGACCTGGCATTATCCCTTCGGCTCCAAGAAATTGGTACGCAACCTTAGAGATAAAAATTTAATAGCTACTAATTTTTTAGGAGCTTAACCTATTACATATGCGACAGCTTCTTTTTGTAGGTATCATTTCTATTTGTACGCATGTACAGGCTAAAGAGTGGGCGTCTTTAAGAGCTCTGGAAAAAGAAACAGGTAGTCGCGAACTTAAGGCGTCCGACTGGTTAAAATCCGATCGAAAACAAAACACGGTCGTGTGGCAAAGTGCCAATGCTTATAATTTAAACCACAATCAGCCTTCGGAATATAAAACCATAATGGAACGTCGCGATTTTTATGCTTGGTATAATACCATAATGAAAAAGAGAGGCAATGATGTAATTTGGCCGAAAATGGCTCATTTTATTTCTGTTAAATTGCGTTTAATTTATGCTTTCCCCTTTTGTTTATTTACCAATAAGGCTGTTAAAAACTTTGCTTTCCAAGGGAGTGAAACTGTTTTTATGTATGCGTTTGAACCTTTAAAAGCCTTGTTAGAAAATCATACCACTTTAAATGCAGAAGCGGCTTTAAAATGGGATGATGCCATGGTGTACAAAGAACAATACCATTGGTTGGAAAATGTGTATCAAAGCATTGACCAAGAAAGTCTTATGGCTATTGAGCATATGGCTAAAGGCCAAGGCTTTTATAAATTTTTAGTGCCCAAAGATATCCGATTTAAAAGCGATATCACCGTAACCAAAAATAGATACTATTATGCGCGCTATGTGCTTCGCGATTATTGTAAAAAGCATTATCAATAATTTAACGCTTCTAAAAAGTTAAATGTTATTAAATATCGTATATTTGCACGCAATTAAACCGTAATTGCAACATGACTGCACATCAAAACAAAATACTAGGAGAAGGTCTAACTTATGACGATGTTCTTTTAGTTCCAGCTTTTTCCGAAGTGCTTCCTAGAGAAGTTAATATTCAAACAAAATTTACCAGAAACATTACTATTAATGTACCGATTATATCTGCGGCTATGGATACGGTTACAGAGAGTAAAATGGCTATTGCCATGGCGCAAGAAGGTGGTATTGGTGTTTTACATAAAAACATGACTATCGAGGCTCAAGCCATGAAAGTACGCAAGGTAAAACGTGCTGAAAGCGGTATGATTATAGACCCTGTAACGTTACCACTTATTGCTACTGTTTTAGATGCGAAGCAATACATGTCGGAATACGGTATTGGAGGTATTCCTATTGTAGATACCGATGGTACTTTAAAAGGTATCGTTACGAATCGTGATTTACGTTTCGAACATGACAATAAAAGACCAATTACCGAAGTGATGACCAGCGAAAACTTGGTTACTGCTGGTGTTGGAACGTCATTACAGGATGCCGAGCAAATTCTTCAGAAGCATAAAATTGAAAAGTTATTAATTGTTGATGATCAATATAAATTATCGGGATTAATCACTTTTAGAGATATTACAAAATTAAGTCAGAAACCCAATGCAAATAAAGATCAGTATGGTCGTTTACGTGTCGCTGCAGCTATTGGCGTTACTGGTGATGCTGTAGATCGCGCAGAAGCTTTAGTAAATGCTGGTGTAGATGCTGTTGTGATTGATACGGCTCATGGTCATACAAAAGGTGTGGTTGGTGTTTTAAAAGAAATTAAAGGGAAATTTCCAGAACTAGATGTTATTGTTGGTAATATAGCTACCGGAGCAGCAGCTAAATATTTAGTTGAAGCTGGCGCAGATGCTGTTAAAGTTGGTATTGGTCCAGGTTCTATATGTACGACACGTGTGGTTGCAGGAGTTGGTTTTCCGCAGTTTTCTGCTGTATTAGAGGTTGCTGCAGCTATTAAAGGCACTGGGGTTCCTGTAATTGCTGATGGTGGTATTCGTTATACAGGTGATATTCCTAAAGCCATTGCGGCAGGAGCCGATACCGTAATGTTAGGATCGCTTTTAGCAGGAACTAAAGAGTCGCCAGGAGAAACCATTATTTATGAAGGACGTAAGTTCAAATCGTATAGAGGTATGGGGTCTGTTGAAGCCATGAAAGAAGGAAGTAAAGATCGCTATTTCCAAGATGTTGAAGACGATATTAAAAAATTGGTGCCAGAGGGTATTGTAGGGCGCGTGCCTTATAAAGGTGATTTGTTTGAAAGCATTCATCAGTTTATAGGTGGCCTACGTGCAGGTATGGGCTATTGTGGGGCCAAAGACATTGAGACTTTAAAAGAAACAGGACAGTTTGTAAAAATTACTTCTAGTGGTATAAATGAAAGTCACCCGCATGATGTTACCATTACTAAAGAATCTCCTAATTATTCAAGATAATTAAGGAAATAGAAATCTTATTATAAAAAGGAAAAGCTATACATTTTGTATAGCTTTTCCTTTTTTATTAAAGTGTTTCATGGGGTTATAAGAAATATCTAAACCCAAGGCTAATGTTTCTACCCATATTATAAATATTATCAGATTTTAAGCGTGATAAGTGACTTATGTATTTTTTGTTGGTTAAGTTATTTCCAGAAATAGTGATAGCAAGTTCTTTTTTGAATACTGTTAAGCTTCCGCCTAAGCCTGCACTTAATAAGCTGTATCCACCGGTTCTTGTTTCAAAAAGACTGACATTATTTTGATTAAATGTAGACTTCAATTTGATAAAAGTATAGCCTTTTTCTAACCATGGCTTTTCAAATTCAGCACGAATAACATTGGTTAACGCGTTTGCTGGTATTAACGGGAGGTAGTCATCATTTTTTTGTTTTCCTGTAACCATTTCAAAACTACTTTCAAAGTGTAACCAATCTAAAGGGTGGGGGTGAATATGTAAACCGACTTCGCCACCGTATAAATAGGCATCATCTTGATTATAAGTAAAAACAGGAGTTTCATTTATTTCAGTGCCTGTAGGTGATAGGAAGATATAGTTATTCACCATATTGTAAAATCCGTTAGCAAACACTTCAATATGTTCTGCTTTGTATTCTAAAGCTATATCAGTTTGAAAGTTTTGCTCGCTTTTTAGGTTGGCATTTCCAATTTCATAACGATTGGTGCCATGATGAACACCATCGGAAGTTAATTCGGATAAATTAGGAGCTCTAAATCCTGTGGCAAAATTAATTCTAGTTGTCAGGTTTTCCGTTACATTAGTTTTAATACCTGCAGCTCCATTGAAACTATTATAACTTTTGTTAAGATCTTCATAAACGTCAACGTTTCGGTGGTCATAACGTATACCTATTTGAACATCAGCTTTATTAAAATGAATATGAGATAGCGCTAACACGCCAAAATCGTTAGTTGTAGCATCAGGAATTAGTATTTCCTCTCCATAATTGGTATTCACTTGGTGCATGCCTTGAACACCTACTATGGTTTCAAACTTACCTAGGGTAGGTAAAGTATATTTAATATCGTAGTTAGCGGTTTTTAATTTCATATGCAAAGCGGCTTCATCATGATGATGCTCGTCGTGATCTTCGTGATACTCATCATCATGCTCATCATCATGCTCGTCGTGATCGGCATCATGGTCATCATGGTCATCATGTTCGTCATGATCATCGTGATCGTCATGATCATCGTGGTCATGCTCATCTTCAAACTCTTTTCTGTCGTTGTAGATAAATCCTAAGTTGATATCTAATTTAGAATTGTTGAAAAAAATGGTAGATTTTGAGCTAAATACGTGATTCGTAATGTCTTGGTAAGGTAAAAGCGGTGTTTTGTTTGTCGATTGTACGCCAATATCTTCAGGTATACCCAAAAGACTATTATTCACATTATAGCGGAATTCCGTTTTAAAAGTTTGTATTTGGTAACCTATGCCTGCTTTAAAATCCTTTTCTTTAAACCTGGTATTGGTTACTCTGTAGTCTTCGGTTTCGTAATCTGAATGCTCTGCAGTACTACCTCTAAAAATAAATTTAAAATTGTTTACCGAAGATTTATAGCCCAGATTCGTACTATATCCTTGTGTATTGCTAAAATATTTAGCTCCTAGATCCCCTTCTATAGTGTTTTGAGCAGCAAAATGTTCTGGGTTTAAATAAAGCACGCCACCTAAAGCATCACTTCCATAAAGTAAGGAAGCAGGCCCTTTTATAACCTCTACACTTTCAATACCTGCATCGCTAACTCCTAAACCATGTTCGCCACCAAACTGTTGGTTTTCAAGGCGAACCCCTTGGGTATAAACTAAAACACGATTAGAACTTAGACCTCTAATTACTGGTTTTCCTATGCCTAATCCAGTTGTTAGACTTTCAACACCTGCAATATTAGAAAGTCCTTCAGATAATGTTACGGCGCCACTAGCTTTTAAGTTTTCAACCGATTCGTGTTCTACTTTCATAACATTATCACGCTGCAACTTATGAAATGGCGTTGAAATGATAACACTTTCCATCTCTATAATAGAAGGCTTTAGGTTTATTTCTAGACTGGTTTGTGAAGGGAGTGCTATTTTTATAGATTGCTTCTCATAGCCAATCATTGAAAACAAAATGGTGTAGTTACCAGAAGGGAGGTTTTCTAACGTAAAAAGACCCTCGCTATTGGTGGTGCTCCCTCTTTCAAGCTCTGGCATATAAATATTTACGAGTTCTAAACCCTCGCCAGTGCTAAGATCCTTAATAACTCCGTTTATTGAATTTTGAGCAAAACTGCTCGTCATTGCTAAAAATAGCAATGTTTTTAATACTAATTTCATGTAATTTCTCTTAAATTAATCTTGTTTTTGAGCTGAATTACTCAGCGACTAAATAATATTAAGTGAAATAAGGAGGTCCTCGAAGCGAAAAATGAAGACTTTGAAATTTACTTAAAAAGTCATAACCAGAAGACACGATGGGACCGTGCTTCTCCTTTGGCCCTTTAAGGCAGAAAGATAGATTAAGGGGAGTGAAATTTGTGAAAATTTGAAACTTCTGGAAATCACAGTCTAAATCGACTTGATGAATGTGAGTCGTGTCTTCGTTTTCACAAACTATATGGTTGTGATGTTCAAAAATGTGAATACACTTTGTTAGCGCAGGCAATGTTAACATTGCCACGATATAAAGTGTAAATATTCTAAAAATAATATGTTGTCTATTAGGAGTCAATTAATCTACAAAACGTTTTAAACCAATTCTGCGCAGCATTTTCTTTTCGAAGTTCCAGAAAAATTTATGTTGACCAAATAGCCATCCAAAAAAGACAAGCAAAAATTGATACATCACAAATAATAAAAGAATTCGTATAGTCCAATACCCAAAACCACCAAGGTTTTCGGTGGTAATATTTAAGTAGTTTAGAATGGGTTTTCCTATATAGGATGCTGTAGAGCCCGTAACAGAAAATACTATAAGTATGACAATAACTTCCCAGTTATGTTCAATTTCCCAACGTTCTTTTAGTTTATTCACAAATTTCATTTGCCTGCAAAAGTAATTAAATCTAATTTAAATTCTAGGAACATATGGCCCTAATCTTTGTTTGTATTTAAATTGAAAATATACAAAATAATTATAAAGCAGATAGTTTACTTCATATCCATAATCTGTACCTTGGTTGTAATTAATTTGTAACTCGTATAAATTGGGAGCATACCGTTGCGGTTGTATTACCCGTTGATTCCACTCCATGACATATTGAGCGTTTCTGTTTTCTGAAAAACTTTGAGAATAATACCCTCTGGGTTTAGCTGTGCTAGCCACCCAATAATTAAAGCCTGGTTCTATAATAATAATTTCATAATCCGATTCCTCGTTGGCGATCGTGACAGTGTCATTTTCCTTTAACGATTCTAGACGCTCATCTTTTAGAGGGGTACCCGATTTTGTTGTATGACAACAAAAAAAACAAAAGTGTTAATAAGACATAGACGTATGTTTTCATATATAAACCTTCATTAGTTATTTTAAACGGTTAAGACGTTTGGTTTTATTACCATGCATAATCAAAAGGGAATGTATAATAGTAGCTTGTAATGCGTTTTTTATGGCATCATGCTCTTGTGATAATTCATTTCAAAGTACAAAAAAAAAGGTAACCAATTAGTGAATAATCTATATGTTCTAATTTGTTGTTGTACATTTTCAAAACCCCGTCAGGAAATTGTTAAAAAACGCATGGATAATAGTATCCAAAGCAGTGAATGTATATCTTGTAATACTTAAAAATAATACGATATGAAAAATTTGGTTTCCTTTATTAAAACAACACTCATTGGAGGTTTGTTCTTTATCATCCCTATTTCTTTAGTCATATTTATGGCCGGAAAGGTTATAAAAGTTTTAGGTAAAGTTGTTGGGCCTATAGCGAAACACATAGAGTTTTCTTTTTTCGACGGAGAAATGACTCCCAGAATTCTTGCAATACTCTTATTGTTTTTAGTTTGTTTTATTGCTGGCGTATTTGCTAAAACAAAATTGGCAAACCGCTTAAGAGAATGGATTGAAAATAATATTCTTTCTAATGTTCCTGGTTATACTTTATTAAAAGGAATGACAGAAACTGCGGCAGGAATAGATACTAATAATTTAAAAGAGGTTGTTTTGGTTGACGTCGAGGAGGTATGGCAAATTGGTTTTTTAATGGAGCGTATCGATGATGATATTAATGCCGTTTTTATACCTGGATCGCCAAACCCAATGGCAGGCGATGTTGTTTTTGTAAAATGGGATCGATTAAAACTACTAGACATCGATGTGCTAAAAGTGATGAAGATATATCGTAAATTAGGAGTACATGCTCATAAAATAATTGATGGTAAAATTAACAAGGCGATGTTTGATAAAAAGGAATAAGCCCTACTAAAGTTAAAGCTGTATGTATTTTATAATGGTATACATAGCTTTTAGAATAAATAGATTATTTCCTTCCAAATAAACCACCAAGAACACCTCCAAGGCCGCCGTTATTTTTATGCCCACCAAGTAACATACCGGCTACATCGTCAATAACACTGCCATCCCCATCGGCATCTAAAATTGATTCTAACAAATTTTGTTCATGACCTGAAGCATTACCTCCCAAAAGTCCTCCTAAAAGACTTCCTAAATCACTTGGATTATTCACATTATTTTGTCGGCTTTTTTTTCCTAATAATCCTAACAAGAGTGGTGCTGCTATTTTTAAAATTTGACTCACCGAATTGGCATCCATTCCAGATTTAGCACTTAAAGTATTTTCAACGTGTTGTTGTTTAGGTCCTAAAACATGGTTTAAAATGTTTCCGCCATCATTTATAACATCAGTATTTACACCACCTTTAAATAAGCCCTCTAAATCATCTAGTATGCTCCCATCGTGTTTAGTGTTTATAGCGTTGTATAAGCCATCTGCGCCTTGTGTTGTTTTGGTATTTTGTTTCATTGCAGCAGTTAAAAGAGGTAGGGCCATAGTTAAAACGTCTTTTGTTTTCCTTTGCGGTTGGTTGGTTTGTTCTGCAACACCATTTATGAGGGTTTTACCTTGGTCGCTGTTTAATAAATCGATAATTTCAGACATGATTTAGATGTGTTAAATGGTTAATTAAATTGTTGTAAATGAGTCTTTAATATACAAAAAAAGTCCCAACCATTTAAGGTTAGGACTTTTTTAATTTTCTTAGTTTTCTTTATTATTCGTATTATAGAATATAGAAAAACATATTATCCAAGAATATTAATAATTTGCTCAGCTAATTCCGTACCAATACGGTCTTGGGCTTCGTTAGTTGCAGCACCTGTATGTGGTGTTAATGATAAAGCTGGGTTCATTAAAAGTTGAATTTCTGGCTTAGGTTCTTTTTCAAAAACATCTAAAGCTGCTCTAGAAACTTTTCCGCTTTCAAGCGCTTTTACAAGGGCTACTTCGTTAACCACACCACCACGAGCTGCGTTAGCGATAATAACACCATCTTTCATGATGTTAAATTCTGCTTCGTCAATTACGTAGTTGTCCTGAGCAGGAACGTGTAAAGAGATGAAATCGGCTTGTTTTAAAACTTCTTCTTTTACAATTGTTTCAATTTCGAAGTTTACGGTTTGCCCGTCAAAAAATTCTAACTCTAAATTTGCTTTGTCTAAGAAAGGGTCGAAAGCAACAACTTTCATTCCAGCACCTAAAGCCACTTTAGCCGTTGCTTGACCAATACGACCAAAGCCTAAAACACCTAAAGTTTTTCCTTTTAACTCGGTTCCTTTAGCGTAAGCTTTCTTTAAGCCTTTAAAGTTTTGATCACCTTCTAGTGGCATATCTCTATTAGAGTTATGTAAGAAACGTGCTAATCCGTAAAAGTGTCCGAATACTAACTCGGCAACAGAGTGCGAAGAGGCAGCAGGGGTGTTAATAACACTAAGTCCTTTTTCTCTAGCGTATTCAACATCGATGTTGTCCATACCAACACCACCACGACCAATAATTTTTAATCCTGGACAAGCGTCTATTAAGTCTTTACGTACTGTTGTAGCACTTCTAACCAATAAAACAGTGATGTCTTTTTCGTTAATATAATTAATTAATTGTTCTTGGGCTACGGTTGTTGTAATCACTTCGTGACCTGCTTTTTCTAAAGCATCGATACCACTTTGTGAAATCCCGTCGTTTGCTAATACTTTCATTTTTCTAAGTTAAAAGTTAAAAGTTAAAAGTTAAAAGTCCTTTGAACGAACGATAAACCATTCAACTTAAAATTAAATTTTATTTTGTTCATTCCCACGAAGGAGGGAATCTTAATATATTTATTTTTTTGTTAGCTTGAAGCGTTTTTCACTTTCGTGGAAATGAAAAAGCAAACTATTTACGCTTTAGCTTCTAATTCGCTCATAACCTCTACAAGTGCTTTTACGCTATCTAAAGGAAGTGCGTTGTACATGGAAGCTCTATAACCACCAACACTTCTGTGTCCGTTTACACCGCTAATTCCAGCTTCTTTAAGCATGGTTTCAAAAGTATCTTTTAAGCTTTCGTCGGTTAAGTTGAAAGTCGCATTCATTGGCGAACGATCTTCTTTAGCAGCAAATCCTTTAAATAATGGATTCAAGTCAATTTCAGAATACATAACCGTCGATTTCTTTTCGTTTTCTGCTTCAATACCAGCAATGCCACCTAAACCTTTTAGCCACTCTAATGTTAACATAGAGGTGTAAACCGGAAATACAGGAGGTGTGTTGTACATGCTACCTGCTTTAATGTGTAATTGGTAATCTAAAATAGAAGGAATATCGCGCGATACCTTACCTAAAATGTCATCTTTAACAACAACAAGCGTTGTTCCAGCAGGTCCCATATTTTTTTGAGCTCCAGCATAAATTAAAGAGAATTTGGAATAGTCTAAAACACGAGAAAAGATATCACTACTCATATCACAAACTAAAGGTACATTGGTTTGCGGAATGTCTTTAAACTGTGTTCCAAAAATGGTGTTATTGGTTGTATAGTGTAAGTAATCTAAATCTGAAGGGATTTCAAACCCCTTAGGAATATAGTTAAAGTTGGCATCGGCAGATGAACCTACTTCGATAATTTCGCCTACTTTTTTGGCTTCTTTTATTGCTTTACCACTCCATGCACCAGTATTTATATAACCTGCTTTTTTATTTAACAGGTTTAAAGCGGTCATTATAAACTGTGTGCTAGCACCACCTTGTAAAAATAATGCGGTATAACCTTTTCCTTCTAACCCTAAAAGCTCTAAAGCTAAAGCTCTAGCGTTTTCCATAATTTCAACGAAGTCTTTGCTTCGGTGAGAGATTTCAATTAAGGATAAGCCACTATTATTATAATCTACAATTGCTTCTGAAGCTTTTAATAAAACTTCTTGTGGTAAAATACTAGGTCCTGCACTAAAGTTATGTTTTTTCATTTTTCTTGGTAAAAATTAAGATGTAAAGGTCTAAATTAATTCCTTATTTTTAATTAAAAATTCTTTAAAAGTTTAGTCAAATCGCTAATAAAAATTCAACGGAATCTACATCATCCGCATAATCCCAAAGTTGGGGTGTTTGAGTGGCTCCAAAAGGGATTTCATTTTTTGTAAATCCATTAGAAACAATGCATTGAATTTGCTGTTTATTTGCTTTTAGTTTTTCTTCTAACAGCGTTTTATTTTCATAATATTCGTAGAAAAGAGTTGCTATAGGTGATGCTAAACTTTCGTCTTCTTTAATCATAAAAAAACCATTTTCTAGCATGTCAAACTCACTCATTAAATACACGGCTTTATTGTAGTCGTAATTGTTGGCGTATTTGGCTTTTTCAATAATGGGGTGCCAGTGATAAATGCCTTCAAAAAAAGCATCAAATGTATAGCCTTTTGGGACGTATAATTTAGATACATTACGACAGCCCAAACCATAATATCTAAAAATGTCTTCAGCAAGATTTTTTAAATCATCTTCGGTTTCTTCACCAGTAAGTATGGCAACCGAATTTCTGTTATTTCGTATTATAGAAGGTTTGTTTTTAAAATAGTACTCAAAATACCGCGCTGTATTATTGCTGCCTGTTGCAATAACAGCATCGAAATTTTCTACCTTACCTTCAGTAAAAGTGATGCAACCTTTAAATTGAGGTTCTACATATTCTAGGTATTTCGCTAGGTAAGGGAGCAGGTGTTTATCGTTTGATGACTGTTTAACTAAAACATGATGTCCTGTAATAAGTACTGCTAAAAAATCATGAAACCCTACCAAAGGAATATTTCCGGCCATGATAATGGCTACTTGTTTTGGTGTGATATTTTTAATGGTATAAGGTTTTAACCAAGTATTAATATTTTCAAGAGTTAAAGCATCGGCCCAAGATTTTAAGGCAAAGCGTATGTTTTCTTGAGTAAACCAACCATTGTGTTCTTCTGCTAATTTTAATTGATGTTTAAAGCCGTCGAAGAAAATATCGTTATGTTCAACAATATCATTCTTTTGGATAACTTCGTTAGAAAATTGCCTTAAAAAATCTCCTAATTTTATAAAAGCATTAATTCTTTCTTGTAATTGCATTCTGAATTTGGTTATGAAAGGTTTAGGCGTTATTTTTGCTGTTGCAAATTTAGAAAGAAAAAACGCTATGGCAATTATAATAACAGACGAATGTATAAATTGTGGTGCATGTGAACCGGAATGCCCGAATACGGCAATTTACGAAGGGGCAGATGATTGGCGCTATAAAGATGGTACAAGTTTGGATGGAAAAGTAGTATTAACAAATGGAACCGAAGTTGATGCCGACGAAGCTCAAGAGCCGATAAGTGATGAGGTTTACTACATCGTTCCAGATAAATGTACAGAATGTAAAGGATTCCATGATGAACCGCAATGTGCTGCAGTATGTCCTGTAGATTGTTGTGTTCCTGATGATGATCACGTGGAAACAGAAGACGAATTACTAGCGAAACAACGCTTTATGCACCCTGATGGGTAGGATGATGTGTCGTAACAACATAAAAAAGGTCTCAAACATCGTTTGAGACCTTTTTTTATGTGTTAAGTTGAAAGTTAAAAGTTAAGGATTAATATTAAAGTTTTTCATCTCATTAAGCGGTTCTAGAATTTCCTCATTTCCCCAAAAATTTTTATCAAACGCCTCCAGTTGGGTGTAGATAACGGCTTTATTTTGTTTTATATTTTTAAAGTCTTCGGAAGTCAATTTAGTATGAGAGGTGAAAAGGATTTCTTGTTTAAAGCGATTATCTCCTTCCAGCGTAAAACTAAATCTTACTTTGTTTTTATCGTTACTATTTTCAATAAATTTTACATCTCTATTAGCATAAAAATAACTGCCATAAATATGTTTTATATATTTTGGTTGGTAAATATTAGTGCTGTTTTTTTCAAATATTATAGTGCCTCTGCTGGTGGAATGGATGTACTTTAGACCTAAAAAGAATTTGAAATTTATTTTTTTACCGTGTCGATCTTCAAAAAAATCGTAATCAACTTGGGTTATAGCAAACGAGTCGCCATTTATATAAATTAAGCCCGTGTATTTAGCTCCTTCCTTACTTGGCTTAAATTGAATAACATAGGTAAGGGCATCGTTAAATGTGGTTGTTTGAAGCGTGTAATCGTATAATTTTGGGTTTATTAATTTGTCCAGAAAAGCGTTTTTATAAAATAGGGCGCGCCGTAACGTTTTTCTGGTAAAGCTATTTAAAGTGTTTAACTGAAATTCTTTTTTTTGAAGATCTTTAATCTTGTCGTCATTTAAATCTAAAGAATCATCAAGTTTGAATAAGCCCGTTTTTATTTTGTAGGTTTTAGAGCTGTCTAAGTATTTCAATACAATACGTTGCGATTTTTCTTGAATGTCATCTAGAGAAAAATTATTCTTAGAATCTAAAATTTTGGTGGCTTTACTAGCTTCTATTTTGGTGCTATCCTTGTTCAAAACAAAAATATTCCCTTTAAAATCTTCAAATTGAATGATATTGCCTTCCTTTACTTCTTTAGCCATGGCTTCCAATTCACGATTTGCCGATTGTAAATTTCGTTTTTTAATATGTGAGGCTTTTTCAATTTCAAAGTCTAACTTTTTAAATTCGGCATAATTGGTTGTTCGACTGAAAATACCATGATTCATGAGATTATTTTCATAGTTGACGCTAATGTTTTCTCGAACCTTAGCCATAATACTCTCGACGTTTAGGGTTTTGTTGCTAATAAAAACTTCATCTAATTGGTTTATAGAAATAGCTAATTCAATAATAGTATGTTCCGTTTTTATCAGATCTACCGGTATTGTTTTTTGCTGAAAACCCAAACATGAAATGGTGAGTGATTTTATAGAATCATTTATATTAATGGTAAAAAAACCTTCTTCATTGGAAATAACGCCTGTATTCATATTGGTTTTTACGTTGGCATAAGGAATGGCTTTTTTATTGTCTTCCGCTATAATTTGAGCACTAAAATTTTGAGAATAGCCCAAGAAATTAGTCAGGTGAAGTAGCATAAGAAGCAATAAATATTTCATTGAAACTAGTTTATAGGCATTCAGCAATTAAAGCTTAAAATTGTTACAAAAAATAATAAAGGAATTAACTACATTTGCACTCGCAAAACAAGTTGCCATTTAGGTAGTAACTTCTTATGCTAAAATATTATTTATAAAGAAGATTTCCGATGTCTCGGAAATAAAAATACATTTTTCAAATGAAAGCAGGTATAGTAGGATTGCCAAACGTAGGAAAATCAACATTATTTAATTGTTTATCTAATGCCAAAGCGCAGAGTGCTAACTTTCCGTTTTGTACTATAGAGCCTAATATAGGTGTTGTAAACGTGCCAGATCCTCGTTTAGAGAAGTTGGAAAGCTTGGTTAACCCCGAGCGTGTGCTTCCTGCTACCGTAGAGATTGTAGATATTGCAGGTTTAGTAAAAGGTGCAAGTAAAGGTGAAGGTTTAGGAAACCAGTTCTTAGCTAATATTCGTGAAACCGATGCTATTTTACACGTTTTACGTTGTTTCGATAACGATAATATTGTGCATGTTGATGGTAATGTGAACCCTATTCGTGATAAAGAAACGATCGATATGGAGCTTCAATTGAAAGATTTAGAAACTGCAGAAAAGAAGTTAGATAAAGTGAAGCGTGCTGCTAAAACAGGAAATAAAGAGGCTCAAAAGGAAGAAGCTGTTTTATTAAAAATTAAAGCAGGTTTAGAGGCCGGAACATCGGTGAGAGCTTTAGAATTTTCTGATGAAGATTACGAGGATTTTGTAAAACCATCGCAGTTTATTACCGATAAGCCCGTAATGTATGTATGTAATGTCGATGAAGGTGCTGCTGTTACAGGTAACGCTTATGTAGAGCAAGTTAAAGAAGCTGTTAAAGATGAAAATGCCGAAGTACTTGTTTTGGCCGTTGGAACTGAAGCAGATATTAATGAGTTAGAAGACTACGAAGAGCGCCAAATGTTCTTGCAAGACATCGGTTTAGATGAAGCTGGATCGGCAAAATTGATACGTGGGGCTTATAAATTACTAAACCAACAAACGTATTTTACAGCTGGTGTGAAAGAGGTTCGTGCTTGGACGGTTGATATAGGAGCTACAGCACCTCAAGCTGCTGGAGTGATCCATACTGATTTTGAAAAAGGTTTTATTCGTGCCGAAGTGATTGCATATAACGATTATGTAGCGTACGGGAGTGAAGCAAAAGTTAAAGAAGCTGGAAAAATGCGCGTTGAAGGAAAGAATTATATCGTTAAAGATGGCGATGTTATGCACTTCTTATTTAATGTGTAAACCACAGTTAGTTTAACCGAAAACCTTCCTAAAGTTTATAGGTTTTAATATGGTCTTTTCTATGTAATAGAATTTGACTATGTTTGCTTACCAAATTTTTTGAACCAACCTATTAAATGCCAACCATCGTTCTTGAGTCGGAGATACATTCCGATATTAAAACTTGCTTTGATTTAGCCAGAAGCATTGATATGCTTAAAGAATCTTTAAAGCAGACTAAAGAAATTCCTATTGCCGGAAAAACCACAGGACTCATCTCTAAAGGAGAATGGGTAAGTTGGGAAGCCAATCATTTAGGTATTGTTCAGCATCTAACTTCAAAAATTGTAGAATTTGAAAGTCCGTATTATTTTGTTGATGAAATGGTTTTAGGTGTTTTCAAATCTTATCGTCACGAGCATCACTTCAAAGAAAAGGGAGAGGTTACCATTATGACGAATACTTTTCACTTTGAATCGCCATTGGGTGTTTTTGGGAAATTTATTAATTGGCTATTTCTAAAGCGTTATATAACTAACCTTTTGAAGATGAGAAATAACATGCTAAAGTTTGTTGCCGAAAGTGAAAATACTTTAGATTTTCTTCAAATGATTGACAAGGCGTAGGTTTTATTTTCAAAACACCTTGCTCATGTTGGTATATAATATGGGCGTTAAGCATTTCATTTCCTAGAAAAATATTTAGCCCCCAATAGCCGTCATACTTCTATTATTTGTATGCAATTCAGGTTCTTGAAGTTTTTTAAGGGTATCCATACCACCACGTATTTTTAATTTCGCCCACACTGCTTTTTGAATCACAGGTTCAATAGGTTTGCCAGCACGAAGCGTGGTTAATAAATCGGATTCGGTTGAAGAAAATAAACAGTTTTTAAGTTGGCCGTTTGCTGTTAAACGCAGTCTGTTACATGAATCGCAAAACGGATTGGTTACCGAGCTTATAATCGCAAAAGAACCTTGGTAACCTTTAATTCTATAGTTTTTAGAAGTATCGTTAGGCGCATCTTGTAAGCGTTCTACTTCGTCTTCCGCGAAAGCGTCGTGAACATAACGCATCACTTCAGCATAAGACACCATTTTGCTCATATCCCATTTATTACCATCAAAAGGCATGAATTCTATAAAGCGCACCGAAACAGGTAAATCTTTGGTGAAGTTGATAAAATCGATGATTTCATTTTCATTAAAACCTTTCATTAAAACGGCATTAACCTTTACGGTAAAACCTTCTTTAACTAAAAGTAAAATATTGTTGTACACCTTTTTAAACTCCTGGCGACGTGTAATGTGTTTAAATTTACCTTCATCTAAAGAATCTAAACTTACATTGATTTTATTCACGCCGTTTGCTTTTAATACATCAATATATTTATCAATTATTACCGCATTAGAAGTGATCGATAATTCTACTGGAAGTGTGGCCAGTTTTTCTAAAATAACAGGAATATCTTTTCTAATTAAAGGTTCGCCACCAGTTAATCTAATTTTGGTAACACCATTATCTACAAAAGTTTTGGCGATTTCGTAAATTTCCTCATAAGTCATTAAACTACTTTTCGGTGACAATTTTACACCTTCTTCAGGCATGCAATAGGTGCACCTTAAATTACAGCGCTCGATAAGTGAAATACGCAAATACGCGTGATCTCTACCGTGTGAATCTTGTAATATGTTTTTGTTCTCGCTCATTACTTTGTGATATGGTTTATTCGTTTAATTGTGTAAACGTTTAACTGTTGTATTCAGTTTTTCATTGTTAAATCGTTGAATTGTTAAATCGGTTAAACGATTTCACGCATCAACGGTTAAACCTTTTTAATCGTGTCTAGCCCCCTTCAATATTCTAAAACTATGCAAAACCCCAGGGAAAATAGCATCCATAGATTCTTTAGCACCATTAGTCGATCCTGGTAACGCCAAAACTAGCGTGTCTGAAATCGTGCCAGCAACACTTCTTGAAAGCATGGAAAACGGCGTACGTTCTTGTCCGTAACCACGAATAGCCTCTTCAATACCTGGAATACGTCTGTCTAAAATTGGAAGTAAAGCTTCAGGAGTGACATCTCTACCCGAAAGCCCTGTGCCTCCGGTGTAAATTACCATATCGATACCTTGTTCCTGATAGTTTTTTGCTTTTTGCTGAATGATGTCTTTTTCGTCTGGGATAATCACGTATTCTGAAATTTTAACCCCAGATTCTTCAAGCTTTTTAATAATGGCTTTACCTGCTTTATCCTCTTTATGTCCTGCTGAAATAGTATCACTACAAACCACAACAGCTGCGGTTAAATCTTTACGGAAGCGGTCTTTGAAATCAGATTTTCCACCTTTTTTATTGAGTAGTTTAATAGCGTGAATTTCAATGCCTTTATCAATAGGTTTCAGCATGTCATACATGTTAAGCGCTACAACACTTGCACCATGCATAGCTTCCACTTCAACGCCTGTTTTATAGATGGTTTTTACAGTAAAAATTACCGAAATCTCTAAACCATTAATTTCATATTCAACGCCTGTAAATTCAATAGGCAAGGGGTGGCAGTCAGGTAAAATATCTGGCGTGCGTTTTACGCCCAAAAGCCCTGCAGCCTTACTCATAGCAAATACATGCCCCTTAGGAACCGTATCGTTTTTTATTGCTTCTATAGTTTCGGGTTTACTAACTTTTACCACAGCTTGTGCTACTGCTGTACGTAATGTGGTGTTTTTATGTGTGATGTCGACCATTTTGGGATTGATTATTTATTATTTTTAATTGATTATTTGTGTTTGCTGGTATTCTAGAGACCTCAATGTTAGTTTTTAATTTTCGTGACTTTATTTAGAAGAGTTCTCTGTTTAATTTTAGAATTAAGTTCTGACTTAAACGAGTTCTATTTAAAGAGTCAACGAGATGATATTTTTTTAATTTATTTTTTATTGATTATTTGTGCTTGCCGTTTTTCTAGAAACCTTAAAGTTTGTTATTAATTTTCGTGATTTTATCAAGATCAGTTCTTTGTTTTATTTTTGACTTAAGTTTTGATCTAAAGCGCATTTTATTTAAAAATTATACATGTTGACCCTTTTCAGATTTATTATTTTTATTGCCTATTTATGCTTGCTGTTTTCCTAGAAGCCATAAAGATTGCTGTTAATTCACTTGATGCTTTCAAGATGCATTCTACGCTTTCTCTCTGAATTAAATTTTCATCTAAAGCAAATTCGATCCAAAAATTCGATTCATCAACTTCTTCAATAACAATACTTATTTTGGATATAAAACTAGCTTTTGATTGTGCAATACAAGTCGCTCTATAATTTGCTGCAACAGAAGTAGAACATCTAATTAATTGCCCTTTTATATGATTTGCTAAATAATTGTTAGGGAATTGCCCTGTGATTTTAATGCAATTATGTGCAAAAATTTTAGTTCTATTTTTTAAGGCTTCCTTCATAAATAATCATTTTTTTCAAGGTTTCAGTGAAATAATCAATAATAAATAACCAATTCCTTAAGGGTTTCAGTGAAATAATCAATAATCAATAAAAAATAATCAATTATTAACCTTCCATTGATGCGAGTCATCCTCAAAAATTTCTTTTCCAAAAACAGGAACATCGGCTTTAATGGCTTCAACGATGTATTCTAGGGCTTGGAAAACTACTTTTCGTCTTGGTGAAGACACGAATACGAATAAGCATATTTCACCTGCTTTTACGGTGCCTAAACTGTGGTAAATGTGCATGCAGGTTAAGTCGAATTTCTCGAAAGCAGCTTCACGAATATCATGGAATTTCTGATTCGCCATATCTTCATATGCCGTGTATTCTATGGCAGAAACGGTTTTTCCGTCAATCTCATCGGCTCTAACTTGTCCGAGGAAAATATTGTGCGCACCAATATTTATTTTTGTTTGGTGTTTGTAAATAGAATTCCCAATAAAATCGGAAGTTATTGCGCCTTCATGAAATACGTTTTTAGGTTTTTTTGTTTCCATAATGTATGTTTTTCAGACCTTCTAGGTTTTAAAAACTGAAGGGTCTTGTTATTATAAATTTTATGATTTCACTGATTTAGTTTCCAATTGCTCATTCAAATAATCATTAATTTCCGCAGCGCCTTCCATCAGACTAAAACAATTAGTAATGCCCAATTCTTGAAGTCGTTCTACAGCATGTTCGCTACGTATTCCTGCTTGACAAAAAACATATGCCTTTTTGGAAGGGTCTATGTTGATGTAGTCTTCTTCTAATTCTGATAACGGCACATAAGTTACAGAGACAGCTTCAATTTTTGGTTGTTCGTGATCTTCTCGTACATCGATAAATTGTATGTCATCTCCTAATGAAACATCGTAAATGGATATGTTCTCCGTTGGAACTTTACAGCCCATGTTAATGTGTTGCTTTTGAAAATTGGTCTTGTCTTTTAAAACCGATTCAATAGTGCTTTCCGAACGGTTGATTTTTAAAATCGTGTTTTGAAGTGTTAATGCATTG
Organism: Tamlana carrageenivorans; assembly: GCF_002893765.1. Lineage (NCBI taxonomy): Bacteria > Pseudomonadati > Bacteroidota > Flavobacteriia > Flavobacteriales > Flavobacteriaceae > Pseudotamlana > Pseudotamlana carrageenivorans. Next base: position 103,547 of record NZ_CP025938.1, on the reverse strand, counting down.
TAGCATAAAAGTTGTCCTGAAAGCACGTTGCCAATCCCTAAAATAATTTTTAAGACTTCGTTGGCTTGCATGGTGCCTATAATCCCAGGAAGGACACCTATAACGCCAATTTCAGAACAGTTGGGAACAGCACCTTTTTCTGGTGGATTCGGGAAAAGACAGCGGTAAGAGGGGCCATTTTGATAATTAAATACCGAAACCTGACCTTCAAACTTAAAAATAGAACCAAAAACCAGGGGTTTGTTGGTGATTACGCAGGCATCGTTTACCAAATAGCGTGTTTCAAAATTATCGGAACCATCTACAATAATATCGTACTGCTCGAAAAGCTCTAAAGCATTTTGATGTCTTAAGCGTTCGGGGTAGGTATTTATGGTAATATCTGCGTTTAAATCGGATAAACGTTCTTTAGCGGCAAGGGCCTTATTTTTTCCTATTGAAGCGTTGCCAAATAAAATTTGACGTTGTAAGTTTGATAAGTCTACCGTATCAAAATCGATGATGCCAATGGTGCCAACACCAGCCGCTGCGAGGTATTGTAAGATTGGACAACCTAAACCACCAGCACCAATAGCTAACACTTTGGCTTTTGAAATTTTATCTTGTCCTTCTTGTCCAATTTCTGATAGTATGATGTGTCTGTTGTATCTCATATATATGTTTATTTGTTTAACTGTTTAATCGTGTAATCGTTCAAATCGGTTAAACGATTAAACAAATAAACAGTTAAACCGTTATAAATTACCCGCCCGCAAAAGGAGGTAACAATGCAATTTCTTGTCCGCTTACTAAAGCATCTGTAGCAACCAATTCTTGATTTTGGGCCACTTGAAAATCTTTGGTTTTCAAAGCTTCATATTTGGCATACAAAAGCGTTAAAAGCTCCGAAATATGTTTCCCTGAAAACTCTAAAGTTTCTTCGCTTTTCTGCGTTACTTCAGCAATAAGTCCGAAATATTTAATGGTCAATAGCATCTTTCAATTGTTTTAGTTCTTCTTGTGTGTTTACATTCATGGTGCTTTGTTGTTCTTCTTCCGTGTTTAAAACCACATTTTTAACCTTACAGTTATTCACGGCAATTCGTAAGCGTCTTTCATCATTTTCAACTAAATTTTTAAAAATAGGCGCACAGCGTTTGTGGTACAAAGCAATGAGTGGCATGGATTTATTGTTGCTTTCAATTTGAATGATATCGAAATCGGTATCCATATTATGTATTAATTTTTCTAAAATGGATGTCTTAATCAACGGAATATCGCAACTTAAAATCAAGTTGTAATCGGTTTTTGAAGCTTCTAATCCAGCGGCAATGCCTGCTACGGGGCCTGCATTTTTAATATTATCACGAATCCTTTTATAGTTTAAAGAATCGTGAGACGCATGGTCTGAAACGATGATAATTTCAGAAACCAAAGGCTTTAAGGCATCAATACTGTATTGAATGAAGGGTTTTCCGTTAAGGCTTAAAAAACCTTTATCGGTACCCATCCGACTACTTTTTCCGCCAGATAAAACAAGGCCTGTTATGTGTTTTTTGTCAATCATTTTATGTGAAAAATAATTTAGCACAAGCTATAATGAGTACAAAGGCTAAAATGTATCGTAGTTTGGTGTTATTAATTTTTTGACTGCCGTAATAACCGCCTAAAACACCACCAATTAAGGCGATGGCAACTAATAAAAACGATTCTTTTTCAATAGTTACGCCGCTGCTTATTTGTCCGATTAGTCCCGCTGCAGAATTCACCCAAATAAAAAGGGCAGAAACGGCTGCGGCTTCCTTCATTTTGCCCCAATGCAAGAGTAAAATAACAGGTGTTAATATGATGCCGCCACCAATACCTATTAGTCCTGAAAAGAAACCGATAATACCACCAACAATTAAACCTTGCCAAAGCTTAACATCATTAATTTTGTTGCTTTCTTTCCCGAAAACATTCAGCATTTTTAGAATGGCAAAGACTAACAATACGGCTAGAATTTTTTTATAAATAGAGGCATCAACTTCAATAGTGCCTCCTAAAAAAGCCATAGGAATGGAAGCAACGGCGAAAGTTATAAACAGTTTTTTATTGAAAAAACCAGCTTTATAATAATAGTAGAATGAAATACCAGCCACAAAAAGGTTTAGCAATAAAGCGGTTGGTTTCATAGTTTCTGGAGCAAATGAAAACAAAGCCATAAGCGCCAAATAGCCACTCGCACCACCGTGCCCCACACTTGAGTACAGGAAAGACACAATGGGTAAGATTGCTAGGAATATGTATATGTTTTGGGTTTGGAGCATGTTTTTTGAGTTAAAAGTGCCTAGAGTGCCTAAAGTATTTAAAGTTACTATTGTTTGAAGTTTGTTTGCTATGGACTACCTAATAAATTTGGTACTATTTTATACTAAGCAGCTTTGTTAATAAATCCTTTTAATTGTAATTCTTTTTCAAGAGGCGTCATGTATCCTAAACTAGAATGTAATCTTTGAGTGTTATACCAGTTTAAATATTGATCAATAGATTTGTATAATTGATTATAAGACGTATACTTAAATCTGTTAATCCACTCATATTTAATGGTTTTAAAAAAACTTTCAGCTACAGCATTATCCCAGCAATTTCCCTTTCTACTCATGCTTTGTATCACTTTTTGATTAAAAAAGAACATATTTGTGATTCTGTTGGATGCATATTGCACACCCCTGTCGGAATGAAAAATACACTGCTGGTTTATCACTCTGTTTCTTCTAGCATCAACCCAGGCCTTTAAAACCGTATTCTCAGTAGTCATATCTTCACTTAAAGACCAGCCTATTATTTTTCTATCAGCCAAATCCATTATCGTGGTTAAATAGTTCCATTGTTGATTAACTCTTATATACGTAATGTCAGAGACTAATTTGTAGCCTAAAGAAAAACTGGTAAAATCCCTGTCTAATTCATTTTTAGCTGTTTTTAGAGAATGATTTGAATCCGTAGTTACCACAAATTTCTTATTCAATACACTTCTTAGTCCCATTTCTTTCATAAGTAACCCCACATATGAACGGGAATAAAAAAGCTTTTCTCGTTCAAGTTGTTTTTGAATTCGATAGCTACCATAAATCTGTTTACTATTGTCAAATATAGCTTCGATTCTGTCTTTTAAAAATGATTTAGAGGAATTAACCTTTAAGGTGTCTTTGGTTTTAAGCCAATGGTAATAAGCATTTTTACTAACCTTCATGCATTTGCACATCTTTTCGACAGGATAAGTATTTTTGTTTGATAAAATGAAGTTATACCTTATCTGTCGCTCTTGGAAAAGATGCTCACCGCCTTTTTTAAGATGTCACGTTCCATTTTAACATCTCTTAATTCCTTTTTTAATGCTATAAGTTCTTGATGTTCTTTGGATTTAGGTTCATTTTTAGAAAAATCTCCTCCTTTTAAATCATACTCTTGTTTCCATCTATTAATAACACTTGTATGAACTCCATATTCTTCACTCAGTTGTTTTGTTGGTATACCAGATTTGGATAAATCTAATATCATCGATTTAAACTCGTTGTCATATTTTTTTCCCATAATTCAAATATAGTTTATACTCTATATAAAACCGTCACAACAAAGGTAGACACTTCACTATTACAGTAAACAATGCTAGGAGTTCTTACGTTTCTTTTATTACGGGGTTTAACTTTTCATTTTCTATCCAATTCAAATCTTTTATTATTTCTAACCAATATTCGGTTTCGCTGGCTTCACTTTCTGAGATCTTAATTTTGTTTTTAAAGTCCCGCTGACTCCGAGATCTATTCGCTTCACGATAATTAGCACCAATACTAGTACCTGATTTTGTTATTTGATTTTTAATAACTTTTGCCTCTAAAGTTTGTGGTAATAAAGAGGATGTTTTAATGATGGATATTCCAAATTGTCGTGTTCTAAACTCTAGTTTTTTAGCAAATTCTTTATTATCCATTATTTTTAATGTATCACTTTTATATCTCTGTTTCCCATCCCTCAAGTACTTATAACTTTAGCACACTTTAGGCACTTTTTTAGCACGTCCCTCTCAAATTTAAATACTTATACTTTAGCGCACTTTAGGCACTTTTTTAGCACGTCCCTCTCAACTTTAAATACTTATAACTTTAGCACACTTTAGGCACTAATTATAAAAGGCACTTCTACAACAACTCCAACTTCCCCAACTGCTCATCCAAAAAATCCCAACAATTCTGATTGATTTCATCAAAGGTTTTAATGAGTGCTTGTCCGTAGGGAGTGAGGGCTACACCGCCACCGCCTTTACCGCCAATGCTATTTATGGTTACTGGTTTTTTAGCCGATTTATTTACCGAATCCAATAAGTTCCATGCTTTTTTATAAGAAAGGTTTAAAACCTTAGCGCCTTTAGAAAGCGATCCTGTTTCATGAATCGCTTTTAATAAATGAACGCGGCCTTCACCCAAAAGCACATTGTTATCAGACTCAATCCATATGCGACTTTTTATTTTATAACTCATGTAAAAAGGGTTTAGTTTGGTAATAGAATCACGTTCACTTTATCGTTTTCTGAAATTACATTCAGTTCCCCAGGCATAAACACTAAGGCGTTGGAAAGCGCAAAGGTGTGGAGCATGGATGAATTCTGACCTTCTAATATATCAACCTGACCGTCATTATAAATCGCCTTTAAAAATTGAGGTCTGTCGCCACGTTTTTTAAACGTAGATCTTGAAATCCCTTCTGTGCGAGGTAATTCCAATGCTTCGCGATTCATAAACTGTTGTAAAGCGATATACACATATACATAGAAACAGGTTAGGGCAGCGGCAGGATTTCCTGGTAAGGCAAAAATTTGAGTGTCTTCTTTTTTTCCGTAGAAAAGTGGTTTTCCAGGTTTTTGAGCCACCTTATAAAAGTGTTCTTTAACTTCTAGTATCTTTAAAGCTTTGCCAACGAAGTCGTACTCGCCTACTGAAATGCCTCCGGTTATAAGCACCAAATCATTTTCATCAACCGCTGCTTTTAGCGTTGATACCGTTTGCTTATAATCGTCTTCCACTTTATAAGTAGTGATGTCGTAAAACTTTAAGTTGTAAAGAGCGCTTAAAAGCATTTTAGAATTGCTTTCGTAAATTTTGCCGTAAGTCAAGTCTTGACCAGGTTCTACAAGTTCGTTGCCCGTAGTAACCAGTGCTATTTTAGGTTTTCTATAAACATTAACATGGGTAATCCCTAGAGATAATAGATAGCCTATGGCTGCCGGTGTTAATTTAGTACCTTTTTTAAGGGCGATATCTCCGGTTTTAACCTGTTCGCCAAGCGGACGAATATTCAGTTCTAAATCAATTTGATGCACTATATTGATGGTTTTTCCTTGGTTTTCTACTTTTTCCTGCATCATTACGGCATTGGCCGCATCGGGAACCGCAGCTCCTGTAAAAATGCGAACTGCTTCGCCAGGTTTTAAGGGCGGATTTAAAGCATCACCAGCTTTAACTTCACCAATCAATTGGTAAGTTAAATCATCATGAAGATTTAACGCATAACCATCCATGGCCGATTGTCTAAAGGGCGGCATGTTTATAGGCGATTTTACGTCTTCAGAAAGAATGTATCCACCAGCTTTTTCTACCAACTTATAGCAACTTTCAAGTAGTGTAGTGCTGTTACTTTTAACGATTGAAATGGCTTCAGAAATAGAAATCATAATGATTGGTTTCGTTATATCTTCACAAATATAGCGAATCGTTTTAAATTCAAAACATGATAAATGTCAGTTTTTTTTATTTTTAATTAGGATAAATTTATCCTATATTTATAAAACCAATTACCTAAACTAAGAATATGCCAATCAAGAGCTATTTAGCACATCCGCATGACGGCAAAAAAGCCGATCTTCTAAGCGCATTATCACAAATTGAAAATTGTGATGTCATTCCTGCCGAAAACAACGATGTTCTTATTTTAGTTACAGAAACTCATACTCTAAAAGAAGATGAACAATTAAAAGAAACCATTGAAGGCTTAGATAGTTTAAAACTTTTGGCTATGGTTTCTGGGTTCAATACACCAAAAAACTAATTGTATTATGCATGATACTTTATTAAACCGACGAAAATTTATTAAAAAAATGGCCATCATGTCGGCCATGACTGCTGCAGCTACGATGTTCCCTGGAATTATTTTTGCCGATGAACAGGAAAAGAATTTGCCAGAAGGTGGCGATTTGGAATGGAAAAAGGGACCTTGTCGCTTTTGTGGTGTAGGTTGTGGTGTCTTGGTTGGTGTTGATAAGGGTAAAGCTGTTGCTGTAAAAGGCGACCCCAATTCGGCTGTGAATAAGGGTTTGTTATGTGTAAAGGGGTATCATCAAATTATGTGTATTCAGGCCGAAGATCGGTTAACGCACGCCTTGGTAAAGAAAAATGGAAAATATGTTCAAACACCTTTAGATGAAGCTTTGGATATCGTGGCTAATAAAATGAAAGAAACCATGGATAAACATGGTAAAGATGCTGTGGCTATGTATACCTCTGGACAATCTACCATTCCCGAAGGTTATGTGGCTTCAAAACTCATGAAAGGTGCAATAGGGACTAATAACCTAGACTGCAATGCGCGATTATGCATGGCAAGTGCTGTTACGGGGTTTTTAACCTCTTTTGGTGCCGATGAGCCTATGGGCTGCTATGAAGATATCGATCACGCCGATTATTTTATCACTTGGGGTAATAATATGGCAGAAATGCACCCTGTATTGTTCTCAAGAATGTTAGAAGAGAAAAATAGAAGAGGTGCTAAGATTATCGATTTTGCCACCAGAACAACACGTTCTAGTATGGCCTCCGATAGATCTATATTGTTTGAGCCTCAAACCGATTTAGCTGTTGCTAACGCAATTTGTTATGAGATTATTAATAACGGTTGGGTTAATAGAGCTTTTGTAGATAATCATGTGAATTTCAGCAAGGGCTTAACCAATATGGGGTATGGGTTAGAAGATAACTACGCTTTTTCCGATAAGCCAACTAAAATCGATTTTGAAGATTATAAAACGTTTTTAGAGGATTATACACCAGAAAAAGTTGCGAAATACTCCAAAGTATCAGTGAAAGATATTAAGTATTTGGCACATATTTATGGCAACCCAAATACTAAAATCGTGTCGTATTGGTGTATGGGTATGAATCAACACACGCGTGGGACATGGATGAATAATTTAGTGTATAATATTCATTTACTTACGGGGAAAATTTCTCAGCCTGGCAATGGTCCGTTTTCCTTAACAGGGCAACCGTCGGCCTGTGGTACCGCTAGAGAGGTTGGTACATTTACCCATAAATTACCGCATGGCGTAGTAACCAACGCTAAAGATAGAGCTTTAGCAGCGAAAATATGGAAGGTGCCGGTTGAAAGAATTCCGTCCAAACCAACATACCATGCCACCGAAATGTTTAGAGCGGTAGACCGCGGCGATATTAAGTTCATTTGGACTCAGGCTACCAATCCTTTAGTGTCCTTGCCAAAAACCAGTCGTTACCGTCCAGGCATGGAGCAAAAATCTTGTTTTGTGGTGGTCTCCGACGTGTTTCCTACACCAACTTCTGATGTGGCCGATGTAATTCTGCCTGCTTGTTGGCATATCGAAAAAAGCGGTCTTTATGGAAATTCGGAACGCAGAACACAACATTGGGATAAAATGGTTGATGGTCCTGGTGAAACAACTCCTGATGCTTGGATGTTTATTGAAGTTGCCAAACGCATGGGTTATGGGGATTTATTTCCATATAGCCGGGAGAATCATGTTGAAGAGATTTTTAACGAATATAGACAGTTTCACGAAGGTGCAAAACACGGTATGGCACCTTTAGAGGTTCTTAAAAGAGAATCGGGAGTTATTTGGCCATACGTAGAAGGTAAATCGACACAATGGCGCTTTAATTCTAAGTACGACCCGGCTTGCGACCCTAAAAAAGATTTCGATTTTTACGGAAAACCAGATGGTCGAGCCGTTATTTGGCAACGCCCTTATGAGCCCGCTCCAGAAGTTCCAGATAACGAATATCCTTTCTGGTTAAATACAGGACGTGTTATAGAGCATTGGCATACAGGCTCCATGACCCGCCGAATACCCGTATTGCATAAAGCTATGCCACATGCTTATGTGGAACTGCATCCCGATGATGCTGCCCGTTTAGGGATTGTTAATGGTGAAAAATTAAAAGTCACATCACGACGTGGCTCTTGTGTTTTACCAGCTTCTATTAACGAAAGAGGTTTGCCAACAAAAGGGCAGGTTTTTGTGCCGTTTTTTGATGAAAATATGCTGATTAACGATGTGACTTTAGATGCTTTTTGTCCGATTTCTAAAGAACCCGATTATAAAAAATGTGCTGTTAAAGTTGAAAAAGCTTAGTCATGAGAAAAAGGTTAGGTATCATATCGTTTTTCGTTCTGCTCTTTGTAGCCTTTATAGCTATTTGGGGGCATAGTTATAGAGCTGGTCTTGAAGAGGCTTACATTCCTCTTGAAACCAATGAGCATATAACGGCTATTCCTTCGGAAACAGGTGTTTTTAAACGCGCCGAGTTTGCTTTAGATTATGCCAATATGCCTATAGATGAAACCCACCAAAGGTCTATAGAAGATTATTATGATAATAGAGCTTTTCACGGGGCGCCTCCAAGTATTCCGCACCCTGTTGCTATCGAGCGTAGTATGGGAGAGGATGTGTGTTTAAAATGTCACCAAAACGGTGGTTATGTCGATAAATTTTCAGCTTATGCTCCGGTGACGCCGCATCCAGAAATGGTGAATTGTAGACAATGTCATGTAGCTCAAAAAACAGAAAAGGTATTCAAACCTAATCATTTTGAAAAGGTGAAAGCACCTGCTGTTGGTGTTAACAATGCCCTAACTGGGAGTCCGCCAATTATTCCACATCAAATTCAAATGCATGAAAATTGTTTGTCCTGTCATGCTGGACCTGGTGCACCTAAGGAAATAAGAGTTACGCATCCCGAGCGGATTAATTGTAGACAATGTCACGTACCTAACAACAAAGAAATGACCGATATAGGAACTTTTAAAAGAGCGAATACTCATGACATGCAATAAATATATTATGAATAGAATCCTTTTAAGCTTTGTTTTTTTAATCTGCTTTTTTTCCTGTAAACATGGAGAAGGAGAGTATCATGGGGTTATCGAAAAGATAAATGCGGAAGGTGAACATTATAAGGGGACTTCCATTTCATCTGAAAAATATTTGGAAGATATGGATATGATAGAAATTACAGAAGGTGAACATACCTTTTTAATACCCGAACGTAAGGGGCAAATTCGATCTTATGCTTGTACCGAATGTCATTCGAAACCTTTAGAGGACATGCATAGTGAAGGCATGAAAAAAGCACACTGGGATATTAAAATAGTTCATGCCAATGAAAATACTATGAATTGTGTGACTTGTCATAATCCCGATAACATGAATGAGTTAAAAAGTTTAACAGGGAGAGACGTCGATTTTAATAAAAGTTATCAATTGTGTAGCCAATGTCACACCAAGCAATTTGAAGATTGGAAAGGTGGTGCGCATGGTAAACGCCTTGGAGGTTGGGCACCGCCAAGAGCCGCAATGACCTGTGTAAATTGTCATAACCCACACAAACCACACTTCGATTCTAGGTGGCCAGCGCGTTTTAATACCACCGTAGACGAAGAACGTAAATAATAAACGAACCAAACAAGGATTACAAAAAACATTTAAATTATGAGCACTAACAAAAAATGGTATTCTTTAAATTTCGGTAGAAATAACGAAAAATCGTCTGGCGCTTGTGGTTGCGGTAAAACGTCAGGGGGGTGCGGTTCTCATGAGGCTAAAGGGCGTCAGGAGCCGGATGTTAATCAAATGACAGACCAAGAGTTTGCCGAAGCTGCCATAAACGCGTCCATTGGTGAAGAAACTAAAAAAGATGGGTTCGATCAGGTTTTTGATGTGAAAATGGATAGACGTACAGCCTTTAAAAAGTTAACGGCGAGTTTGTTAATTGGTGCAGGAGCCGTAAGTACATCGTGTAGTGTTATTAGTGGTGATGAAAATAAGGAAAAGGCGCAAATAGACTGGGAAGAGCAGTTTAAAGGGAATTATAAGTTAATGTCGGATGATGAAAAAAGTGCTACGGTCGATCGTTTGATGCGTTCTTATGAACTTCGTACTGGTAAAAACTTAAGCATGTCTTCAAAAAATGCCGAAGAAGATGTTTTGTTTGGCTATGCTTTTAATATTTCAAAGTGCCAAGGGTATATGGATTGTGTGAATGCTTGTGTTGAAGAAAACAATCAAGACCGTAACTCGGAAATGCAATACATTCGAATTCATGAAATGAAAGATGGTCAAGGGTTTAATTTTAATGAAGCCGACGATAATTATTATCATGAAGTACCTGCCGAAGGGCACTTTTATATGGGAACCCAGTGTTTTCATTGCGATAATCCACCTTGTGTTGAGGTATGCCCTGTACAAGCCACTTGGCGCGAAGATGATGGTTTAGTGGTTATTGATTACGACTGGTGTGTTGGGTGTCGCTACTGTATGGCTGCTTGTCCTTACGATGGCCGCCGATTTAATTGGAGTAAACCAGAAGTGCCAGAGGAAGAGGTTAATCACAATCAGCACTATTTAGGGAATCGTATGCGTAAAAAAGGTGTTATGGAAAAATGTACGTTTTGTGTGCAACGTTCGCGTGCAGGTAAAAATCCAGCTTGTGTTGAAGCTTGTCCAACAGGAGCGCGTGTCTTTGGAAATTTATTAGATCCTAAAAGTACCATTCGATGGGTTTTAGAAAATAAAAAAGTATTTCGATTAAAAGAAGATTTAGGAACAGAACCGAAGTTCTGGTATTTCATGGATTAGAGTGTTGTGGAATCGTTTAATTGTTGAACTGTTTAATCGAATACGTCGGTTTAAGCAATAAACATTCACTAAAAAAATAATAGAGCAGAGTCGATTAAACAAATAAACGATTAAACGAATAAACATTTAATAAAGTATAATTAAAAACATGAGTGCATTTAAAGTTTTTAGAAGTTTAGTTAAGGATAGTCTAGCGACCATCACGCGGGGTTCTTTACGATATCATATTTGGATGGGGGCATTAACCTTTGTGATGTTGCTAGGGATGTATTGTTACTCTATTCAGTTGTCCGAGGGCTTAAGTGTTACTGGGATGAGCGATCGGGTAAGTTGGGGCTTGTATATTTCTAATTTTACCTTTTTAGTAGGGGTTGCCGCGGCCGCAGTCATGCTTGTTATGCCCACTTATGTTTTACATGATGTAGATTTTAAACAAGCCGTTTTAATTGGAGAGGGGCTTGCGGTGGCAGCATTAATTATGTGTTTGGCCTTTGTGGTGGCCGATATGGGAGGACCATCAGTATTATGGCATATGATTCCCGGAATAGGTGTGTTTAATTTTCCCAATTCCATGCTCACATGGGACGTTATCGTGCTTAATGGTTACCTGTTTTTAAATATTACCATTCCGCTTTATATTTTATTTAGACATTATCAAGGTAAGGAAGCAAAGTCTAGTGTTTACGTACCTGGGGCCATTTTATCGGTATTTTGGGCAGTTGGAATTCACTTAGTTACCGCCTTTTTATATCAAGGTTTGCAAGCGCGTCCCTTTTGGAATAATGCGCTTTTAGGACCGCGATTCTTAGCATCGGCTTTTGCTGCAGGGCCAGCACTCATTATTTTAGTTTTGGCTATTATTAGAAGTTTCACCGCATTTAAAGTGCAAGATAAAACCCTTCGAAAAATAGCTATGGTGGTTACTGTAGCTGCTCAAATCAATTTAATTATGTTAGTTTCCGAGCTGTTTAAAGAGTTTTATGCACCTACGCACCACAGTGAAAGTGCTTATTATTTATTCTTCGGATTGCATGGGAAAGATGCCCTGTTACCTTGGATTTGGACGGCCATTCCGCTTAATGTTCTAGCCACGGTATTATTAACTTTCCATAAACTCAGAAATAACTTTAAAGTGTTATTCTTTTGTTGTTTTATTCTTTTTATTGCCATTTGGATTGAAAAAGGCTTTGGTTTAATTGTGCCAGGGTTTATTCCTGGGCCTTATGGAAAAATAGTGGAATACACCCCAACCGGTATTGAAATAGGTGTGACTTTAGGAATTTGGGCTATGGGAGCTTTTGTATTTACTATTCTTGCAAAAACAGCTATTGGTATTGAATTAGGCGAGTTGAGGTACAAAGGAAAAAGTAAAAACGTTTGATATTTCTGAAAATAAAGCATCTAAAACATCAATTGAATAATTTCGATTGGTGTTTTTTGTTATACTCTTAAAAATAAAGACACGGTTGATAATACTAAGTATTATTACTTATTTTTGAATAGAATATTAGATTTCTATGTCATTAACATCTTCACATGCACATTCAAAAAATAAATCACTTAGTGATGTTTCGTGCGTTTCATGTGAAAACACGAACTGTATTATTCATAGAAGTTTACGAGCCAATAAAGCTGCTGAATATATTAAAAGCAAAAGTACCTTAAGATGTAAAAAGGGGCAGCAATTTGTTATGGAAGGCGCTCCTGTAAATGGTCTGTTTTTTATTTTGAAAGGTGTTGTTAAAGTGTTTAGAACGGGTATAAACGGAAGGGAACAAATCGTACGTTTTGCAAAGGAAGGCGAGATTGTTGGTCATCGTGGTTTTGGTACCGAAGAGTATTATTCTATTGGAGCTATTGCTTTAAAAGATACGGTTTTGTGCTATTTTTCAAAGGATGTACTTCAGGAAGCCTTGCTTGAAAATCCTTCGTTTGCCTATGATATGATGCTGTTTTATGCCAATGAATTAAACCGTAGTGAGAACAAGGTAAAGTCTATTTCTCAAATGACCGTTCGTGAGCGTGTTATTGACACCTTGTTATATATTCATAGAAAATTTGGTGATCTCCGTGGTTTTATAAACTTACCACTAAGCAGAAAGGAGTATGCCGATTATGCAGGCACTACCGAAGAACAAGTTATTCGTGTACTTTCAGCTCTGAAAAAAGAAAAGCTAATCAGCACGCAAGGTAAGAAAGTAGGTATCAATGATGCTCAATTACTTAAAAAAGAGATTAGTGAGCACAATTTCTTCTTAGATACTTAGATTTTTGAATTTTACTTCTAATAAACTCATAAATAGGTGTTTTCTGTTAAAAACTGTGATTTCGTAGTTTTTATACTGTGATAAAAGATGGTTTTCTACTGTTATATCACATAATAATTTAGGGTTTCAACTTATACATTTGTCTCAAATAAGTATTAATACTTAATTAATTTAACCTAACAAACGATATAATATGGAACCAAAAACAATTACACTAGTTCAAGATTCTTTTGCTAAAGTGAAGCCAATTGCATCAACTGCAGCCGAAATATTTTATAAGAAACTTTTTGAATTGGATCCCCAATTAAAACCACTATTCCCAAGCGATAAAGAAGCTATGAGTACTCAGGGAAATAAGCTCATGACCATGCTTGGTGCTGCTGTAGCTGGATTAAATAATTTAGACGCCTTAATCCCTGTTTTAAAGGATTTAGGTAAACGTCATGTCGGGTATAACGTAAAACCAAGTCATTATAATACGGTTGGCGAAGCGCTTCTTGATACGCTAGCTGTTGGTTTGGGTGATGATTTTACACCCGAAGTTAAAACGGCCTGGGCAACGGTATATGGTACCATGTCTGGAGTTATGATTGAAGCCGCTTATTAATCATCAAATCTTAGAGCTTATGAAAGTAGTAACTACCTATATTATTTTATTTTTTTCAGTATTAATCGTTTCTTGTGGTGGTGTTCCAGAGGAAAAATCGGAGTCCGCTGGCGAAGAAAAAGTCTTTGCTGTAGATGAGGTTTTAGAAATGGTATCCAAAGAAAACGATGTTACCCGTACCTTATACACCAAAGCCATTGTTGGTAAAGGAAAACTTCAAGGTATGAAGTTTGACGAAGATTGGCGTAAGGATGATGTGGAAGCAGGGCCACTGCCAGCCCTGTTTTTAAGAGGTGTGGCCTCAAGTATTAGAAAAGGTCCTGTGCCACTAGGCTTGTATTTGGGGTCGGATTTCCCCGTAAATGCCGCTAATAAATTTGAAGGTAAACAAGCCGATTTATTTCAGAAGATAAAAAAAGATCAGAAACCAGAATTTTTTTATGATGAGGAACAAAAGCTACATACCGCTATGTTTGCCGATTTAGCAAGTGCCGATGCTTGTGTAACCTGTCACAATAAACATCCACAAACCACAAAAACCGATTGGAAGTTAGGCGATGTTATGGGAGCGACCACCTGGCAATACCCAAAAGATTCCTTAACCTATAAAGAAACAGTCGCTGTTTTAAATGCTTATGCCAAGGGCACTGTAGATATTTATATGGCCTACTTAGATGAGGTTGAAGACTTTAAAACAAGTGAAAAGCCCGAAATTGGTAACAAATGGCCTGAAGAAGGTAAATATCTGCCTACGGCCGAGGTGTTTCTCGATAGTGTGAAAAAGCTGTCTTCTTACGAAACCATGAAGCATTTAATGGTATCTAAATGAAGGCTTAACACCTAAATTAAGAGCGCTTTATTATGCGGGTTAAAGAGCGAATCCTGTCATTTTCTATTTAATAAAAAAATCATCTAATAATTTATGGTCGTCATTAATAAATCCACATTAGTGGGGTTACTCTGCTTGTTTGCCTATCTCTTACAATATTTTTTGGATTTGCAGTGGACTTGGTTGTTTGAGTTGCAGCAGGATGAGCTATTTAAACGTTGGTCGGGACTAGTATTAGCTCTATTTATTGCATTTCAATGGCTTTTAACTTTTACGCGCGTGATTAAAAAGTTTAGGAAACACGCCATGACCATTCTAGACATGCATAAATGGATTGGAGCCCTGAGTCCCTTATTGTTTTATATACATAGTATGACTTTTGGTTATGGGTATTTGCTCATGTTATCGTACATATTTTTTACAAATACGCTCCTTGGGTATTTTAATTTAGATGTTATAAAAAATAATAGCGATTTATTGTTTAAAAGTTGGATGATTACCCATGTGGCGTTATCCATAGTTGTAACCATTATTATGGTATTTCATATCACGATGGTATTCTATTATAAATAAACGATGTTATGAAATTACTTATAAAAGATATTGTTAAAGAAACCAATGATGCAGTAAGTCTGTGTTTTAAAAATGGAAATTTCTTTAAAAAGTTAAAGTATAAACCAGGGCAATTTCTAACCATTCATGTGCCTATAGATAATGTGGTTCATAAACGTGCATACTCTTTTAGCAGCAATCCTTATACCGATAAAGATTTAAAAATAACCATTAAAAGAGTTGAAAAAGGATTGGTTTCCAATTTCGTACACGATCATTTAAAGGTTGGTGATAAGTTGGTGGTTGATGATCCTGCGGGGTCATTCTTGGTAGAGCCTCAGGTGCATGATAGAAATCAATATGTGCTGTTTGCTGGAGGAAGTGGCATTACGCCTATGTTTTCAATAGTTAAATCTATTTTGTCTGAAGAAAAGCAGTCTAAGGTATTATTGGTTTATGCTAACCAAAATGAGGCATCCATTATTTTTCATGAAGAAATTAAAGCTTTAGAAATTAGTCATCCCGATCATTTTGCTGTTGAGCATATTGTATCGTCGATTAAAGCTTCTCAAAACAATTACCATTCAGGATTAATAAACGCAGGCTTACTAATTAAAATTTTTGCCAAACACCAATTAAATTTTAGCGATCATGTTTATATGATTTGTGGCCCTTCAGGGTATATGGAGCAGACCAAAACGCTTTTAAAAAATCAAGGCATCACAAGAGAACAAATAAAAATTGAAGTTTTTAAGGCTGCGCCTGTTAAAGTTACTGGTAAGAACCTGGTTTGTACCGTGACATTAAAAATTAATGGCGATGTAAAACAATTTAAGGCTAGAGGGGATCAATCGATATTACAACAAGCCATGTCTGAAAATATTGTGATTCCCTATTCCTGCCGCTCCGGTATGTGTTCTACTTGCAAAGCCCAATGTGTTTCGGGAGAAATAACCATGACCGAGGGGCATTTGTTGTCAGAGGATGACGTTGCGAAAGGGCAAATTTTAACCTGTGTGAGTTATCCAGCAAGTGAAGAAATTACAATTGAAATTTAATTAGAAAAAAACAAGTAACATGTTTAAAGTAAGTCCGTTGCGAAAAAGACAAGTTATAGGAAGTGTTATAGGTGTGGTTTTGGGCGCTGTGATTTTTTATGTTTTAACCCTAGATTCAGCCGAGCAATATGTATCTGTTGGACCGATGAATACAGGTCATCAGGAACTGTCTTGTTTTGCCTGTCATGCCGATGCTAAGGGGAATTTACTTCAGCAAATACAATCTAATATATCACATGCTGTTGGTGCTCGAGAACATGGTGTCGATTTTGGTACTCAAGATGTGACTGTAGATAACTGTATGCAATGTCATGATCGCGCAAACGATAGGCATCCTACACATCGCTTTAAGGAGCCTCGCTTTAAAGATGCGGTTAAAGAAATTGATGCAACTACTTGTATTACCTGTCATACCGAACATCAAGAAGAACGTGTTTCGGTTGTTTCTGCCGATTATTGTAAAAATTGTCATCAAGATTTGGAAGTAGAAAACGATCCTTTAGATATCTCCCACAAAGCTATTATTGCTAAAAAACAATGGTCTACTTGTATTCAATGTCATGATTTTCATGGGAATCACCGTTATGAGGTTCCAGAGAAAATGTCGGACACCATTCCTTTAAAACAAATTCAACAGTATTTTGATGGGGGAGCAGATCCTTATGGTGATAATAAAAAGTACCAAGCACTCTCTCAGGAAGCTTGGCTAGAATCCTTAGAAAAATAAAATCATCTACGTATTTTGAATCTCATTTTATTTCAAAAATTCTAGAATAGAATACTTTTTATCAAAAACTACGTATATTTTTTAGAAAAATTAGAAGCGTTACTTAGAGTTTTAAGTAACGCTTTTTTGTTTACGGATGTTTTTAATGGCTTGTTAAATAGTGTTTTATGGATTTTTTATGGTTTTTAGCAGGTTAATAACTGTTAAAAAAGAGGATTGTACATGTGTATTGACATGATCTGTCACGTAGACTACTTATATATTTGCCTTGTATAAGTATTAATACTTAGTTTAATCAAAATCAAACACAGATGAAATCATTATTTAAAAAATCAACTTTAATCCTACCAGTAGCAGCTTTACTGTTCTCTTGTGGTAGTAAAGAAAAGAAGCAAACCATTGCCGAAAACGTTGTTACTGAAACTTCAAAAACAAAAACTTTAGATATTGAAAAACCACAATTAACATTTGGTTTTATCAAATTAACAGATATGGCGCCTTTAGCAATTGCTAAGGAAAAAGGATTTTTTGAAGATGAAGGTTTATTTGTATCTGTTGAAGCACAATCAAACTGGAAAAATGTTTTAGATCGTGTGATCGACGGACAGTTAGATGGTTCGCACATGCTAGCAGGGCAGCCAATTGCTGCTGGTGCAGGTTTTGGAAGACAAGCTAAATTAGTAACGACGTTTTCTATGGATTTAAATGGAAACGGGATTACAGTGTCAAACGATGTTTGGTCTAAAATGAAGCCTAATGTTCCAATGGATTCAGAAGGAAAACCAGTTCATCCTATTAAAGCAGATGCTTTAAAACCTGTTATTAATGAGTATAAAAACTCTGGAAAACCTTTTAAAATGGGTATGGTATTCCCAGTATCAACTCATAACTACGAAATTAGATATTGGTTAGCAGCTGCAGGGATTAACCCTGGAATGTACACTGCCGATAACGTACAAGGGCAAATCGATGCTGAAGTTTTACTTTCTGTAACGCCTCCGCCACAAATGCCAGCAACCTTAGAAGCAGGAACTATTTACGGATACTGTGTAGGTGAGCCATGGAATCAACAAGCGGTTTTTAAAGGAATTGGAGTGCCAGTAGTAACGAACTACGATATCTGGAAAAACAATCCTGAAAAAGTATTTGTAATGACCGAGAAGTTTATTGAAGAAAACCCTAATACAGCTATAGCCGTGACTAAAGCCTTAATTAGAGCAGGAAAATGGTTAGATGAGCCAAGTAATAGAGCTGAAGCTGTAAAAATCTTATCAATGTCTCAATACGTAGGAGCAGATGAAGCTGTTATCGCAAACTCTATGACAGGTACTTTCGAATTTGAAAAAGGTGATAAGCGTGACATGCCAGACTTTAATGTATTCTACAAGTATAACGCAACGTATCCTTTCTACTCAGATGGTGTATGGTTCTTAACTCAAATGCGTCGTTGGGGACAAATTCCTGAAGCAAAACCAGCAGATTGGTATGCGGAAACGATTAAAGATATTTATAGACCAGATGTTTGGAATAAAGCAGCAAAACTTTTAGTAGAAGAAGGTCATATTCCAGCAAGCGATATTCCAGCAACCGACGGTTATAAACCAGCAACAACAGATTTTATAGACGGAAAAGTATATGATGGTAAAGATCCAATTTCATATATCAATAGTTTCTCAATAGGAAATAAAGATAAAGCAGTACAGTAATTAGTTAGATAATAAAATTTTAGAATTATGAAGCAAAGTATAACATTAGAAAAAGTATCCAAATTCATGGGATTCGGTTTTTTAACAACCTTAAAAGATTTATTTACAGGAAAACTAGAGAAGGAAGATTTTATTAATTTCTTACGTAAAGTTGTCGTACCTATTGCTTCTATTCTATTATTTTTAGGTTTGTGGCAACTTGGAGCCGAGTCGCTTTACAACCGTGAAGCTAATTATAAAATTGAAACTGCTTTAGCCGATCAAGGTCCAGAGGCGGCCGAAGCGATGAAAGCTTGTATTGCTTCTGGTGATGTTAGTTGTCAGCCAAATACCTTACCATCACCTGGCCAGGTTTGGGATTCTTACCAATCGTTGTTAAGAGACCATAAAATTATTAGAGCCGATAAAGAGGCATTTATTGAAAAAACAGCGGCTTTAAACGAAAAGCGTATCGCTGCAGGAAAAGACCCCATTACATATACGGGTAGACCATCGTTTATCGATCAAATTGTAATGAGTTTAAAAACGGTATTCGCCGGATTCTTATTGGCGTTATTTATCGCGATTCCAATCGGAATTCTAATCGGATTAAGTCCAACATTAAAAAGTGCGTTCAACTGGTTTATTCAAATTTTCAAACCAGTGTCTCCAGTAGTGTGGTACTTATTAGTGTTTATGATTGTAAAAACGATTTTAATCGATTCAACCGAAGATAGTTCATTCATCATCTCATTCATAAGTGTAGGGTTCTGCTCCATGTGGGCCACTTTAGTAAACACGGCCATGGGTGTGGCATCGGTAGATAAAGATTATATCAATGTGGCCAAAGTATTGAAATTAGGACCAGTACAAAAAGTGTTTAAGGTGATTTTACCATCGTCTTTACCATTAATCTTCACCGGACTTAAAATTACTTTATCTGTAGCTTGGATGGTTTTAATTGCTATCGAATTATTAGCACAGAGTCCAGGTTTAGGCTTATTTGTTTGGGAAGAATTTCAAAATGGAGCAAACGATTCAAATTCAAAAATTATTGTAGCCATGTTTGTTATCGGGATCATCGGATTCTTATTAGATCGCATCATGTTAACCATTCAAAACTGGGTGTCGTTCAATAAATCGGAAGCTATTTAGAGGGATGTGGAATCGTTGAATTGTTTAATCGTATAACTGTTAAATAATTCAACAAATAAACGAATCAACAAATTAACACGTAAAGAAAATGGCATACTTAGAATTAAATAATATATACAAATCTTACGGTCAAGGCGACGCAGAATCTGAAGTGCTTTCAAACATCAATTTAACTATTGAAGAAGGCGAGTTTGTAGCCATCGTAGGGTTTACAGGAAGTGGAAAAACAACTTTAGTAAATTTAATAAACGGACTTATTCAGCCTACAAGTGGTGAGGTTTTATTTAAAGGCGTGCCTGTTGTAGGAACCAGTCATGAGCGTGGTGTTATTTTTCAAAATTATTCGCTATTGCCATGGTTAACCGTAGGTCAAAATATTTACATGGCGGTTAAGGAAGCTTTTCCAAAGAAAACAAAAGTAGAGCTAAACGAAATCGTTAAAGATTATGTTGATATGGTGGGTTTATCACATGCGATTAATAAACGTCCTGGTGAGTTGTCTGGTGGTATGCGTCAGCGTGTTGCTGTAGCCAGAGCCTTATCGATGAAGCCAGAAATGATTATTATGGACGAACCTCTAGGTGCTTTAGATGCCTTAACACGTGGGAATCTTCAAGATGAAATTTTAAACATCTGGGGAAAAGATAAACGTACGGCCTTACTTATTACCAACGATGTGGATGAAGGTATTTACATGGCCGATCGTATTATTCCGCTTAAACCAGGTCCAAAAGCAACTCTAGGTCCAGAATTTAAAATTGATATCGAGCGTCCTCGTGATAAAACCGAGATGAATGATAATGCCAATTTTAAGGAAACTAGAAATGCGATTATCGAGTACTTGATGGAGATAGGAAACGATCGTAAAGCAGAAGCTCAAGAAGCTATTGTATTACCAGAATTAGAACCAAAAAGTTTTGTTGGACGCTTTAATTAATGAGAGATATGACTACAAATATTATAGAAAATACGCCAAAACGAGTGATTACAGAAGCTGAAGTTTTTCCTTCATCGGAAGTGATGTTAGATTTAAAAAACTTAAAGAAAGTTTACCCAACACCTAAAGGAGATTATGTGGTGCTTGAGGATTTAAATCTTCAAATTAAAAAGGAGGAGTTTGTGACCATTATTGGGCATTCAGGTTGCGGAAAAACAACCATGTTGTCAATGATTGCAGGATTGAATCCTATTTCTGGCGGCCATATTTCAGTTTTAGGAAAACACATTACAGGGCCAGGACCAGATCGCGGTGTTATTTTCCAAGCGCCTAGTTTAATGCCTTGGATGACGGCCCTTCAAAATGTACTTTTGGGAGTCGATCAAGTTTTTCCTCATGCTACCAAAGCGCAACGTCACGATATTGCTAAATACTATTTACAAAAGGTAGGTTTAGAAGATGCTTTTCATAAAAAAGCAAGCGATTTATCGCAAGGGATGCAACAACGTGTTGGTATTGCTAGAGCCTTCGCTATTAAACCTAAAGTGCTTTTACTAGATGAGCCTTTCGGGATGTTAGATTCTTTAACACGTGGTGAGCTTCAAGATATTCTCATTGAAATCTGGAATAAAGAAAAAATTACAGCAGTAATGATTACCCACGATGTGGATGAGGCTATTTTTCTTGCCGATCGTGTTGTGATGATGACTAGTGGTCCTAAAGCTAAAATTGGGGATGTTTTAAATATTGACTTCGAAAGACCTCGTACTAGAAAATCGGTGCTCGAACACGACGATTATTACACATATCGAAAGCATTTAATCGACTTTTTGGAGCATTAATAAAATGTCCTTCAAAATTTTATAAAAATTATCAAATATTTAATATGGCGATTGTGTTAATCGCCGTGTTTTAGTATCTTTAAACGCTATAAGTTTAAGTTAAATAACTAATAAAAACCAAAAATAAAAATCAAACTTAAAAACAAACACATGAGAAAACAATACTTAATTTTGGCGCTATTTTTAGCATCTATACAGTGGGCACAAGCACAATTTTCATTAGATGGCGAATTGAGACCCCGTACAGAATACCGTCATGGATTCGGATCCTTAATTCCAGAAAATGTAGAGCCAGGTTACGGAATTTCTACCAGAGTAAGGTTAAAAGCTGGTTATAAAACAGATAGCTATAAGGTGTTTATTAGCCTGCAAGATGTTTTTGTTTGGGGAGAAAACAGACAAATTCTGCCTTATGATATGAATAATTCCTTTGGTATTTTTCAAGCCTGGGCAGAAATTAAACTTGGAGAAGGCTGGTCTACCAAACTAGGACGTCAAGTTTTATCTTACGATGACCAACGTATTCTTGGAGGATTAGATTGGGCGCAACAAGGACGTAACCATGATGCGGGAATGATAAAATACAAGAAAAATGATTTTGCTTTAGATGTGGCTTTAGCCTTTAACCAAGATTATTCTAATCCAACAGGTTTTATCTCTCAAGGTAATGAGTATAATACTTCAGGATTCTTTTCGTATAAAACCATGTATATGGCGCATTTAAGTCAGAAATGGGGTGCTTTTTCAGGAAGTTTATTATTAATGAATAATGGTTTCCAAAATGATGCAGCTGGGTTAAATGATGTGGCTAATTTACAAACCATGGGTGTGCATTTAAAATATGGTAAAAATGCTTTTTCTCTTGCTGCTAATTTATACTTACAAACTGGAGAAGCTATTTATGGAACCTCATACAAAAATGTAAAAGGTGGTTTCTTGTCTAGTTTAGATTTCGGATTTAAAGCTTCAGATAAAATTGGCTTAGGAATAGGTGCCGAAATTATTAGTGGTAACGGTGAAAGTAATGCCGATAACACAGGAGCCTTTTTCCCTCTATATGGAACCAACCACAAATTTAACGGTTTTATGGATTACTTCTACGTAGGAAACCATGCAAACTCTATTGGCTTGGTTGATATTCATGCGAGTGCAAATTTTAAATTTAGCGATTCATCAAGTCTTTTAGTTAAAGCTTTAAACTTTAGAGGTGAAGAAGCGTTAGCAAGCGGAGAAAAAGCCTTAGGAACTGAAGTTGATTTAGTATTTTCTAAAGCGTTTAAAGGTTATGCTTTAAAAGTTGGATACTCGCACATGTTTGCGGCCGATGGTATGTACGAACTTAAAAATGTTCCTGAAGCTGATGCCGATGGTGTTCAAAACTGGGCTTGGGCCATGTTAGTGTTTAAACCTAAGTTTTTAAACTAAACCACGAATAAGATATTTATTATTGAAATCCCGCTTTGGCGGGATTTCTTGTATTTATAGGAATACTTTTCTTACATTTGAGCTGTTAATTTTTAATTATGCTTAAAAAAGTATTTGCTAGCGCCGTGTTTGGCGTTGAGGCTTCAACTATAACTGTAGAGGTGAATGTTGATGGTGGTATTGGTTACCATTTGGTAGGATTGCCCGACAACGCTATAAAAGAAAGTAACTTCCGTATTGCTGCAGCGCTTCAAAATAATGGTTACAAAATCCCTGGTAAAAAAATAACCATAAATATGGCTCCTGCCGATTTGCGGAAAGAGGGCAGTGCTTACGATTTAACTTTAGCCATAGGCATTTTAAGCGCATCCAATCAAATTAAAGCCGAAAACTTAGAGCAGTATTTGATTATGGGTGAATTGTCTTTAGATGGCAGTATACACCCCATTAAAGGCGCACTTCCTATTGCGGTTAAGGCGCGGGAAGAAGGCTTTAAAGGCTTTATTTTGCCAAGTTCTAATGCTAAGGAAGCTGCTATAGTAGATAATTTAGAGGTTTATGGCGTAGATAATATCAAACAAGTTATCAATTTCTTTGATAAAGGTGAACTGCTAGAACAAACCATTATTAATACGCGTGAAGAGTTTAATAAAAGGTTAGAGTTTCCGGAATTCGATTTTAGTGATGTGAAAGGTCAGGAGAGCATCAAGCGTTGTATGGAAATTGCAGCTGCTGGAGGTCACAACATTATTTTAATCGGTCCTCCGGGTGCAGGAAAAACGATGTTAGCTAAACGCTTACCAAGTATATTGCCGCCAATGACGCTTCATGAAGCTTTGGAAACCACTAAAATTCATTCGGTGGTTGGTCGGGTGAAAGATACAGGGTTAATGGCGCAACGGCCCTTTAGGAGTCCCCATCACACGATATCAAATGTTGCCTTGGTTGGTGGGGGAAGTTACCCACAACCTGGAGAAATTTCATTATCACATAACGGGGTTTTATTTTTAGACGAACTCCCAGAATTTAAACGCGAAGTTTTAGAAGTGATGCGCCAACCGTTGGAAGATCGCGAGGTTACCATTTCAAGAGCAAAATTTACGGTTACTTATCCCTCCTCGTTTATGTTAGTAGCCAGTATGAATCCCAGTCCGGGCGGTTATTTTAACGATCCTAATGCGCCAGTAACTTCCAGCCCCGCCGAAATGCAGCGGTATTTAAGTAAAGTTTCAGGACCCTTGTTAGATCGTATTGATATACATATCGAAGTCACACCAGTCCCTTTTGAAAAACTTTCTGATGAACGCAAAAGTGAAACGTCGGTAGAGATTAGAAAACGCGTAACAGAGGCTAGGGCGATTCAAACCATGCGTTTTTCCGAATCTGAAACTGTGCATTATAATGCCCAAATGAATAGCAAACAAATTAGGAAATACTGTGGGTTAGACGGGGCTTCAAAGGAATTACTAAAAACGGCCATGGACCGATTAAATCTTTCGGCAAGAGCCTATGATCGTATTTTAAAAGTATCCAGAACTATAGCCGATTTAGACGGTTCTGAAAGTATTAATGGCACCCATATTAGTGAAGCCATTCAATATAGAAGTTTGGATCGTGAAGGGTGGTTGGGGTAATAAAAAAACGACTGCCTAACATAAATTATTCTCCAGTTGTTAATCAGTCGCTTTAATAATGGATTTTATGATATTTACCCTATTTTTTTTTAAATGTTTTAGTGATATTTAAATATACTTTATTGCCATTAATATCGACTAAGGTTTGGTTGAATTCATTAGAGAATTCAGTATCGCTATTTTCTAAAGTAATATCTAAAGACTCCCTTGAACAGAAGGTTACTGTAGTTAATAAGCTGCCGTCACTAAGCGCCCATGTTCCTATGTTTTCAAAGCGATCATCACAATCGGTTAAAGTGCTACCTTGAAGAAATTTGTATTCTCGATCTTTGCTAAATATATAAATATTATCTCGGTAGCATGATGGGTATTGAGCCATAAGATTTGTGCTTGGGTTATCTGTAGAATCATCGGTAATATCGATAGGAATATCACATGTTATAGCTGATAGTTTCCATTTACCCTTAAAATCTAATTCTTTAGCGGATAATTCTCCAGTAAGAGCCTCTTCGCAAGGGAAATCATCATTGCTTTCATGACACCCAAATGATAAAACACATAAAATTACTGCCGTAAAAAATATAACTGACTTTTTCATAATTCTTTCTAATTAATGGTTTTAAATAATCGATTACATTACGCTTCAAAAAAAAGCAAAATCTTAATTTAATTCTTTTGCAAATTTACAGATTTAAATAGGTTTAAAATACACTAAGCTGTCCTAATTTTATTAGAACAGCTTAGTGTATTAAATATTGGAGAAATAAAGTTGAACTACTCTGCTTCTTCTTCCTCTACATCTGCATTTGCAGTTTTTTCATAAGTAGTGGTAATAGTTAAAGTCATCTTCTCGTCGTTAACATCGGTGAAAATTACAGTACTTTCTACAGAAAATTCCGTGCTTTCTTCATCAATTTCAATAGAAGTACGTGATTCAACACAATTAGAGACTAAAATAAGCATATGGTCTTCATTTAATTTCCAAGTGCCATCAAATTCTTGTTGTTCTTTACAATCTGCAGCATTTTTACCTAACTCATAAGTAAAAGCTCTATCAGATTCGAAATTGTATACCGAGTCTTGTAGGCATTCATCATATTGAGAAAAAATGTCTTTACTAGCGTTATCTTCATCATCGTCGGTTAAATCAATTTCCTCGTCTGAAATAATACTTTTTAGAGTCCATTCACCAACCAATGCTGTTTCATGTTCTGTTAACTCTCCTGTTAAGGCCTCTTGGCAAACAATGTCATCGTCGTTATTATCACAACTAAAAATTAAGCTACCGATTAAACATAGAGATAAGATACTTTTTACTGATAAAATTGATTTGTTCATGATTTTGGGTTTTAAATTGTTTGATTAAGAGATGTGAGATTTTGTATTTAGTTGCGTGATAAAATCAAAGAAAAGAAATAAAAAATGTAACTATTTTGTTTTTAGATATTTAAAATTGAAATTTTTTATGTTTTAATCATGAAAAACTCTCGTTGTTTATTTATAAATGTGTTTTAATTTAATAGTTTCGGCTTTTAAATCTTTTAATGCTTATGAAATATTTATACACACTACTAGCTCTAAATATAATTTGGGGCTGTCAGTCTTCAAAAAAGAAAGAAGAAGTATATGGTTTAACCACACAACAACCGGTTCCAATTGCAGAAGTTCCAAAATTAGACCTTGCTCATGCAAATAAATTGGCCGAGTTGCCATTACACTGTATTAATATTGAATATCCTAACCGATTATCGCAAACCCTTGGAGATGATAAGGATTTAAAAGCGCCTCATGTTTTACATCCTGCATTTTATGGATGCTTCGATTGGCATTCGGCGGTTCATGGTCATTGGAGTTTGGTAAGTTTATTAAAAAACTTTCCTAATCTAGAAGGTACCAATCAAATTAAAAAGCGTTTGTTAATCAACATGTCTAAGGAAAATATTGAAGCTGAAGTGGCTTACTTTTATGGAAAGCATAATAAAAGTTACGAGCGTACTTATGGCTGGGCTTGGTTGTTAAAATTAGCCGAAACGCTACATAATTGGGATGATGATACCGCAAGAACACTGGAAGCTAACTTGCACCCTTTAACCGATTTAATAGCTGAAAAATACATCGAGTTTTTACCAAAATTAAACTATCCATTACGCGTAGGAACGCATCCTAATACAGCATTTGGTTTGTCTTTTGCTTACGATTATGCCGAAGCCGTAAACCACGAAGCGCTTAAATCAGCTATTGCCGAGCGTGCTAAATCGTTTTATATGAATGATGAAGATTGCCCGATGAGCTGGGAGCCTAGCGGAAGTGATTTTTTATCACCATGTCTTGAAGAGGCCGCTTTGATGAAGCGCTTACTGTCTAAAGACGAATTTTTAGTGTGGTTAGATAAATTTCTGCCAGAACTTAAAAATAAAAACTACAATTTAGAACCCGGAAAAGTGTCTGATAGAACCGATGGGCATTTGGTACATCTAGATGGCGTGAATTTTTCTAGAGCATGGAATTTTTATAAAATAGCAGAAGACTTACCAGAGTTTAATCATCTTAAAAATATAGCCAACCAAAGTATCAATTATTCTTTACCTAGTATTTTTGAAGATAGTTATGAGGGCGGACATTGGTTAGGAAGTTTTGCTATTTATTCCCTAAATGCTGTTTCTAAAAATTAAACCAATAAAATAGGTAACACCCAAACACCCATTTGAAAAACTGGTTAAAAAATATTGGCCCAGGCCCTTTGGTAGCAGCTGCCTTTATTGGCCCTGGAACCGTGACGGTATGCACTTTAGCTGGTGTAGGATTTGGTTTTTCCTTATTGTGGGCTATGGTTTTGTCTATTTTGGCAACTATTGTTTTACAGGAAATGTCGGCTAGATTAGGTATTATTTCTCAAAAAGGCTTGTCGGAAATTATTCGCGATGAAATAAAACATCCTGTAATAAAAGTATTGGCTTTACTTTTAATACTCTCGGCCATCGTTATTGGGAATGCCGCTTACGAAGCCGGAAATATAAGTGGTGGTGTTTTGGGTTTAGAGGCTATTATCGGTAAAAAAATTTTGGCTATAGGTGGTTTCTCTTTAAATGGTTTAAGTGTTTTAATTGGAGTTATTGCTTTTTCGTTATTGTACATGGGCAATTATAAAATTCTGGAACGGGTTTTAGTGGCTTTAGTAACTTTAATGAGTTTGGCTTTTCTGCCAACAGCCATTATTACAAAACCCAATCTAGGCGATTTTTTTAAAGGTGCCTTCATTCCAAATATTTCAAAAGAAAATTTACTCACCGTTATCGCTTTAATAGGGACTACCGTGGTGCCATATAACTTATTTTTACACGCCTCATTGGTTAAGGAGAAGTGGCAAAAACCTACCGATTTAAAATATGCCAGAAAAGATACGATTGTAGCTGTAGTTTTAGGCGGTATGGTATCTATGTGTATTATGATTTCGGCAGCATCCATTCAAACGTCTGAGGTACACAGTACTGTAGATTTAGCAAAAGGATTATAGCCTTTGTTTGGGAGTTTTGCTAAGTATTTTTTGGACATAGGCTTGTTTGCTGCTGGTATTACAAGTGCCATTACGGCGCCATTAGCCGCTGCCTTTGTGATGAGTGGTTGTTTGGGATGGAAAAGCGATATGCGTAGCATAAAATTTAAAAGTATTTGGGGGAGCATTATTATTTTAGGCGTTCTTTTTTCTTCTTTAGGAATTAAATCCATTGAGATTATAAAATTTGCTCAGGTTACTAATGGTGTTTTATTACCTATAATTGCAGGGTTTTTAATTTGGGTAATGAATAAATCTGCCGTATTGGGCGAACATAAAAACAGTTTTAAACAAAATGTATTAGGTGCTATTGTTTTAATTATTAGTATCTTGTTGTCTGTTGCTACCTTAAATAAGGTGTTCGATTTAAATATTTTTTAATCATGCAAACCCGTATAGATCTTAATGCCGATGTAGGCGAAGGCCTTGGTAACGAAGCCGAGCTCATGCCGTTCATTTCTTCTTGTAATATCGCTTGTGGTGGTCATGCTGGTGATATTGAAACCATGACAACCGTGTCGCGATTAGCAAAAAAACACGGTGTTAAAATAGGGGCACACCCCAGTTTTCCTGATAAAGAGCATTTTGGAAGAAAAGCTATAGATATGCCTAGTGTAGCCCTGTACACCTCCATTAAAAATCAAATAAAAGATTTAATAAGAGTTTTAGAGGCCGAACATCTAAATCTTCACCATGTGAAGCCTCATGGGGCTTTGTATAATTTAGCTGCTGTAGATGAAAAAATTGCTCAAGTAATCATTGAAGTTATGAAATGTTTGATGTTACGAGTGCATTTGTATGTGCCTTATAATTCGGTAATCGCTAAATTGGCTATTGAAAATCGAATTCCTATTATGTACGAAGCCTTTGCAGATCGTAATTATAATGCTGATTTAACATTGGTTTCTAGAAGCGACTCAAAGGCCTTGATAATCGATTCTGATACTATGGTTGAACATGTTTTTAATATGATTTCAACAGAAAAAGTGAAAACTATTACTGGTGATTTTCAATCTATTAAAGCAGATACTTTTTGCGTGCATGGCGATAACCCTGAATCGTATCATTTAATTTCTTATCTAACAAAGCAGTTAAACGCTAAAGGCATTCAAATTATTTAAAAATGAGTTTTAAGCTTTCGTACAAACCCTTTGGTGAACAAGGGATTTTGGTGGAATGGCCAAATCAAATTTCAGAGTCTATTCTGGAAAATGTGTTAGGTTTTAAATCAAAAATTAGAATTGCCGAAGATGCCGATATTGCTGAGGTACGTACAGCTTATCAATCCGTGTTAATTCTTTTTCATACACCCATTAATTTTCAGCAAAAAATAGAAGGATTAAAACGTGTTTATGCTTCAGCTGAAAAGGAAGAAAAAAGAACGTCACAACTTTGGCGAATCCCTGTTTGTTACGATGATTGCTTCGCTTTAGATTTAGAGCACCTATCAGCAGTAAAAAATATTTCAAAATCAGAGATTATAAAACGCCATATTCAAGCTACATATACCGTTTATTTTATTGGGTTTTTACCCGGGTTTTTATATTTGGGCGGTTTGGATGATACTTTAAGTATGCCAAGAAAATCGACGCCTAGATTAGTTATAGAAAAAGGTGCTGTTGCCATTGGCGGAAACCAAATAGGGGTGTATCCATCCGAAAGTCCTGGTGGTTGGAACATCATTGGGAAATCGCCCATTCCTTTTTTTAATGAAAATTTGAATCCGCCTTGTTTTGCAGTACCTGGTGATCGCATTGAGTTTTATGCTGTGAACTTAAAAGAATTTAATGATATAAAAGTATTGGTTGATGCTGGCGTGTATCAAATAGAAAGTGAGGTGACGAGTGATTAAGGTTTTAAATAGCGGATTGTATTCTAGTATTCAAGATCTGGGGCGTTATGGGGTTCATGAATATGGTGTGCCGTATTCTGGGGCTATGGATAAACAAGCCATGCTTATGGCTAATACGATTCTCGCCAATGCCGAAGACTCTGCAGTTTTGGAAATGACCATGCTTGGTGCTAAACTAGAATTTCAATGCGACACCTTTATTTGTATTTCCGGAGCCGATATGCGTGCTAAATTAAATGGTACTCGTATTGCTAACTATAAAATGATACCAATAAAAGCTTCCAATGTTTTAAGTTTTTCTTCAGCAAACGGTGGAATCAGAACGTATTTGGCGGTTACAGGAGGCTTTCAATCCGAGATAGTTATGCGTAGCCGAAGTATGTATCAGGGGATTACGCAAAGTCATGTGATTCGGAATAATGATCTTCTCTCTATTGAGCCTCATTCAGGTCAATGCCATCCTAAAAATGCCCGTTTAAAAATAAATAAAGATGATTTTCTTCATGGTCAATTGGGTGTTTTCAAAGGTCCAGAATTTAATTTATTGTCTGAAGCACAACAGAAACTACTTATAGGAAAACCATTTACTATATCTAAAAATAATAACCGAATGGCCTACCAGTTGGAGGAGCCTTTCGCAAACAAATTAGATTCTATAATAACTTCACCCGTTTTACCAGGTACCGTGCAACTAACGCCTTCAGGGGAAATGATAATTTTAATGCGTGATTGCCAAACTACAGGAGGCTATCCTAGAGTACTTCAGTTAAAACCAACAAGCTTAAACAGTCTCGCGCAAAAATATGCGGGGCAGGAGGTAATTTTCTGCTTTTGAGTAGGGTAGTAGCGTTTTTGTAATGGCTTCTTTTTTATGGTAGTATTATTAAATCATGCTTAAGGTTTAGTGTATTAAAATCTAATGACATTGCTACTGCTATGGTAGCTGTTTTCATGATTTTTCCTTTGTTTAACGGTTCTTAGCAAAAAACATGATTATTTAAATTTTAACTTATTTTTTTATAAAGTTTAAAAATCTATTTTTATTTGATTCAGACAGTGAGGGACTCTCTAGGCATGAATGGCTTAACCTTACTATGATGATGGGAAAAAAGCCTCCTGTTTATTGTTATATCAGGATTTTTTAGAGTTGATTTTCAGATTTCTTTAAATTTCATTGTGATTTTAACATTATAATAACATATATTAGCATCGCCAAATTGGTGCACCAGTTTAAATAACCAGATTGGTTTACCATAGCTAAGTAATTTATTAACAAAAAAAATTAACAAATGAATTTAAAAACTAAACTAGCTTTAATGTTAATGATGATATTTAATATATCATTGTTCGCACAGGACGGATATCAGGTGTCCGGTACTGTAACAGATGAGAACAACACGCCCATTCCTGGTATCAATGTTATCATTGCTAAAACAACAACAGGAACAGCAACAGATTTTGATGGAGGGTTTCAATTAGAGGTGAAGCCAGGAGATGTACTTCAATTTTCTTATATTGGATATGTTTCACAAAGTGTTAAAATTACAGGTCAAAAAACAATTAGTGTTGTAATGGCTGAAGACACGAGTCAACTTGATGAAGTTGTCGTTGTTGGGTATGGTGCTCGTAAAAAGAGTGATGTAACAGGATCTGTTTCTTCGGTAAAATCTGAAGAATTAACAGCATTCCCTGTATTAGATGCTTCGCAAGCCTTACAAGGTCGTGCAGCGGGTGTTGACGTACAAACAAACAATGGTGGTGAGCCAGGTGCGCCTATCAGTATTAAAATTAGAGGTAACACTTCTATCAATGCTAGTAGTAACCCACTTATTGTTGTTGATGGTTTCGTAGGTGCAAACATGCCTCAAGCTGGAGATATCGAGTCTATGCAAGTATTAAAAGATGCTTCTGCAACAGCAATCTACGGTTCTCAAGGTGCGAACGGTGTTATCATGATTACGACTAAAAAAGGTAAGAGTGGAAGATTAACTGTAGAATTAAACTCGACGTACTCAGTTCAAAATACATCTAACCGTTTAGATTTATTAAATGCTGATGATTTTGCAGATTACCAAAATCAAATTAGAGTAAATCAAGGAAACTCTAACGCGTATGTACAAGATGCTTATGATACCGATTGGCAAGATATGATTTACAGAACAGGTGGAACAGCTAACCATCAGTTATCTTTTTCAGGTGGTACAGATAAAGCTCAGTTTTACGCTTCTGGTACTTACTATAACCAAGATGGTATTTTAGTAAACTCTGGTTACGAAAGAGTTACTTTCTTAACGAATGTTGATGCTCAGGTAACAGACAAGCTTAAGTTAGGTGTGAACTTAACAGGAGGTTTAAGTCAAAAAAGTGGTGTAACAACACAATCTAACGGATCGGTTACTGTAGGTGGTGACGACGTTGTAACTTTAGCCATGCGTTTTGCTCCAGATAAAGGCGTATATAATAGTGATGGATCTTTTTCAACCAACGATAAAATTGGTGATGAAGTAGATAATCCATATGCTGTAGCTACTCAAAGAGATGATGATACAGAAATTGAAAACTTTAGAGCCAATATTTTTGCTGAATACCAAATTATCGATGGTTTAACTTTTAAAACAACCTTTGGTTTAAGCTCTAGAAATCAATTTAGAGGAATTTATATGCCTAGAACTTTAACCGTAACTGCTGGTAACGGATTAGACGGTAGAGCGATTATCGATCAAACTAAAATGAGATCGGTTTTAAGTGAAAGTTACTTAACTTATAATAAAGAAATTGGAAAAGGAACTTTAACATTATTAGGAGGTTTTTCTTATCAAAATACTCAAAATAATGCGACCTATAATGAAGGTACAGGTACACTTTCTGATTCTTTTTCTTACTATGGTTTATATTCTGCTAGAAACTTAATTCAACCAACTGTTGGTGATATTTATGAGAATGAAAGAGAAATTCAATCGGTATTTGGTAGAATTAACTACGATTTAAACGATAAGTATTTATTTACAGCTACAGTAAGACGCGATGGTGCTTCAAACTTTGCTAAAAATGAAAAGTATGCAACATTCCCTTCAGGAGCTATTGGTTGGAAAGTTTCTAACGAAAACTTCTTAAAAGATAGTAATACCATTTCTAACTTAAAACTTAGAGCAAGTTATGGTGCTACAGGTAACCCATCAATTGCGCCTTACCAGTCTTTAGCGCTTTCTGAAATTATTTACGCATCAAGTGGAGGAAGTACTGTTTCTGCAATTACACCTTTCCAACCTGCTAACCCAGACTTAAAATGGGAAACGTCTATTCAATCAAACTTTGGTCTTGATTTAGGATTGTTGAATAACAGAATAACACTTTCTTTAGATTACTATAATATTGATACTAAAGATCTTATTATGGCTGATAGTGGAATGCCTCAATACTTAGGTTTTGGTAACGATCAAATCTTAAAGAATGTTGGAGAAATTAACAACACTGGTGTTGAAGTGTTCTTAACTACTAGGAATATTGTGAAAGATGATTTTTCTTGGACTTCAGATTTTGTATTCTCTAAAAACAAAAATACAGTAACAAAATTGAATAAAGGTCTTGATATTTTTGGTAATGGAGCGCCAAGTTATTTTAGTGTAAATAACACTTATATTTTACGTGAAGGTGAAGAAGTAGGTCTTTTCTGGGGTTACGAATATGCAGGAGTTTACCAAGGTGGAGCTTTACCAGATGGTACAGTAGCTGTACCAGGAGCTGTAGCAGGAGATCCTTTATTTGTTGATTATGACGAAAGTGGTGATTTCTCAACTGGAGATAGAAAAGTTATTGGTAATCCAAACCCAGATTTCACATGGGGATTCACAAACAACTTTACATTTAAAAACTGGGATTTAAACATTTTCTTCCAAGGGTCGCAAGGTGGTGAAATCTTTAATATGACTAAAGTTCAACTTAATAATGGTGATTCTAACACAACTTACGATTATTATAACAACGCTTGGTCATCTACAAACACAGGTTCTAATCAACCACGTGTAGGTAACAACAGTTCTAGAGAAATGTCATCTCGTTTTGTTGAAGATGGAAGCTATATCAGATTGAAAAACTTAGCCCTTGGTTATAACCTTCCTGCTAAAGTTTTAGATAATATCGGTATTGAGCGATTAAGACTATCTGTAAGTGGTCAAAATTTATTAACATTTACTGATTACTCAGGTTTAGATCCAGAAGTAAGTTATTTTGGTGCACAAGGTGGTGCTAACGGTAACAACTTAGCAAGTAACACGACTAGAGGTTTCGATTTTGGATCTTATCCAACCGTGAGATCGTTTACTTTCGGTCTTAACTTAACATTTTAAGAATAAAAAAAACAGACAACATGAAAAAAAATAAATATATATTAATATTGTTATTGTTGGTAGTAGGTCTACCAATGGTAGGATGCTCTGATTTAGAAGAAGAGCCAGTAGGATTGTTATCTCCAGATGGATTCTTTTCTACGACTCAAGATATCCAAACGGCTGTTAACGGAGCGTTAACCCATGCGATTAATGAGGAAATTTGGGGAAGAAAGCTTTCTATCTCTTTATTATTGCGTTCAGATATGGTTAATTTACAATCTTCTCAACAGCATAGGGTAGAGATGGACATGCACTCTATTACTGGAGATAATGAAATGGTTTACGATCCATGGTATAGAATCTATAAAGGAATCGCGGCAGCTAATAATGCAATTGCTGGTGCTGATGATGTAAATGAGCCAGCTGATATTAAAAATCCAGTTGTAGCGCAAGCTTATTTTGCACGTGCATTTTACTACTTTCATTTAGTACGTTTATTTGGATCTGTTCCATATATTGATGCTCCTATCGAAGATGTGGAAGTTGCTAGTACAATTTCTTGTTCTTCAGTATCTGATATTTATGCTCATATTATTTCTGATTTAGAATATGCTGAAAAATGGTTACCTGTAAGTCACAGTGTTCCTCAAGGTGCAGCTGCTATACCTACTAAAGGTGCAGCGAGTTCTTACTTAGCTTTGGTATATTTAACAAGAGCAACGACTGATTTAGCTGGTGGTAGTTCAGCCGATTTTACTACAGCTTACAACTATGCTAAAAAAGTTATAAACAGTGGTGTTTATAGATTAGATGATAATTTCCAAACCTTGTTTAATGCAAATGATATCGATACTTCTCCAGAGCCTATTTTCGCATTGGATTATAATAATGTAGAAGCTGATGATAATGCTTACGATCAAACATCGCCAATGACTGGTATTAGAAGTGATGACGATGATCAAGGTTGGTCGGTTGCTGTTCCTGTAATGGCTGTATATGATTCTTTTGATCCTGAAGATTATAGAAGACGAGTAAGTTTCCAAACCGAAGTTACTATTAGAGGTACTACAGTTGATTATACTCAATTTGATATTAGTGGTCATGAGCATGCTGGTAACATGCCTTATATTGCAAAATATTCGCGTTTCCCTGGGCCTTACGCTCGTGGTAATAAAAGAGCAACTAGTCATAACTATTCTATGATTCGTTATGCTGAAGTGTTACTAATCGCGGCTGAATGTGCTGTTGAAACTGGTGATAGTGCTGCTGCTTTAATGTATATAAACCAAGTGAGAGCAAGAGCTCGTAAAGGTGGTGCTTCTACCAATGGTGGATATGTTGCTGAAACGGTACCTGCAAGTGCTGTACCTGCAGATTTAACAGGAACAGTTACTATTGCTGATGTATTAGAAGAGCGTAGAATCGAACTTGCTTTTGAAGGCAAAAGATGGTACGACATCAAAAGAAGAAAGTTAGGTGATGCTGTTTTCGGACCATCAGGTTACGAAGGTTCTAAGCCAGATTGGAATGCTGCAGTAGATTATGATACTCCAATTCCACAAGATGAAATTCAAAGAAATTCAAACTTAAAGAATGCTGATTTCTAAGTTTTAGTTTTTATAATATCTCTTTGTAAAAAAGACCGATCTAACATCTAGATCGGTCTTTTTTTATACCCTTATTTTAAATCAAACATTTTGGTTTATGCAAGTTCTAAAGCAATATCAATCATATCTTTAAAGGTTGTTTCTCTTTCTAAACTTGTGGTGCGCTCTCCTGTAACTAAGGAATCAGAAATGGTTAAAATAGAAAGTGCCTTAACATGGTGTTTTGCGGCTACAGTATACAATCCAGCGGTTTCCATCTCTACACAAAGCACACCAAATTTGGACCATTTTTTAAACGATTTAAAATCGTCGGCATAAAACTCATCTGAACTAAAAATATTACCTGCTTTTATTGGTATGTTCTTTGTTTCAGCAGCTTTTAGTGCCTTTTTAAATAAATCAAAATCTGCAGTAGGTGCGTAATCAGCCCCGTTAAATCGGATTTCGTTTAAACCTGAGTTGGATGATGCAGCCATGGCTAAAACAATATCTCTAATTTTTACATCCTCCTGATAGGACCCAGCACTGCCCACACGAATCAAATTTTTTACATCATATTCGGTAATAAGTTCGTGGGCGTAAATGGAAATGGAAGGGATACCCATACCAGTTCCCATAACAGAAACCCTCTTACCGTTATAGGTTCCAGTATAACCAAACATGTTTCTTACTTTATTAAAACAAACAGGATTTTCTAAAAAAGTTTCCGCAATCCATTTGGCGCGTAAAGGATCGCCCGGGAGCAATATGGTTTCTGCGATATCTCCTTTTTGGGCTTCAATATGAACACTCATACATTTATTATTTAATAATTAGAATTTGATGTGGTGCCGTTTACAATGGCGATTCCAGACGAGGTACCTAAGCGTTTTACACCTAGATTAATGTAATGTAAGGCGGTTTCTGCGTCTCGAATACCTCCTGAAGCTTTAATTTTAGTATCCTTAGTACAAGCACTTTTCATAATTTTAATATCATTGGTGCTGGCGCCACGTGTGCCAAAACCTGTAGAAGTTTTAATAAAATCGGCTCCTGCTTTTATAGCAATTTCACTAGCTTTTAAAATTTCCGAGTCTTCTAAATAACAGGTTTCTAGAATTACCTTTAAAACCTGGTGGGGCATGATATGTTTTATAGCGGCAATGTCGTGTTCTACGGCTTGGTAATCTTTACTTTTTAAGAGTCCGATATTGATAACCATATCAATTTCGTCGGCCCCGTCTTTTAAAGCGCTCTGTGTTTCGGCAACTTTAGCTTCTGTACTCATGGCTCCTAGAGGAAATCCTACCACCGAACATACTTTAACCTTGGAGTTGTTTAAAGCTTTTTTAGCGGTTGAAACAAAAGAACTGTTTACACAAACTGAGAAAAAATCATATTTTTCGGCTTCTTTGCAGAGAGTAATGATATCTTCTTTTGTAGCGGTTGCCTTTAATAAAGTGTGATCAATATATGGGCTAAATGGATTCATATGTTAATAAATTTATAACTATTTGTTCTACATAGGGTTATAAAACCCCTTTAACAGTTATAAAGGTATTAACATTTTTCTATTTAACCTCATTAGGCGGTTAAATAGAACAGATTTGTTTAAATAGTCTGGTTTAAAATTTGCTGTAAGCGTTTGCTTCCTTGGTGGTGTCAGAATTAATGGATTCCGATTTTTTAGCGGCAGACTCTAAGTATTGTTTGTAGATTTTGCTATTCCTTTGTTGGCGACTGTTTTTGTTTAAGCCCTTAAAAGCGGGAGTAATCCCTAGGCGATCGGCACCAACTTCAAGGTATTTTACAGCCGACTCATAATCAAGTATATCACCAGAAGCTTTAATTTGAGCTGCGTCTTTAATGGTTTTTTTAATGATTTTTATTGCTGTTAGTGTAGCACCGCTTTTTGAAAACCCAGTAGATGTTTCTATAAAATCGGCCTTAGCATCGATGCAGATTTCACTAATCTTAACAATTTCATTTTTGTTTAATTCTGAAATCTCTATTATGACTTTAAGTGGAATATTACCAATAGCCATTTTTACGTCGCTAATATCTTTTAATACCGAAACATAATTTTTACTCTTCACATAACCTAAGTTTACAACCATGCCTATTTCTTCAGCACCATCTAAAATGGCTTGTTTTGCCTCGTAGATTTTAGATTTAGTCGTAGCACAACCCATCGGAAAACCAACAACAGTAGTTACTTTAATTTCTGTATCCTGTAGAAATTGTTTCGCCAATGATACGTACGAACCGTTTACACAAATGCTAAAACAATTATTTTCTCTTGCTTTATTGCATAAGTCGATAATTTCACGTTCTGTACTTGTCGATTCTAGGAGGGTGTAATCCAGGTAAGGTGAAATGTTCATGAAGCTGATAATTAGGTTTTTACTGTGAGTTTTTCATTAAAACAATAAAGTTTTTGTAGAAAAAAGCCCATTTATAGAGTTAATTATTAAGGCTAAACTAGAAATAAAAGGGGGTTTTTACTTAAAATACTTAGTTTTTTAGATTAACGGTAGGGTATTTGTGTAAATTGTAGAAAACATAGTGTAAAATTTTATTTTTCAACTTTTTTTTACTAAATAATTATTAAATTATTTACAAAACGTTAAAAGCAACGAGAATATTATAATTATTCTCGTTGCTTTTTTATGTTTAATTAATTGTCTTTAAGGCTTTTGAGAGTGTATTTTGTTCTAAAAACTTATTTCTACCTTAAACTTCTTCATGTATTAAATCGCCTTGATTTCTAAAAACCAATTGCTCATCAAAGGCATCTAGTAGAATAATACTATCTGTAGTTACTTTTCCTGCTAGAATTTCTTTACTTAACGCATTTAAAACTTCTTTTTGAATGACGCGTTTCACGGGCCTAGCACCGTATTCTGGGTTGTATCCTTTTTCAGCTAAATAGTTAATGGCTTCAGCTGTTGCATCAAATGTTATGCCTTGTGATGCAATCATTTTGGTAACACTTTTAAGTTGTAATCCTACGATTTCTATAATATTTTCTTTACTCAAAGGCGTGAACATAATGGTGTCGTCAATACGGTTTAAAAACTCGGGTCTTACAGTTTGTTTTAATAAAGCCAGCACGTCAACCTTGGCACCTTCAATGGCGGTTTGAATGTCCTTGACGGCTTCAAATCGTTCTTGAATAATCTGACTTCCCATATTTGAAGTCATTATAATAATGGTGTTTTTAAAATCTGCAATGCGTCCCTTATTATCTGTTAAATGACCTTCATCTAATACTTGTAAAAGAATATTGAAGGTATCTGGGTGCGCTTTTTCAATTTCATCCAAAAGTACCACAGAATAAGGTTTACGTCTAACGGCTTCGGTTAATTGTCCGCCTTCATCATAACCAACATATCCTGGAGGTGCACCAACTAAGCGGCTTACAGCATGACGCTCTTGGTATTCACTCATATCAATTCTGGTCATCGCGTTTTCATCATCAAATAAATATTCCGCCAACGCTTTGGCCAATTCGGTTTTACCAACCCCTGTGGTTCCTAAAAATAGGAAGGTACCAATAGGTTTTTGCGGATTTTGTAAACCAGCACGACTTCTTCTTACGGCATCACTAACGGCTTCAATGGCTTCTTCTTGACCGACCACACGTTTGTGTAACTCTTGTTCAAGTTTAAGTAGCTTTTCACGTTCGCTTTGTAGCATTTTAGTAACAGGAATACCAGTCCATTTAGCAACCACTTCAGCAATGTCATCATAAGTTACTTCCTCTTTTATTAATGAGTTTTCTGCGTGCTCTTGTAATTTTTGCTGATACGTTTCAAGCTGCTCTTGGGCTTCTTTAATTTTACCGTAACGCAATTCGGCTACTTTACCGTAATCGCCTTCACGCTCGGCTTTTTCAGCTTCAAGCTTAAAATTTTCAATATTTTGTTTTGTGTTTTGGATGTTATCTACAACTTCCTTTTCACTTTTCCATTTGGCATTAATTTCATTTCTAGACTCCTTAAGATTTGCTAAATCGGCACGAAGTGATTTGAGTTTAACTTCGTCCTTTTCTCGCTTAATGGCTTCAATTTCAATTTCTAACTGCATGATTTTTCGATCTAAAACATCTAATTCTTCAGGTTTAGAGTTGATTTCCATGCGTAGTTTCGATGCCGCTTCATCCATTAAATCAATGGCTTTATCTGGAAGAAAACGGTTGGTGATGT
Source organism: Tamlana carrageenivorans (assembly GCF_002893765.1). Taxonomy (NCBI): domain Bacteria; kingdom Pseudomonadati; phylum Bacteroidota; class Flavobacteriia; order Flavobacteriales; family Flavobacteriaceae; genus Pseudotamlana; species Pseudotamlana carrageenivorans. The sequence goes on along the minus strand of NZ_CP025938.1, from coordinate 63,402 downwards.
ATCTTGAAGACAACTCCACAGCACCAATAATAGCTTTGTCTTTTATACGAACCTTATGGTGTGTTTCATATTTTTCTTTAATACCTCTTAATATAGAAATAGCGCTTTCAGTGTCTGGCTCGTCCACCATTACTTTTTGAAAACGACGCTCTAAAGCCTTGTCTTTTTCAAAGTATTTTTGGTACTCATCCAAGGTGGTAGCACCAATAGCACGGAGTTCGCCACGGGCTAGTGCAGGCTTTAAAATGTTAGCTGCATCCATAGCGCCTTGTCCGCCACCGGCACCCACAAGGGTGTGTATTTCGTCAATAAATAATACGATATCACCATCACTAGTTGTTACCTCTTTAATTACGGCTTTTAGTCGTTCTTCAAATTCACCTTTATATTTAGCTCCAGCAATTAATGCGCCCATGTCTAAGGCGAAAATTTGTTTGTCTTTAAGGTTTTCTGGGATGTCGCCATCAATAATCCTATGCGCTAATCCTTCGGCAATAGCTGTTTTTCCTGTTCCAGGTTCACCTACTAGAATGGGGTTGTTTTTAGTTCTTCGCGATAAAATTTGAAGAATACGTCTAATTTCCTCATCACGACCAATAACAGGATCTAATTTGCCATCTTTAGCTAACTGATTTAAGTTTTTAGCATATTTGTTTAACGAATTATAAGTGTCTTCCTGACTTTGAGAAGTAACATTTTCGCCCTGACGTAATTCGTTAATGGCTGCTGTGAGACCTTTTTCGGTAACCCCTTGGTCTTTCAGCATTTGTGCGATTTTACTGTTGGATTTTAAAACAGCTAAGATTAAATGTTCTATAGAAACATAATCATCCTTCATTTTTTTAGCAATGATAGCTGCTTCATTTAAGGTTTTTCCAGCTTCGCGAGACAACATGAGTTCGCCGCCTGATACTTTTGAAAAACTTTCAATTTGTTTGTCTAAAGCTTGTTCAAGAATGGAAACATTTACATTTAATTTTTTTAATAAAAACGGAAGTACGTTTTCATCGACTTCAAAAATACCTTTAAATAGGTGTTCGTTTTCAATTTGTTGATGCCCGTAGCCTTGCGCGATTTGTTGCGCTTGCTGGATGGCTTCTTGCGATTTTATAGTATAATTATTCAAGTTCATGATATATTTTTTTTATTTCTTTCAATTCCGTGAAAACGGAAATCTTAATTATTTTACATTTACAAGCACATGAAGTCAATAATCTTACCAATAGGATATATCTGACAAAACGTCGGTTTTTACTTAGTTTCAACTGACTTTTTGTCTTTTGTAAGGATATGTAAAGATACCGACTTACTAGGCAACTAAAAATTAATCAAACGGTTTTCGCTTTTGCGGAATACTATAAAGTTATTGAAAATGAGTATATTAAACAAAATATTTGGTGCTTCTGATAGTAAGGTGAAAAATGAAGAAAAAGTTTTAGCATGGATTCCTTTAACAGATGTGTCGCAATTAGAAAGTATTAAAGAGAAGTCGAAAACCAAAACTCAGGTGATTTTTAAGCATTCTACCCGTTGCGGTATAAGTAAAATGGTGATGAAACAGTTTGTGAGTGCTTTCCAGCTTTCTGAAAATGATTTGGATTTGTATTACTTAGATTTGTTAAATTACCGAGAGGTCTCTAACGAAGTAGGATACCGGTTTCAGGTTTTGCACGAGTCTCCTCAATTATTAATTATTAAGAATGGTAACGTTGTTGCGCATGAATCGCATGGTGCTATTAATGGACTAGATCTATCGGCTTTCATTTAATTCTTTTTCATGCCAAAGTCCGAATACTTATTGGTTTACGGTACCTTGCAAAAGGAATCACAAAATAGTATGTCGAAGTATTTAGCGGCGCATGGGCAGTTTGTTGCAAGGGGGTGTTTTCAAGGAAAACTCTATCAAGTCTCTTGGTTTCCAGGGGCCGTTGTTAGTTCTAATATTTTAGAAAAAGTCTATGGCTCCATTTTTAAAATAGATACTTCTGAAAATGTTTTTAAAGTTTTAGATGCCTATGAAGGCATTGGTCGTGTTCCAAAGGCATCCGATTTGTTTAAAAGAGAAAGCGTTCATGCTATGCTAGATGATGGTACTACAATTGAAACTTGGGTGTATCTTTATAATCGTTCTGTAAACCATTTAAAACGTATTTCTTCTGGCGATTTTTTAAAGTTTTCTGATGAAGGGTTTTAGGGTGTTTCAAAATGAAATAGCCATGATTTTCTATGCAGTTTTAATTTTAATATGACATTTTTATGTAATATTATATCATAAAAAGATATTAAATGAGAAAAAAATTACGTGCACTGGTTGAAGATAATACTTCTAAGTACGGAAAAATATTTGATTATTTTATTCAGATTTTAATCCTTTTGTCGCTTATTTTGTTTGCTATAGAAACCTTGCCTGATAACTCCAGAAGCACCATTGTATTTATTGAAAGTTTCGAGATATTTTGTGTTCTTGTTTTTACTATAGAATATATATTACGCATTTATGTGGCTGAGCATAAATTGAAATATATTTTTAGTTTCTATGGAATTATTGATTTTCTCGCTATTTTTCCTTTTTACATTAGTAGAGTATGCGATTTACGGGCTTTGAGAGCGTTTCGTTTGTTTAGAATTTTTAGAGCATTAAAGTTAATTCGTTATAACAAAGCGCTTAACCGATTTCATATAGCGGCCAGAATTGTAAAGGAAGAAGTGATACTCTTTTTAATTGTAACTGGAATTTTTGTTTTTCTAGCTTCTGCGGGCATTTATTATTTTGAAAATGAAGCGCAACCCGAAGTGTTTTCTTCGGTGTTTCATAGTGCTTGGTGGGCTATTGTAACTTTAACAACTGTAGGGTATGGTGATGTTTATCCCATAACGGATGGTGGTAAAATATTCACCTTTTTTATACTTATTATTGGTGTTGGTATTGTAACGATTCCTGCAGGTTTGGTTGCCAGTGCTTTGTCTAAAGCGAGAGAGATTGAAGATGAAGAAAACCTTGAAAATTCAAAGCATAACTAAAAAGTTTCATAAAAATACCATCATAAAAAAAAGGTTATTTAAGCGCCTAACTGAATAGAAAACCTAAATAACCTCGAATTATATCCTAAAGAATGAATCTTTAGTGTGTTATTTTTTTCTTTTTGTAAATAGGAAGTAGTTTTGTTGAAACTTCGCCAAAACCAATACGTGTACCATCTTTTTCGCAAAAACCACGCATGATTACGGTGTCATTATCATTGATATATTTTCGGGTGCTACCATCCTTCATTTTTATTGGATTTTCTCCATTTTTGGTGAGTTCAAGCATCGATCCGAAACTGTCTTCTGTTGGGCCAGAAATCGTGCCACTACCCATGAGGTCCCCAGAATTTATCGGGCAGCCGTTTATGGTATGATGGGCCAATTGCTGTACCATATTCCAGTACATGTATTTGAAATTGGATTTACTAACCACGGTTTCTTTAGCGCCTTTTGGTTGAATAGCAACTTCCAAATTAATATCATAACTCTTTTTACCTTCGTATTTTAGGTATTCTAATTGTGGCTTAATGGGTTTCGGACTCTCAACACGGTAGGGTTCTAAAGCATCTAGAGTGACAATCCATGGCGATATGGAGGAAGCGAAATTTTTAGCTAAGAAAGGCCCTAATGGAATGTATTCCCATTTTTGAATGTCTCTGGCGCTCCAGTCGTTAAATAAAACCAATCCGAAAATGTATTCTTCAGCTTCTTTTATAGGTATTGGTTCTCCTAAATCATTAGCATCGGTCGTGATAAAGGCCATTTCTAATTCGAAATCTACCGCCTGACTCGGACCTAAAACAGGTTCTGTGGCGCCTTCTGGTAAGGTTTGTCCTTTTGGCCGGTGTACAGGAATTCCTGATGGGATAATAGAAGAACTTCTACCGTGATAGCCAATAGGAATGTGCAACCAATTAGGTAATAAAGCATGATCATGATCTCTAAACATTAACCCGACATTGGTAGCGTGTTCCATGCTGGAGTAAAAATCGGTATAATCGCCAATTTGAACTGGCAGTTGCATTTCAATTTCATCCAGCCTAAACAGGATGGTTTCCTTGTGTTTTGTATTGTTTTTTAGGGTATCGTTGTCTGCATCAAAAATTTGAGAAATTCGGTTTCTAACAGCACGCCATGTTTTTCTGCCATCGGCAATAAAATCATTTAATGAGTCTTGAAGAAAAATATCATCGGTTAAAGGAATATCTTCAAAATATCCTAATTGATGAAGCGCACCTAGATCTATAGCGGTATCGCCAATTCGAGTACCTATAGTTATAATGTCGTCTCGTGTTAAGAATACACCAAACGGAATATTTTGAATAGGGAAATCTGAATTTTTATCGACGTGTAACCACGATTTTCTATCTGGATTGTTAGCTGATAGTGGCATAACTTATGTTTTAAGAGTTATTGTATTCTTATCAAACCTACACATTTTTTTTATTTTAAAAGGAAAAATTGTATAAAATATATCTAAGCTTTAACAGTTAACAAAATGGTTGAAAATTTACAAGTTAATATTCTTTTTTTAATGTTTTTAACTAATCTATTTCCTATTTTTGCGCCATATTTAATCAGAATTTAATTTTATGCAACGCGACGAACAAATTTTTGAACTCATTGAAGCTGAAAAAGAACGCCAATTACATGGTATTGAACTTATTGCATCAGAAAACTTTGTAAGCCCACAAGTTATGGAAGCTGCAGGGTCTGTGCTTACTAATAAATACGCCGAAGGTTATCCTGGAAAGCGTTACTATGGTGGCTGTGAGGTTGTTGATGAAGTAGAGCAAATAGCGATTGATAGAGCAAAAGCATTATTTGGAGCCGAATACGTAAACGTACAACCGCACTCTGGAAGCCAGGCAAATACAGCGGTTTATCATGCTTGTTTAACGCCAGGTGATAAAATTTTAGGTTTTGATTTATCTCATGGTGGACACCTAACTCATGGTTCGCCAGTAAACTTTTCTGGAAAACTTTATAACCCTGTATTCTACGGTGTAGAACAAGAAACTGGGGTTTTAAACTATGATAAAATTCAAGAAATCGCGACTAAAGAGCAACCAAAATTAATTATTGCTGGTGCCTCTGCTTATTCTCGTGATATCGATTTTAAACGTTTTAGAGTCATTGCCGATAGTGTTGGAGCGATTTTAATGGCTGATATTTCACACCCAGCTGGTCTTATTGCTAAAGGTATTTTAAACGATCCGTTGCCACACTGTCATGTTGTAACGACGACTACACACAAGACCTTAAGAGGACCTAGAGGTGGTATGATTATGATGGGGCAAGATTTTGATAACCCATTTGGTATCAAACTTAAAAATGGAAGCTTACGTAAAATGTCTTCTTTATTGGATTCTGCGGTTTTCCCAGGAAACCAAGGTGGTCCATTAGAGCATATTATTGCTGCTAAAGCCATTGCTTTTGGTGAAGCTTTAACCGACGACTTTTTACATTACCAATTACAAGTGAAGCAAAATGCAGCGACTATGGCCGATGCCTTGGTTGCTAAAGGATACAACATCATATCTAATGGTACTGATAACCACTGTATGTTAATTGACTTACGTAACAAAAATTTATCGGGGAAAGATGCTGAACAAGCTCTTGTAAAAGCTGATATTACTGTGAATAAAAACATGGTGCCTTTTGATGATAAATCACCATTTGTTACTTCTGGAATCCGTTTGGGTGTTGCTGCGGTAACAACGCGTGGGTTAAAAGAGGATGATATGTTGGCTATAGTAGAATTGCTTGATGAAGTTATAACAAACTTTGAAGATGAAACCGTATTAGAAGCGGTTAAAGTAAAAGTAAACGACATGATGAAAGGGAAGCCTTTGTTCGTGTAATTTAATTTTTAATAAATCCTGAAAAATCCTGTTCAATTACTTTGAGCAGGATTTTTTGTTTTATGTAAGGTCCAGTTGATTTAATTTGAAAATGTTTTTTCTAGTAAAATCATTGGTAGCCATTTTATTTGCCTACAGTTTTAATGAAATTTTTAAGAATTAAATCGTTGGACGCCGTCGAAATCGTGTGCGCATGCCCAAGATAATTCATGCCTAAATATGTTGCTGTAGATTGAAATGGAAGCCAAAAATGCTCACCAAGGTTTTCGCCATACGAACTACTTATAATCGCCATGTTTTTTCCACGTAGCTTTTTGCCAAGTTCTTTCTCTATGGTTAATAAATCGGTTAGCCGATCGAAAAATACTTTCATGATGCCACTCATCGCATACCAATAAACGGGTGTGGCAAAAACGAGCGTGTCGTATTTTTCTAGGAGATCTCGAATTAAATATAGATAATCATCGCTTTGGTTGGTATGTGTGTAATCGAAGTAACCAATATTAAAATCATTAAGATCAACAAGATCTTAAGTGTCTACCTTTGTTGTGACGGTTTTATATAGAGTATAAACTATATTTGAATTATGGGAAAAAAATATGACAACGAGTTTAAATCGATGATATTAGATTTATCCAAATCTGGTATACGAACAAAACAACTGAGTGAAGAATATGGAGTTCATACAAGTGTTATTAATAGATGGAAACAAGAGTATGATTTAAAAGGAGGAGATTTTTCTAAAAATGAACCTAAATCCAAAGAACATCAAGAACTTATAGCATTAAAAAAGGAATTAAGAGATGTTAAAATGGAACGTGACATCTTAAAAAAGGCGGTGAGCATCTTTTCCAAGAGCGACAGATAAGGTATAACTTCATTTTATCAAACAAAAATACTTATCCTGTCGAAAAGATGTGCAAATGCATGAAGGTTAGTAAAAATGCTTATTACCATTGGCTTAAAACCAAAGACACCTTAAAGGTTAATTCCTCTAAATCATTTTTAAAAGACAGAATCGAAGCTATATTTGACAATAGTAAACAGATTTATGGTAGCTATCGAATTCAAAAACAACTTGAACGAGAAAAGCTTTTTTATTCCCGTTCATATGTGGGGTTACTTATGAAAGAAATGGGACTAAGAAGTGTATTGAATAAAAAATTTGTGGTAACTACGGATTCAAATCATTCTCTAAAAACAGCTAAAAATGAATTAGACAGGGATTTTACCAGTTTTTCTTTAGGCTACAAATTAGTCTCTGACATTACGTATATAAGAGTTAATCAACAATGGAACTATTTAACCACGATAATGGATTTGGCTGATAGAAAAATAATAGGCTGGTCTTTAAGTGAAGATATGACTACTGAGAATACGGTTTTAAAGGCCTGGGTTGATGCTAGAAGAAACAGAGTGATAAACCAGCAGTGTATTTTTCATTCGGACAGGGGTGTGCAATATGCATCCAACAGAATCACAAATATGTTCTTTTTTAATCAAAAAGAGATACAAAGCATGAGTAGAAAGGGAAATTGCTGGGATAATGCTGTAGCTGAAAGTTTTTTTAAAACCATTAAATATGAGTGGATTAATAGATTTAAGTATACGTCTTATAATCAATTATACAAATCTATTGATCAATATTTAAACTGGTATAACACTCAAAGATTACATTCTAGTTTAGGATACATGACGCCTCTTGAAAAAGAATTACAATTAAAAGGATTTATTAACAAAGCTGCTTAGTATAAAATAGTACCAAATTTATTAGGTAGTCCAATCCCAATTGGTGTTGTTTACGAGTTTATTTGTTAGCGTATTGGTATCGCCATCGTTTCTAGAGCTTCCTGAAATAATTACAGTTTTCATGCTGTTCAAAACAAACGATTTTGATTTTTAATGCTTATACTAAATGGTACTTGTTGCGCGTAATTATTATTTGATAGGTCTGAAAGGTTAGTTCTCATCAAAGGTAACATGCTGATAAGCACCTAAATCGGGAGTCATGGTTCTGTTCGTATTTAAAATATCGGTTGGCACTCTTAGTGCATAGCCAATGTCACCTTCATCAATAGCTGCCGATTCATCACCAATAATGAGCTCATTTAAAAACGGATCTTTAAAGTCTGGATCATTGTTTAAAATCACATTAACGTAGTGGTCGGTATTGGTGAAATCGTAATTCGGGCCATCAAAGGAATCGTTGTAATCATCAAAACGAATTAAACAGTTTGTAAATTTAAAGTTGAATGCTACTTGATCAGCTTCGACTTCATCTGTTAAAATTTCTATGTTTTCATCGCCGTAAATGATACAATTACTGAAATTAGCTTCGGTTAAATCGGTAACAATCACATTATCGTCTTCATCTACAGTGTAATTATTTAATAGTAAAGATGGAAATTGCCTGAAGCTGCTGTCCCAATAGTTAGCAATGGTACAATGAATAAAATTATATTTTCCACCAATAACTCCTGCAAAAGAAGAGAGTCCGGAGTTGTTTATAACCACATTTTCAGCTTTTATAGAACTGTTTCTTCCTAGTATGCCGTAGCTGCTAGAGTTGTAAATTTGGCTGTTTGTAATGGTGAGTTTGTCTGGTGCTCCTAAAGGATTTCCATCACAAATAATTCCTGCCGTTGCATTTTTTATGGTCGCGTAATTTATAATATTATTGGTGCTTCCATCGAAAAGCCAAATGGCACTCCATTGCCCTGGTACATCAGAAAACCCGTGCTCAAGGCGATCACCTTCAAAAATAACCTCGTTTTCCAGGTTGTCTTGATCAGCACTATAAGCGCCATTAACATGAATGGAAGCACCGTTAAGCACTAAAATCCCCGAATTTTGATGAAAGTGAATGCGCGATCCAGCTTCAACTGTTAGAGTTTCTTGTTCAGGAACTGCCGCAAAACCATAAATTACATAAGGTTTTTCGTTTGTAAAAGTGAGCTCAGAAGCTAAAAGTTCACGACCTTCAATATCGGTTTCAACCACTTCGCCATCAATGTTTATTTTTAAAGTTTCTATTACCTTAGTAGTTTCATCTCGATTGGGATATATAAAAATAGCGTCTTGAACAAGGGTTACTAATTCTACTTTTTGGAGGTTGGCATCGGTGTCAAATTCAATTTGATCGGTGTATAAAAAAGTGCCGTCTAAACTTGGTAAGGTATTGATGTCTATGGTCGATTCTACAAAAATAAAGACACTGTCCTTGGCTTGAATTTCTACATTTTCGAAAGTTTTTCCAGAAATGCCATCCACACTTAAACGGTAATTAGAGGCTTCGCCTAAAGCCAAGCGTACAGATGGAATAGAAATATCCTGATCACTTCTGTTATAAACTTTTAAATTATAGGTGCTCGATCCTATATTGGTGAAAACGGTATCTAAATAAACGGTATCTTTTGAAAATTGAAGGTTGCCAGTGCTTGGTGAAAATTCAAAATCTTTACGGCAAGAGCTCCAAAGCATTAAAAAAGTTAGGGTAAGAAAAAAATATAAATAGCGTTTCATGAAAGGCTTGTGTTTTTGGATGGCTAAAAATATAACTTTTGAAGCTAGAATTTAGTATTTAGTGCTGTAAAATAACCGAGGCTGTCTTAAAAAGCTAATGAATTCCCTGTTTGTCAGGTTGAGCTTGTCGAAACCTATTATGATCATATGAGTGTTGGGATATTTCGAAAGGCTCAATATGACAAAGTCTTCGCTTTTTAGACAGCCTCTTTAGAATTTATAACGTAACTTAATTAGATTATTAAAGTAAATCACGTAGCATTTTCACAGCCGATTCAGCAGTAATATCGCGTTGTGGCGAACCGAACATTTCGTAACCTACCATAAACTTTTTAACGGTAGCACTTCTTAAAAGTGGCGGATAAAAACTCATGTGCCAATGCCAATGTTTGTTTTCATTTCCATCGGTTGGCGCTTGGTGGATTCCGCTGGAGTAAGGGAACGAGGTGTTAAATAATTTATCGTAAGCTTTGGTAATTACCGAAATGGCTTCAGCATATTGTAGCGCTTGTTCAGCACTCATATCCAAAATATTTGCTTGATGTTTTTTAGGAACAATCATAGTTTCAAACGGCCAAACGGCCCAAAACGGTACTAAAACTATAAATTCATCATTTTCAAAAATGATACGTTCTTGTTTTTCTAATTCTTGTGCTAAATAATCGCCTAATAAACTGCTGTTATTTTTGTAGAAGTAATTAAGTTGCTGGGTGTTTTTTTTGTCAACTTCGTTTGGAAGTGTAGATTGACTCCATATTTGTCCGTGAGGATGCGGATTACTACATCCCATTACAGCGCCTTTGTTTTCAAAAATCTGTACATAATTAATGTCTGGATTTTCGGCAAGATCTTTAAATTCCTTTTGCCAAGTGAAAACAACTTTTTCTATCTCTTTAGGCGTCATGTCGGCCAAACTTTTTGAATGGTCCGGACTAAAACATACCACTTTGCAAATGCCTGTTTCACTCTGCGCAACTAAAAGCCCGTCGTTTACAGCAAAAGTTTTGGAATCCTTTTGTAACGCTGCAAAGTCGTTTGTAAACACAAAGGCATCGGTGTAGTTGGGGTTAACTTCACCATTAATTCGCGTGTTTCCAGCGCATAAATAACAGGTTTCATCGTAGCTAGGCCGTTTTTCATTGGATATTGCTTCATTTTGTCCTTGCCATGGGCGTTTAGCACGATGCGGAGAAACTAAAACCCATTCTCCTGTTAGGATATTGTATCGTTTGTGTGAGTAGTCTTGTAAGTTAGTGTTTGTCATTGTTATGGAATTTTTTAGTTAACCAAATGTGTACCTTCTGCGAGTTCAATAAAATAAACAGAGCAGTCTTTGTTAAACGCTTTTTTGTAGGCATTGGAAGCGTGTGCTGCAAAGGCTTTTGCTTCAGATTTTGCAATTAAATTAATGGTACAGCCACCAAATCCGCCGCCCATCATTCGAGCTCCTAAAACATTTGGGTTAAATTTAGCTTGGTTCACAAGGAAATCTAATTCCTCACAGCTTACTTTGTATTGGTGTTGAAGCCCTTGGTGAGAGTCGTAAATTAAGGCACCTAAAGTTTCTAAATCGTTATCCTTAATAGCTTCAGCAGCTTTTTGTGTACGTTCATTTTCTTGAATTACAAATAAGGCTTTTTGGAAGTTCTCTGGCGTTACTTGATCTTTTATAGTTTCTAAATCTTGTTCGGTAGCATCTCGAAGAGCCTTGATATTTAATAATTTTGAAATGCTTTCACAAGCAGAACGGCGGTCGTTGTATGCGCTATCAGATAAACTATGCTTCACATTAGTATTAATAAGCATAAGCTGATGATCTTTAAAATCAATTTTATAAGGTTTCGCTTCAATGCTTCGGCAATCTAAATGAAGGGCGTGATCTTTAACTCCAAACATGCTCGCGTATTGATCCATGATTCCGCAGTTAACCCCCGCATAATTGTGTTCGGCTTTCTGAGAAATATAAATCATGTCTTCCTTAGAAAGGCCTAATTTGAAAAGTTCATTAAGTCCGAAAACCACCGAATTTTCCAAAGCTGCCGAAGAAGACATTCCTGCGCCTCCAGGTATATCACCCTTAAAAACAATATTAAAGTTACCTACCGTTTTATTTCTGTTTTGAATTTCGGCAACGACACCTAGCACGTAATTTTGCCAATGTCCTTCTGAAGAGGGTTTTATTTTATCGAGTTCAAATTCTACTTTACTTTTTTTATCCAGCGCATAGGCTGTAGATAGGTTTGCGTCACTTTTTTCAATAGCTGCCGCAATACCTTTATTTACCGCTGCTGGAAAAACAAAACCATCATTATAATCGGTGTGCTCACCAATAATATTGATACGTCCTGGAGAAAAAATAAGAAGAGGTTCTTTGTTAAACGTGTCGATGTAAACCTTTTTAACATCATTAATTAGTGCTGTGCTCATTTTAGTAGACTTTTATTTAAGATTTAGTTGTAAACTCCAGCTGATGCTGAATTGGTTGTTGGGCTCTAGAACCTGAAGTCCTATTTTATTGTTAAAGCTATCGGATACGCCAGTTGTAGGTTCGATAGCAATGATGTTTTCAAATGGGGGCGTGTAGACCTGCATAAAGTTATTGTCGCCATCCGAGGCTATTTTTAACTCGTAACCAGGTGTTTTAAAATACACATCTCCAGAGTTTAAAACCCAACAATCATCGAGCTGTTGGTGTTTTAATTTGAAATTTTTAACGGGTTTAATGGTTTCAATTCCGGTACCGATATTGCGTTCGCCGATTATAATTTTCTTGGTGCTATCAAATTGTAGAATACTTTGATCTAAATCTTCGCAAACAAAATATGGATGCCAGCCTACGGTAAACGGAAAGATTTTTGAACTTGTGTTTTTTACAGAAAAATCTAGGTTTAAGCCTTGGTGGCTAATCGTGTACTTTAGTTGGATTTGGTAGGTGTAAGGGAAACCATTTGACTCATTATCTTCTTTAAACTTTAAGACCACCGAAGCTTTATGTTTTGAAACTTCAGTATCGCTAATATCAAAGCGTTTGTTATAAATCAATCCGTGAAGTGCGTTATTTTCTTGCTTTTGATTGATGTCAAATTGATAGTCTTGGTCGTTAAATGTGTATTGCCCATCTTTTATTCTGTTCGCAAAAGGAAAAAGAATCGCCGAGGCGAAAGTGTTTTCATAAATTAGTGGTCTCAAATTCTGAATGATTTGTTGACCGTTTAATGTTAATTCTTGTAAAGATGCGCCTTGATTTAGGTGAATTTTAGCATACGTTTTAGAAGTTGAATCTTCAATTTCTAAAATCTGTTCTTCTGGATGATGATTTATGTTATACACAATAATGTGGTTTTATAATGAATGTCTAATGAATATGTTATGTGGGTTTTTAACTTGAGTATGTTCGTTGTTTAGAATCATTTCGGCCAAACGTTTCCCCATGTATTTAAAATCTGTTGAAATTGTGGTAATACCACCTTCAACAACCTCTTTTAAGAGGGTTTCGTTATATGAAATCACGCCAATGTCTTTAGAGATAATGAGGTTGTCCTTTTTCAAAACTTTGATGATGTTTAATAAACTCCTGTCGTCTGGTGTGATGTATAAATCGCCTTTTTTTAGCGTTTCAGGCTCAAAAAAGGCCGTAATTTGGTAAGGTATCGCGTTTTGCTTACAAAACTTCACGAAGCCTTTTTTCATACCAGAAGGTTGTTTTTTGGGGTCGAAAACCAAAACGAATTGTTTGTATTTTTTTATGAGATCTTTTACTTTACTTAAACTAGAGAAAACATCTGTTTCAAAATCCTGATAAATCGCAGCGTAACCTTTGAGGTCGCTATGAAGCTGATCTAATATGAAAACCTTGTCCTTAGGCAACACGTTAATAACTTTTGATGTGTTTTTTAGTAGCCCAGGCATGATAATGTAGTAATGGTAATCGTCTAAATGATCGTTAATCAATTTACTAAAGGTGTTTTCATTAAAATGATGGAAGAAAATATCAACTTGAATGTTTGGGCCTAATTCATTGAGAAAAGTATTGTACAAATCTTCTTTAAAACTGTTTAATTCATCAAAAAGTAAAAATATTTTTTGTTGAATATGAACGTGCTCACTAGCAACAAAATAGCCCTTACCAACAACCGACTGAATAATGCCACGGTTTTTTAAATCGTTATAGGCCATTAAAACCGTATCTCGAGAAAGTTTGTGGGTTTCTTTAATGCTATTAATGGAAGGTAGCTGCATGCCTATGGTTAGGTGCCCCTTAGAAATAGCCTGTTCTACAGCTAAAATGATTTGCTTATACTTAGGTGTTCCTGTATTTATGTTTATTTCTATCATAATGTGAAACAAAGATATAAAAAAATATTTTATACCTACCAGACCCTACCAGTCGGTTATTTGAAGATTGTTCTAATTTAGTTATAAATAAATTTTATATTTGCTTTTCAACTTAACTAAAAAACTAACTTATTATGACAGCAGGTTTCGATTTCTGGGATTATGTAGTATTTGTAGCTTACGCCATTTTGATACTAGGCGTAGGTTTATGGGTATCCCGAGATAAAAAAGGCCACCAAAAGAACGCCGAAGATTATTTTCTAGCAAGTAAATCATTACCATGGTGGGCTATTGGAACATCATTAATTGCAGCTAATATTTCTGCAGAACAATTTATTGGGATGTCAGGCTCCGGGTTTGCCCTTGGTATTGCCATTGCATCTTATGAGTGGATGGCAGCATTAACATTAATTATTGTCGGTAAGTATTTCTTGCCTATTTTTATTGAAAAAGGATTGTATACCATTCCTGAATTTGTTGAGAAACGTTTTTCTACAAACCTAAAAACCATCTTAGCCGTTTTTTGGTTAGGACTTTACATTTTCGTGAACTTGGCTTCGGTACTCTACTTAGGGGGATTAGCTATTGAAACGATTATGGGTGTAGATATGATGTACGCCATAATTGGATTGGCTTTGTTTTCTGCAGCATACTCTTTGTATGGTGGTTTATCGGCTGTAGCTTGGACCGATGTTATTCAAGTGGTATTTTTAGTATTGGGTGGTTTAATTACAACTTACCTGGCTTTAAATACAGTTTCTGGAGGTGAAGGAGTTATACAAGGTTTTTCTAAAGTATGGGAAGCCGCACCAGAGAAATTTCATATGATTCTTGATGAAACAAATGATAATTACAACAATTTACCTGGAATTTGGGTATTAGTTGGCGGACTATGGGTCGCGAATTTGTACTACTGGGGATTCAATCAATACATTATACAACGTACCTTGGCGGCAAAATCATTACGAGAGTCTCAAAAGGGTATTTTATTAGCAGCCTTTTTAAAGCTAGTTATTCCTTTAATTGTAGTTATACCAGGTATTGCTGCGTACGTGATGGTTAACGATCCATCTATTATGGCTAATTTAGGTGAAGTAGGGCAGTTGAATGTGCCTTCTGCAGCTCAAGCCGATAAAGCATACCCGTGGTTACTTCAGTTCTTGCCAGTTGGATTAAAAGGTGTGGCCTTTGCTGCTTTAGCCGCTGCGGTAGTGTCTTCGTTGGCATCGATGCTAAATTCGACGTCTACTATTTTTACCATGGATATCTATAAACAATATATCAATAAAAATGCGACCGATAAAGCGACCGTTAATGTTGGTCGTATCTCTGGAGCAGTAGCTTTACTAATCGCTGTTATCGTTGCTCCACTATTAGGGGGGATTGATCAAGCTTTTCAATTCATTCAAGAATATACAGGAATTGTGAGTCCAGGAATATTAGCGGTATTCTTACTAGGTTTATTCTGGAAGAAAACAACTAATAATGCTGCGATCTGGGGTGCTGTAGCATCCATTCCAATTGCATTAGCTTTAAAGTTTTTACCAATTCCAGTATTTGAGCCTTGGATGCACCAAATGGGAATCACGGCCTTACTTACCATGGCAATAATTATGATATTAAGTCATCTTCAAAATAAAGGTGCTGATGATCTAAAAGGAATTGAATTGTCTAAGGAGTTGTTTAAAACATCGCCAACATTCAATATTGGATCTTTCGTAGTATGTATTTTACTTACTGTGCTTTATGCCTTATTTTGGTAGAAATACATAAATGAAAAACAACAAAAGCATCATAATTATGATGCTTTTGTTGTTTAAGGCACTTTCTAAAGTTCAGTAAATCAAGGTGTTTTTTATATTTTAGAATTTTAGTGAAAATTAAGAAGATTTCTTTTGGTTACATTTAAAGTTAATTTATATATTTGCACACCGGAAATCAAAAATGATTTTCTTGAGGGCTCTTAGCTCAGCTGGATAGAGCACCTCCCTTCTAAGGAGGCGGTCGCAGGTTCGAATCCTGCAGGGCTCACAAAAAGCTTCACTAGTCATAGTGGAGCTTTTTTGTTTTAAATACTCCCCAACTTTTGTGCTTGATCCCAAGAAACTGCAACGCCAGTACAAAGATCACTTAAGTGATTTTAAATCTTGGGATCAAAAAGCCCATGCAAAAGATTGGCTATTGTACCCTGAGAATCTAGGAAGCTACCTATCGCTTGACGAAACCGCTTTTTGTAATGGCGAACTCTACACCATCTTAACCAATAAAGATGCCAAAGGAAAGAAAGGCTCTATAGTAGCTATAGTTAAAGGAACTAAAGCTGAAACAGTGATAAAAATACTTCATGAAATTCCTTTAAAACAAAGAAATAAAGTTAAAGAAGTGACTCTGGATATGGCAGGAAACATGGGACTCATTGTCAAAAAATCATTCCCCAATGCCTGCTTAGTTATAGACCGTTTTCATGTGCAGAAATTAGCATTGGACGCTTTGCAAGAAATAAGAATAAAACACAGGTGGGAAGCCATCGATTTTGAAAATGATGCCATAGAAGACGCTAGAAGTAAATCTTTAAAATACACACCTGAAATACTTCCAAACGGAGATACATTAAAACAACTACTGGCAAGAGGAAGATATTTACTCTATAAGCCAAGCAATAAGTGGACTGAAAACCAAGCTAAAAGATCAGTGATACTATTTAAACACTATCCTGATATAGAAAAAGCATACAAACTATGCCAGAACTGATCTTGGATTTTTAACAATACTCAGGATAAAACTTCCGCACTAACACGATTAGCTAAATGGGATGAAAAAGTTAGACAAGCAGCCTTTAAAAGCTTTAATACTATATCCAGAACCATGTCTGTTCACTATCAAAACATTCTAAACTATTTTGATAATAGAAGTACCAACGCTTCAGCAGAAGCTTTCAATGCTAAAATTAAGGCTTTTAGAGCACAGTTCAGAGGCGTGAGAAACGTAAAATTCTTCCTCTATAGATTAACTACTATTTTTGCTTAATTCTAAAATCCCCCAACTTTTGCTCTTGATCCCTTTTGCTCTTGACCCAGAATTACTTGAAAAATAAACAACCTTACACCATCAAAAAAAAGCCTAAAACGACTGTTTTAGGCTTTTACTGTGACCGGGCTGGGGCTCGAACCCAGGACCCTCTCCTTAAAAGGGAGATGCTCTACCAACTGAGCTACCAGGTCATTATTTCAATGCAAACTAATTCATGTTTGCGGGTGCAAATATAGTAGCTTTATTTAAAAAAACAAGGCTTTTTTTGAATAAATTTTTGTTTTTTTGTCAGGCATGATTCTATGCTTTTAAAAATCAATTTATAACAGAAAAATGATTATTGTATTAATTGGATATATGGCTTCTGGAAAGACGTCAATTGGAAAAAGATTAGCAGCCCAACTGGATTATACCTTTGTTGATCTAGATGATCTTATTGAAAAAAGGGAAAACGCTTCAGTAACCGAAGTTTTTAAAAAAAGCGGAGAGATTTATTTTAGAAAACAGGAAACCTTATATTTAAATGAGGTTTTATCTAGAAAAGAAAATATGATACTTTCACTTGGTGGAGGCGCTCCTTGTTACAGCAATAACATGAGTGATATCTTAAATGCCAAAAACGTAAAAAGTATCTATTTAAAAGCTTCTATTGCCACATTAACCGAAAAATTAATGCGAAAAAAAGCGAAGCGCCCTTTAATCGCTCATATTGAAACCGAAGAAGCGATGGCCGAGTTTATTGGAAAACATTTATTTGAACGTGCTCCTTATTATAGCCAAGCAGAAATTACCGTTTCTATTGATAACAAAACAAAAGATGAAATTGTTCAAGAGGTCATTGCCGAATTATTCTAAAATGGCTTCATAGTTTTTTCCCTCTAAGCTTACTTGAACATGTTCTTTCAAAGAAGTCGATAAAGAAATACCCTTAAAATCTGCTTTTATAGGGTATTTTTTGTGGTTTCTGTTAACAAGTACTGCCGTTTTAAATTGTTTTAAAGGCACGTTTAAAAAATGCTTAACACCATAAATTAACGTGGTACCCGAATTCAAAACATCATCAACTAAAACTAAAGATTTGTTTTTATAGTCTTCCGGTTTTAACGATGTAGAAATCTCCAACCAAGGCTGCTTTTTATCCATAGTAACTTTACAAAGTACAGGAGAAATGTCTGATATTTTTTGAAGAACTGTTCTTAATTTTTCAGCAAAAATATAACCGTTAGTTCCAATGCCTGCAAGAATAACTTCTTTCTCATCAACATTGCTTTCATAAATTTGGAAAGCAATACGTCGTATTTTATGGGTAATTTCGTTGTGATTAAGGATTACATTACTCTTAACTGTCATAAAATTTAATTTTAAGCCATAAAATTACTCATTTTTATTTAAGATTCTGTGTCCTCAATAAAATTTTCATCGGTATAACTGTCAATATCTCGGCGGTCTTTTTTGGTAGGACGACCAGTGCCTTTTTTCCTGTAATAGTCTTTGGAATATTTTAAAAGTTCTTTAGCCTCAAATTGCTCTTTTGGTGTAATATCGGTACGATAAAGATCAACAATTTTTGCGCCCACACGATTTGGAGGAAGATCGTTAACCTTAATCTTATAATTAATTTGCTCCTTTCTAAATTCAACAATGTCTAATGGGTATACATCCCGACTAGGTTTAACGATATCATCATTAATACGTACCTGACCTTTTTTGCATGCGGTGGTCGCTAAAGTTCTGGTTTTATAATACCTAACACTCCATAAGTACTTATCAATTCGCATATAATTATTACTAAAACTACGTTAATGTTATTGGGCAAGATTATATTAAAATTGTATCTTGCGCCTTCAAAAATAAGGAATATTGCCCTTTGTTTAATACAATTCCATGAGTTATGTGGTTAGAACGTGTATTAAGCTATTTTCCTTCTATATAATATAATGATATCGACAATGAAATTAATGAAACTAAGTTTGTTTGTTCTAGGTTTAGCAACCTGTTTCTTATCTTGTAAGAAAGATGATGATGATGATGGAACGACTATAGAGGTTCGTGATAGAGCAGAGCAACAAATAGAAGACAAAGCCTTATTATTGGATTATCTAGAAACGCATTATTATAACGCGTCTGATTTTGATGGATCTAATCCAGATCCTAAATCTATAGATATCGAAATTACCGAGCTTAAGGAAAATGAAACGGTACCTACGGGACACCGTTTGTTAATTCAAGATACCATCATGAAGTATGTGACTTACTACGATGTTAAATATGAAATTTATTACTTGGATTTGAATAAAAACGTTGATAAAACGGCGCCTTCACCTCATTTTTGTGATAATGTGGTAACCAATTATAAAGGTTTTACATTAGATAATGAAGTTTTCGATAGATCTGAAACTGGGGCTTTTAATTCTGATTTATTGAATAATATTGATGCTTGGCAAATTGTAATACCAGAATTCTATACCGCTGAAGCTTTTATGGAAAATAATGATGGTACCTCAAACTATATTAACCATGGCGTGGGGGTAATGTTTGCGCCTTCTGGCTTAGGTTATTTTAGTTCTGTTAGACCAGGAATTCCTTCCTATTCATGTTTGGTTTTTAATTTCGATGTGCTACAAATGTTTGAAAACGATCATGATGGTGACGGTGTGCCTTCTTATAAAGAGGATCTTAATGGTGATGGAAAATTTACTTATAATTCTGCCGAAGGGGTATTTGACGGTGATGATACGGACGCCAATGGAATTTTAGATTTTGTTGATACTGATGATGATGGTGATGGTGTTTTAACCATTTATGAGGATATTGATGGCGATGGCGATCCAACAAATGATATAGGTAAAAATGGGATTCCTAAATATTTAGATCCTGAAGAGACAGAAGCTAATTACGATATTTAAATTATAAAAAAACCTCGATTATCGAGGTTTTTTTATGGCTTATTCAAAAGCTTTGATTTTAAGATTAAAAAATTCATTTTATCAAATAGGAAGGAAAGGCATTAGTCCGAATATCATAATGTAATAGCTGTTACTATTAATTTAAAAGAATCTAACAGGAAATTACAGAACCAAAAGATTCTATATCCAACCTCGAATTTGACAGAATTAAAAATCTCTATGACAAGTGCGTAGGAGTTTTAAATGCATTATAAAGAACCCTATTGGTAAAGTGTTCTTAAGGTATCAACCAACAAGGTACACTTTATAAGACGACTATAAAATTATAATTAAGCAGATAAATTACTTATTAGGTTTTGGAGTGTCTCCTTTTTTAGGCATCGGTCCACGCATATGAATGACCAAACCATTTAAAAAATTTCGTAGAATTTGGTCACCACACTCCATATATTTGGGGTGGTCTTCTTTTCTGAAAAAAGCACCCAGTTCACTTTTAGAAATTCTAAAATCTACAAGCTCTAAAATTTTTACAATGTCATCATCTCGAAGTTTTAAGGCTACACGTAATTTTTTAAAGATATCATTATTCGTCATAGTTGTTTTTTTTACTCATTTCATCTATTTGAAATCAAAAAAGATGAAGATTTAGCGTTTTGACGCATTGGTAAAGATACTTTTTTTATTGCTGAATAAGAAGTCTTGGTTTTTTAACGGTAAGAAACTGGTAATCAGTCTTTTGCGGTTAGTGTTTTGTGGTTATTGATCTAAAGCGTTTTAGATAAAATGCAATTATTTTGGATGTAGTAATCAAGAGGACTGATAAACGCAATAAAATTAACGATAAAATACCTGCATTTTTTCGATAAGAGGCTATAATTCTACGATATATAATAGGTTTTTCTATTTAAATTTATGATGTAATTCTATAACTCCCTCAAAACATGATAAATAAGCTCGAGAAATTAAGTCTTTTATCTGAAATGATTGCTTTTGCAAAATATGATAATGAGATTAACCGTATAGAATATAATTTTTTACTAGGTGTTGCTAAACAGTTAGATATATCTCGTCAGGATTTCGATTATCTTCTTGATAATCCCATTGACTACACGCATTTAAAATCGCATAGCGAACGCATAGTCCAATTTCATAGATTAGTATTGTTATTAAACATTGAACAAAATTTTGTAGATAACAATAATTCTAAAGGCGCCATAAAATTATATAATTTCGGATTGCGTATGGGTTTAAGTCATGAGTCCATAAACAAAGTGCTTTATCTTATGGAGAGCTTTCCTAATAAAATTGTACCACCCGATGTGTTAATCGATATTTTTAAAACACAATATAATTAATTCGTTCTCTCGTTTCATTTTATAGGCTATCATAGCCCATTAAAAAGCTAAAGGTTTATACTTTTAGCTTTTCTAATTTATCTTGGTAGCTTTTTATGTCATCACGTAATTTTGCGGCTACTAAAAAATCTAATGCTTTAGCAGCCTCTTCCATATGCTTTCGTTTTTCACGAATTTTTTTTTCAAGTTCTACTTTGCTTAGGTATTCACTTTCTGGCTCTGCAGCGCGCGCAGCTTCTAATTCGTAGCTGTAAGTGCTTACCGAGTTTTTTGCAAGAACATTATTTAGGCTTTTATTTAAAGCCTTTGGTTTTATATGATGTTTGGTGTTGTAGGCTATTTGTTTCTCACGACGGTAATAGGTTTCATCGATGGTTTTTTGCATGCTTTTTGTAATCTTATCGGCATACATAATGGCTTTTCCGTTTAAGTTTCTTGCGGCACGTCCAACGGTTTGCGTTAAAGATCTCGCCGAACGTAAAAAACCTTCTTTGTCGGCATCAATAATTGCAACTAAAGACACTTCAGGCAAATCTAAACCTTCACGAAGTAAATTAACACCCACTAGGACATCAAAAAGGCCTTTACGTAAATCTTGCATGATTTCAACACGTTCTAAAGTGTCCACATCACTATGGATATAACGACAACGAATTTGAATACGCTCTAAGTATTTAGTGAGCTCTTCCGCCATACGCTTGGTTAAAGTAGTCACAAGAGTACGTTCATCTTTTTCAACCCGTTGCTGAATTTCTTCAATTAAATCATCTATTTGATTTAAACTTGGGCGTACTTCAATAATAGGGTCTAATAAACCAGTAGGACGAATGACTTGTTCGACATAAACGCCATCGGTTTTTTCCAATTCATAATCGGCTGGTGTCGCACTCACATAAATCACTTGATTTTGTAAGGACTCGAATTCTTCAAATTTTAAAGGACGGTTGTCCATGGCAGCAGGTAGTCTGAAACCATATTCTACTAAGTTTTCTTTTCGGCTTTTATCACCACCGTACATGGCGTGAACCTGCGATACGGTTACATGACTTTCATCAATAACCATCAAATAATCATCAGGAAAATAATCCAGTAAACAGAAAGGTCTTGTGCCTGGTAATCGTCCGTCTAAATAACGTGAATAGTTTTCAATACCAGAACAATAGCCTAATTCGCGAATCATTTCAAGATCAAATTCGGTACGTTCTTTAAGGCGTTTGGCTTCTAAATGTTTGCCTATTTCTTTGAAATAATCATGTTGAATTACTAAATCATCCTGGATATTCTTTATAGCCCCTTGTAAAACATCTTGCGATGTCACAAACATATTGGCAGGGTAAATGGTTAGTCGCTCGTATTTTTCAACAACTTGGTTGGTTTGAATGTCGAAAGATTCGATCTCTTCAATTTCATCACCAAAAAAGTGTATTCTGAAGGCGTCATCGGCGTAGCTTGGAAAAATATCTACAGTATCGCCTTTAATTCTAAAATTACCATGTTTAAATTCAGATTCGGTTCTGGAATATAAACTTTGAACCAACTGGTGCAATAGTTTGGTTCTAGAGATAACTTGATCACGCTCTAAGGTAATCACGTTTTTTTGAAACTCTACGGGATTTCCAATACCATATAAGCAAGAAACTGAAGCAATAACAATAACATCACGCCTTCCAGATAACAAGGAAGAAGTGGTGCTTAATCGCATTTTTTCTATTTCTTCATTAATAGAGAGGTCTTTTTCTATATAAACGCCAGATACGGGAATGTAAGCTTCAGGCTGGTAATAGTCGTAGTAGGACACAAAATATTCTACCGCATTGTTTGGGAAAAACTGTTTAAACTCGGAATACAACTGTGCTGCCAGCGTTTTATTATGTGCTAAAACTAGGGTAGGACGTTGTACCTCTTGTATCACATTGGCTACAGTGAAGGTTTTCCCCGAACCGGTTACACCAAGTAGGGTTTGATATTTTTCGTTTTCATGGATACCATTCACAAGCTGTTTTATGGCTTGCGGCTGATCTCCAGTAGGACTAAACTCTGATTCGACTTTAAACTGCATGTTGCAAAATTAAGCAAAATTTACAAGCTATCGTTTTAAAGTAAAGTGGCCTTTTATTTCCATTTCATTGCCATTTTGGATAATTTTTGCCACATACCAATAATCATCAGTTGGCATGTTTTCACCATTAAAAGTGCCATTCCATCCTGGTGATGAATGTCTTAATGTTTTTAAAAGTTGCCCAAAACGGTTATAAATATAAACGATAGAGCCGGCGAGTTGTTCGGCCCCAATAATATGCCAAGTATCATAATAACTATCGTTATTCGGTGTGAAAAATTTAGGGATATCAAAAACAAAAACTTCTTGATAAGCATCCATGCAACCATTTAAATCGCGAACGGTAATGCTATGATTTCCAAAGCTTATATTTTCGAATGTGTTTGAAGTTTGTGGTTCGCCTCCATCAAGAATAAAAACATAATTGCCAATACGTTCTGTATTAATATTTACAGTAATATTATTTGGGTCTGAAAAATCGATTTTTGAAGTAAATTCAATTTCAGCTTGTTCAGACTCGATAACTGTAAATGTTTTATTAAACTGGCAGTTATTAGGCGTAGTTACTGTTACGGAATAGGTGCCTAATTGTTCTGGATTTACAGCTATTTGTGATGATGTAGAATTGTCTACGGTTGCATTTATGGGTGTAGACCAATAATAGGTGTCATTAGTATCACCCGTAGAAGCATCGATGTATAACGGTAGGTTTTCACGACAAAGTAGTACAATATCATCAATAGGAATTACAGGTAACGGATGTACAACGGCGTTAAATTGAGTTGTACTATAGCAGCCAGTGTTATTATTTTCTGTTCTTGCATAAAAAGTTTCACCATCGTATGCAGCATAAATAGGCGACAATGAATTTATTTTTTCTTCAGCATCACTAAGCATTTTATAATAAGTTACTGTATATAAATTTGGAGATTGTGCCCTTAAAATTGATGGAGTGTTCAATGAAAGATCAAAAGTATATAAACCATCAAAATCATCATCACAACTTATTAAATCGGGAGGTGTATTAGCAATTGGATTAGGATTAATTACTAAATTAAAAGCATGTGTCGTGTAGCAACCTGTAGATAGATTTGAAACCCTCGTAAATAATGTATGTCTGTTTGAAGTATAATTGAATATATTACTAAGTGCGGCGCTATTTGTATCGGCATCATTTTGTGTGTTGTGAAAAGAAATATTTACTTCAGAAGTATTGTTAACAAGAACATTATTTAGTGTAGTTAAATCGAATGTATCCGTATCATTGTCGCAAATTTCGTAGGTAGTTATACTATTAATGGCTGGAGGTATATTAACAATAAGTTCTAATGTATTAATAATAAAACAGCCTGTTGATGTATTGGCCACCCTAATATAAACGGTTTTAGTACCGGAAATATAATTTGTTGGATCTGTAATTTCGTTAGAATTGTCTAAAACATCACTTTGATTAATTTTCGATAATTCGTCAAAATAGTTTACAGAGAGATTGCTTTTAATACGATCTAACAATTGGAAATTTGCCGATGTTAAATCGAAAGTAGAAATTCCATCGTAATCCGTGTCACAATGAATTAAAGGAGTTGTATCAGTAATATTTGGAGCTGCAATAATATTGATGCCTAATTCTTCAACTATATGGCAAAGGGTGTTTTCACTCTCTATTCTAACATAAATACTTTGTGGGTTGGTTTTATTTGTATATAAAGAAGGTAATGGGTTGGAATTAGTGTCAGCATCATTTCTAGATTCATGAAATGAGATGTTTAAGTTGTCGGATACTATACCTTGTCTAATTTCATTGGCTTTCTCATCAAAATTAAATTCATATTTTCCATCGTTAGATTTATCATCACAAACCAAATATGGAATTACAGGATTGTATATTGGTTTTGGAGACACTTCTAATAGAAATGAAGCTTCGCTAAAACAAGTTGGATCTGTTAAATTTTCTACACGAACGTATATGGTTTGTGGATTTGACGTATTTTGATATGGAGCACTTTTATCGAGTAAAATTCTGCGTTCGGCATCTTCAAAATAAAATACTTCTTTTCCATTTTGTCCGTTTAAGATTTCAGAATCTTTTTCATTGAGGTAAAAGTTTGAAACGTAAACACCTGTAGATTCACAAATTTGATAATTACTTATTTCGGGAGTATTTGGTAAGGTATTTACAATGACTTCAAAAGTTTCAATAGAAAAGCAACTGGTTCCACCTAAGACATCTTCTACGCGTGCATAAATGGTTTGAGTGTTTGTATTGAAAGCTTCTCTGTCTGATTCTGAAATTTCGTTGGTCTTGTTTTGCGCATCGTTTAACGATGTAAAAAAATCGATTTCTAAACCTGTGGTGCTTGGAACAATTTCTGAAATTTTACTATTTAAATTTATAATTGAAAAACCATCTTGATCGTTATCGCATATAACTTCATTTGAAGCTTTCGTGGTGCTTGGAGCTGTTAAAACTTCTATTTTAAATTTGTTTACCGTATAGCATATTGAGTCTCCAATGATATTAACACGGGCATATAATGTTGTTAAGGGAGACGTATTGGTAATGTATCTGGGTAATTGATTAATTATATTGTTAGTTTCGGCATCTGTTTCGTTGTTAAAATAACTGACGGTAAAATTCTCGTTGCTTCCAGTTATGGTATAATCTATAGATTCTAAATCGATGCTAGTAATGCCGTCATCATCGGTGTCGCAATAGGTAATTGGTGGGCTGTTAAATAATAAAATAGGATTTATTAATAAGATGATTTTTGTATCCTGTTTTCTATCGTCGTAGCTCATGGTTACAAAAATTGTTTGCTGATTGTATGCTGTGAATGTTTCATTTTTATCAAGACTATTACCATTGGTTCGGTCTTCTTCAGTTTCATAAAAGGTTACCGTTATAGGATATGGTAAATCATTTATTATTTCGGTTTCGATATTTAATAAATTAAAATCGGCAGCATCTGTAGTGTCGGTGTTTGTATCGCAAATAGTGTAATAATCAACTCTTGTACCTGTTAAAAGTAAATTGGTGTGTATTTCAAAAGGTACCACTGTTGCACAACCTGTAGTATGGTCTTGAACTCTTAAAAATATAATGTTATGTCCAGGTTCGCTACTTCCATTAGTGTAAGCGTAGTTGGTTACATTGGTAATGGGGTTTGTGGCACTCATGGCATCGTCATAATCTTCATAAAAGGATGTGCTAACCCCTGTTAAGCCATTTAATATTTTATCTATTACTTCGGTTAAATTAAAAAAAGAATGCCCATCTAAATCAAAATCGAAGGCATCGATATATTGGGTTTCGGTGACTACTTTTGGGCCTACTTGTACATGAATATTTAGTGTGGTTGTGTTTATACATTTTGTATTTGCATTAACAACACGTACATATACCAAATCGTTTGGTGTATTTGTATTAATATAACGGTTTTCAATAGGGTTATTTCCCGTTGTTGCGTCTGAAGAACTGTAATGATAAGATACTTCTAAATCACTGTTTCCACCTGTTATTTCGTCATTTTTTTGCGTTAAGTCTATAAAGGTAAACCCATCAGGAATATCGTCGCTTTCGCAAACTTCTAAAAGAGTAGGCGTTGTAATTTCTTGGGGTTCATTTACAATAAGTTCGAAGTTGGAATAAGTAAGACAATTGTTATCCAAATCGTTAACTCTAACATAAATAGTTTGAGGATTGGTGGTATTAGAAATAGGCGATGTTATTGCATTTGTATTGCTTCTAGCTTCCGATTCGGTATAGTGATAGCTATAAGTGAAATTAGTAAACGGACTATTAGCAGAAACTTCTGAGTTTTTTATTGAAAGGTCGAAAACCTCAATTTGATCACGGCTAGGATCATCGCATAATTCAGAATTAGGAATTGGTTCCATGGGTTCTTCGGTATTCAAAACAATGGTGATCTCATCATGTTCAACACAACTTGAGTCATCAACAGGAATAGAAACTTCCACACGGTAGGTTCCGTTTTGTGTTGCAGTATAGGTAGGGTTGGTAGCTCCTGGGATTAGACTGTTGTTTAAATACCAAGCATAAGAGGCTAGTGGGTTTTGTATGTCGGCGTTAACTTCGGCACTTGCTGTGCAGGTTGAAATATCTGCGCCTAATTCTAAAACACTAAAATGATCACCTTCAATAAAAACCGCCGAATCATAACCACTATTATCTTGGTCTGCAATAATTAATTTAATGTGGTATTTCACATAAGGCTTTATATCTCCCGAGGCTGTAAGTACAGTCGTTCTACCATTATAATTGGTGTCTCCAATATTATAACCATCAAAATACACTTCGTTTTGAGCAGGACAAACACCAAAAATTTCATCTCTAATTGTTTTTGTGCTTACTGGTGTTGTGGTGCCAGGGATTACAGCAATATTTTGATAAGGCTCTGATGTTTCTGCTTCTTTAATTAGGAAGACAAAACCATCGGAAAAATGACATGGGTAAATATTGAAATATTCTTCGGAAGCTAATATATAATTGAATTCAAATTTATTAGAAATGGAAATAAAATCAAATTCTATAGCCGTTGCATTTAAAAAGGAGTTTGTTGTTCCTAGAGCAGCTTCTAAATCAGGGTCTGTACCCCATGTACTTGAACCTTCACTAAGTGTTGAGGTTATTAAATTGTTTCCTCCAGTAGCAGCACCTCCAGTAGATAACATGATACCATTTTTAAAAGGGAAGTTAGAATTGCCTCGTTCAAAATATGCATAACTAGAAATTCCGCTTACGGTTCCATTTACCGGCGAATTTATATTACTAATATCAACACAGCCATCAACGAAATTATCTTGTATTAAAGAGGTTAAATCAACCGAATCATTAACAGATATACGCTGTGAAAACGCGTAATTAAAGCAAAACAAAAAAGAGAATATGATGATATTACCGAATCTCATAGTGATTGGATGTTTCAATTATACTTTTTACTTATCGCTAAAATTTGGGGAATGTCATTCTAGGTTTAATGGGAAGGTAGCTTTTAGCTAATCATTAAACTAATAGGACTTGCAATCCTAGGCTCAGTATTAAGATGATAAATATTTCTATGAATTAGAAAAATATTAGTTAAACTGCAGATAATCAGGTTTAAATATTAAATTTTCAAAGTGAAGTGATTTTTAAAAATTCTGCCATCTTTTAGTTGTACAGAAAACCAATAATCGCCGCGAGGCATATACTCGCCATTTACTTGACCGTTCCAACCTTCTCCTAATGGGTTTAATTCTTTTAGAAGTTTTCCAAACCTATTAAAAATTAAAATTTTAGAATTTGCTTTAAAAATTTCAGACATGCCATAGACTTGCCAAGTATCATTAAATCCATCGTTATTTGGTGTGAAGAATTTTGGAAATCCTAAAACAGAAATAGGATTGGTTACTACACCACAATTATTTTTTACATCGCTTACAGATACGATATAATGACCAGGATAAACGTTTTTAAAAACGTTATTATCTTGATACGGAAATAGAACATTATTACTAGAATCGCTTAATTGGTATTGATAAAGACCCTCGCCAGATACAAAAACGGTGATGCTATTATTTTGAGAAACATCAACCACCTTAATATTAGAAAAGGATGCAGGGGCTGAAGCTTCAACAGTTATCGTTCTAGTTTTAGAGCATCCATTGGAATCAATAACATCGACAGTATAAATTCCTGTTTTATTTATTTGAATAGCATAAGTAGTTTCGCCTGTAGACCAATTATAAGTATAATCGGTTTGCGATATGCTGTTAACGCCGGCATTAATTGTTATAGTTTCTGGAAAGGAGTTTAAACAATAATAGCTTAAATCTGTTTCGGGAATTTCGGGTAACCTATTTACGCTAAGCAAAACCTCGCTTATACCATAGCAACTATTTGCATTTTCAACACGAGCGAAAATAGTTTGTGTATAAGGTGTTGTGTTTGTGTATTTTTCGCCTAAAGGATTTTGTTCAAGAAGTGCCTCTTGGTATGTTTCATAATAAGCAATATCTAAGGGTGATGTAGAAATTTTTGTGTTTATGTTTGTTAGGTTAAAACTGGAAAAACCATCTTCTATACCATCATCATCACAAATACTAAGTTCTACATCATTTGTTTGGCTAGTGCTTATTTCTAGGGTTAATTCGGCAAAAGAATAACATGTGGTTTTTTCGTCAATTACAGTAACGTATAATATTTGTGGATTTGATGTGTTTTGAAATGCATCTGGGTTTACCTCATGCTGTCTAGCTTTATCTGTATAGAATTTAAGTGTTTTATCGGCTCTATTCCCAATTATATTTGCAGAAGCTTCGTTGAGGTTAAAGACAGTTTTTCCATCTATTACAGTGTCTTCTTCACATTGTATTAAGGTATAATTATAGGCATTAGGTTTTTTATTGAAACGAACATAAGCTTCTCCTTCAATTTCACAAGTGCCGTTATTTGGGTTTATTAGAAGCTCGTAATGACCAGAATCGGTTACGGTAAGACTATTGCCAGTTTCAAGTAAAACAATCCCGTTTTTTTTCCATGTAAAAGTAGCACCGGGTATTGGTTCTGTTTTTAAGATATAGTTATCGCCTTCACAAAGGTTTAAATTCGTTGAGTTTTTACCGTTATTTATGATATCAATTTGTTTGTTAAAAAACGAGGCAATAAAGGGAGGTAAACCTTGTGACGAATATCCAGGTGACAGATTGATGGCTTGATGGGTGTAACTACACGCTAGACCAATTTGGTTTGGGGCATCGATAACACCTAAATATGGAATTCCGATATCGTATGTGGCGCTTAGGGCTCTATAAATTTTACCATTCGGACCTAGTTGTAGTGCACCCCGGTAAAGTTGTCTGTCGTCAATTATTATTGCCGAAGCTTTAATATTTGGCGCATATAGGTTATACTGAATTAATTTTGATTGATGAGTTTCTGGAAGTTCTGGATCGTCATTCTCATAAAGTACATTAGAGGTTTGAGCATAAAGGAGTTGGCTATCTGGAGAAAACTCTATACCATAGGGCACACTAGCTTCTATAGCAATAAGCGAAACGGGATTTGAAACTTTTCCTGTGTTAACATCAAAATCATATAGATCTAGTCCATCGTAAGAATTGGCACAAGCTAGTTTTAATCCGTCAGGTGATAGTTTTAAATAACCTCTTGGATCGATAACTTGCTTAGGAAAAGTTGATTTTACAGATGTCGAGTTGACACCTGTATTTGAAACTTCAAATGCATGAAAAGTATCAAAAGTGTCGTCATATCCATTAAATGAAGCAAAAGTAAGTACCCAAATAGATTTAGTAACACAGTCTTTTAATACTGCTGTAATTTTTTCAGAAGAATCACGTAATAAATTAACATTTTTAGTGGTAATATCGCCTAATCCGCCATGTAAAGTTAAGTCGACAATAGAATAATTAAAACCGAATTTTATTCCAGAAATATTACGACTATCATCTACTGTAAAAACATAATATATGTTTTGGTTGTTAGGTTTTGGAATTATTATTGCAGACTGTGCACTTGAGGGATCGCCAAATAATCCATATCCATTAGGCATCACCTCATGATTTTTGTTCCAAACGGAAATCCCATTGGTGTAAAATAATAAATTACCAAACTCATCGGAGATTGAGGTACAGCCTTCAATAGTGTTTAATTTACCGTCGTGAAGCGCATTTACTGTATTGTTTGCAGAGTCAAACCGAATTCCACTGTTATAGCCAAAATACCAGTTTGCAGCTTCATTTTGCGAAAAAGCTGTAAAATAAACTAAGCAAAGTAGTAGTAGAAGTTTTTTTCCCATCTTTTATAAGCAACGCTTCCAAAGATATTATAAATCACGGTTTTTAAGCAAGCTATATGATGAAAATATAAATATGGCTGTCCAGCACAAAACAATAAGTATTTCGCCAGTATGAACGCCATAATCGTAAACTAAATTAGTTTTATCAGGAAATTTCGCCATGGTAATACGTTGGAAAGGCTGATTAATTAAGTTATACATGGCTCTTAAAGGAAAGAAACCTTGGATACTTTCGGCTGTTTTATTATTAAAACTCCAAGCTAATATGCCGTAAAAAATCCATTCTAGAATATAAAGAATAAAAAGAAAGGCTAAGGCAAATGCAGACCGCTTAATTAACATACCAAAAAACAAGCATAAACTAAAAAAAGCAACCAACTTCACCAAATATGCGACTAAAAAGTTAACGTCTCTAAAAACAATTGAAGCTTCAGTATAGCTTGAGTAATATAACCCAATACTTAATGTTAAAAAAAATATTAGTGCTGTTGAAATTAGCGAAATGAATACAATGGCATAAAATTTAGAAAGTATAAATTCCTTTTTACTTAAGCCATCAATTAGGTTTTGTTTAATGGTTTTATTACTGTATTCGTTACCAATCATGCTAACCACAACTATAGCAAAAAAGAATTTAAATTGCGATGCAAAAAAGGTGGTTAAGTGCCAAATAACAGGGAAGTTAAAAACACCAAGCTCGCCAAGTTCTAATGTGAAAAGCCCAAAAACATTAATTTTTAATGAAGACAGAAGTATAATGAAAAACGGTAAAATAAAGGATACAAAAATAAGAATTTTACTCGTTCTGTTTAACAGGAGTTTTTGTAATTCTATATTTAAAAGTCGACGCATTGGTATTTGTTTTTAGTAGGTTATTAATGATCGGTTAGTTGTAAAAATTGTTCTTCTAAACTTTCTTTGCGTTGTACCAAATGGGTTAAAATGATACCGTTATTAAACATGAATTGATTAAAATTTTCAGATTTCATCGGTTCGTTTAAAAAGGCAGTTATCAAATTATCTTCAACTTTAATTTTTTCAAAAGATTTATGGTTTTCTAATAATTGGAGTAGTTTAGTTTGATTGTTACATTTCACCTCAAAAAAACCATGGCTAGAAATCATAGCATCAACACGTCCTGAATAAAGTTTTAGACCTTTTCTTAAAACGACAACGTGCGAACATACTTTTTCAACCTCATCCAATAAATGCGAAGCCAATAGAATAGTGGTGCCTTGGGCAGAAATTTTTTTTATAATTTCTCTTATTTGATGAATGCCTTGAGGGTCTAAACCATTCGTGGGTTCGTCAAGAATTAATATTTCTGGATCATTTAAAAGGGCAGAAGCTATAGCTAATCGTTGCTTCATTCCTAAAGAATAGTTTGTGAATTTGCTGTGTTTTCGGTTTAAAAGCCCAACAATTTCAAGTTTTTCATTTATTTTCGAAAAAGCAACACCTTTAATTTTGCAAACTAGTTTTAAGTTTTGCTCCGCTGTCATATATGGGTAAAAATTAGGACGCTCAATTAAGGCACCAACTTTTTTTAAGGCATCATGTGTTGAAGTATTTCCATCAAACCATTTAAAATCTCCAGAGCTTTTATTTACCACATTTAATACAATACCCAATGTGGTAGATTTTCCGCTTCCATTTGGTCCTAAAATCCCGTAAACATCGCCTTTTTTTATGGTAAACGATAAGTTATTTACAGCTGTTAGAGCCCCAAATTTTTTGGTAAGATTTTTAATAGTTAGTATATGTTCCAAAAGAAAAATGATTTAAGATTAACTTTTACGTGTATTAGGATGGGTTTTAAATAGGACGATTAGTTTTAAATATTGTTACAACATTATTTCAAAAAAGCCTTAAATTTGAATTCAGAATGATATTATGCAAGATTTAAAAATTTCCAAAAGAAAACCATCTTATCCCATAACGGAAGAATTAGAACAATATTTGTCGCGTTATAATCGCGGTGTGAAAATACCTATTTTTTACGATGATTTATTACGATTTCAAGGATCGATTGTCGTGTATGATAGGGATGATAATGACACCCTTTGGATTCGTGTGTATTATAATGAATTTGAGCGCGAAGAAATTGAATCATCTTTAAAGAAGGTATATACCATTTTTCATTCGGATGGAAATGAAAATATTTTACCATTTTTAAGTGTTGATGCTATTGATTTTTGCACTTTTGGAAATTCGAAGCCATTCAGAATAAAAATCAGGAATGTTTTAAACGACAATACGACATATTTCTATATCAAAACAGCCGATGCTTCCCGTATTTATGGTTTAGAATTAGAGCATATGCTTTCGCCATATAATCTTAATTTTTTAGTTTATAAAAATACTTTAATAGAGGAGCATATTGCAGGTATACCAGGTGACGAGTTTATTAAAAATATGTTACCTAACTGTAGTAAATCTGAAAAAGCACAAATAGCCAAAGAATTTGTTAAGTTTAACGAGCGGTGTATGATTAGATTACTGGGCGATATGCGCTCATATAATTATGTGATTGTGCCTACTCACGATTTTGATAAAGTGGTTTATAAAATTAGAGCTATAGATTTTGATCAACAATCTTACGAAGGGAAATTTAATATTTATAGACCTCAGTTTTTTAAAGAAAATTATGAGATGGTCCAATTGGTATCCAATACCATTCAGAAATTATCGATAGATCAATATAAAACAGAGGAGCGTTCTATTTTAGTAAAAAGATTTAAAAGTTCGCATATTCGTATTGAAAAACTTATTGAATGCATGGAGCATGATGAAATTTCAATACCAGAATATATTGATACTTTAAAAACGACTATTTTTGATTATACCCATGATGTGAACTTTAAGAAAAGTAAAAATATGGGTGAAATTTTAAGACATTCGTTAGGGTTTTTAACCCGTAATTATGAGAATGTAAATATTGCTGTTTTAAATAAGTTAAGAACTTAGTTCCAGTTCTCGTCAAAATCTAATTGGTCGTAGTCGTCCATATCAAGGCCGTCTTCAAATTCATCAAAATCGTCTAAAGGATCAGCTTCAAATGATTTTTCTGGAGCAGCTTCTGGAACTTGACCTTGAAAAAACATTAAGTTTGGGTAATCGAAACCTTCGGTTTCGTCAACGATTTCGGCTAATTCAACGTAAAACGTCCACATGCTTAAAAAGTCATAAACATAAATTAGTTTCGTTTGATCATGATTAACAACATCCTCTAACGATGTTTCATTCATTAAACGAGCTGTAGCTTCTTCACTCAAGTCGAATAAAGAAATTTCTTCACCTTGTTCCCAAACATCGTTACTTATATAAAATGACGCCATTTCGGTACCATCAAAGCCAAACGACTGGGTGATGATATTGTGTAAATCTTCTAGCGTATCGCTATCACGAATTTCTAAATCTCGAAAAACGTCCTCGTCGGAGGTATCATTGTCTAAAATGACTCTAAATCTGTAAATCATTGGTGAAAAAATTAAAGCACAAAGGTATGTTATTTAAACTATTTAGTAAAACGATGTAAGGTAAAAGTCATACTAGTTAATAAGAAAAAAGCACCAACTTGATGCGCAACGCCTAGCCACAAGGGTACCTGATAAATAAGGGCTAAAACACCTAGAGCAAACTGTAATAACACTAGAAAAAGCAGAGAGTTTACACCTTGTTTTTGAAGTGCTGTTAAGGTGTGTTTTTCAGATTTTTTCCAAATTAAAAATATGAAAAGCACCACCACAAAAGCTAAAATACGATGTATAAACTGAATTCCGCTCGGGTTCTCAATCAGGTTTTTATAAAAAGGATCTAATACATAAACGGTATAATGAATAAATTTGCCTTCATTCATTAACGGCCAATGGTTATGCACTAATCCGGCCTTTAAACCAGCTATAAATGCGCCATAAATAATTTGAATAATTAAAACGATGTAGCCCCAAACAATAAGTCTTTTCATGGGTTTATTGGCTGGTTTGCGTTTTGGGTACATCAAGTCTAAAGCCACCCAGAGCGTTGCAGCAAAAGTTAGAAAGGCGGTTACGAGATGTGCTGCTAATCTATAATGACTTACATCTGGCATGTCTACCAAGCCACTTTTAACCATGTACCATCCTAAAAAACCCTGAAAGGCTCCAAGAACTAATAACACCATGCATTTTTTTATGGTGCTTTTACTAAGCTGTTTTCTAATTAAGAAATATATAAACGGAATGATAAATACTAACCCTATAGAACGTCCAATAACGCGGTGTAACCATTCCCAGAAGTAAATATTTTTAAAATCTTCAAGATTAAAATGATTATTATACGCATGATACTCTGGGTGTTGCTTATAGAGGTCAAATGCTTCTTGCCATTCTTGATCGCCTATCGGCGGAATGGTTCCTGTAATTAATCGGTAGTTTGAAATGGATAAACCAGAATCGGTTAATCTGGTGATACCTCCAACTACAACCATTATGAAAATCAGGAAACAGCCTGTTAGTAGCCAGTATATTACGTTTTTATTGTCTTTTTTCATGATATTTTATCCCTGATGAAACAAGGATTTTAAAATTGAACTTTTATTTTTTCGATGTTTCAAAATTAATTATTTACTCATGTTATGTCGAGTCAAGCACAGTAGAATCATAGTTATGTAAATTGTTACTTAAATATTTCTCGACTCCGCTCGAAGACCAGTATATAATTTAAAATATCAAAGGAAACGGTGTTCGAGCGGAGTCGAGAACATTTTCTCAGTGATACTTTTTCGTATATCAAAATCTAACCTCCAACAGTAAGCCCCAATTTTCGTCCCTTCTCCAGCATAAAAGCATGTGCTGCTTCATATTCATTTGGAATTACGCCTTCTAAAATAGCTTCTTTAATAGCTTCTTTAATAATACCAATTTCCCTTGACGGCTTTAAATTGAAAGCTGCAATAATTTCTTCTCCCGAAATAGGAGGTTGGAAATTACGAACATGGTCACGTGCCTCCACTTCAATAATTTTTTCTCGAACAATTTTAAAGTTGTTGTGGTATTTATTGAACTTCTTGGGGTTTTTGGTAGTGATGTCTGCTTCGCAAAGCGTCATTAAATCTTCAACATATTCACCGGCAT
Organism: Tamlana carrageenivorans; assembly: GCF_002893765.1. NCBI lineage: Bacteria > Pseudomonadati > Bacteroidota > Flavobacteriia > Flavobacteriales > Flavobacteriaceae > Pseudotamlana > Pseudotamlana carrageenivorans. Next base: position 27,376 of record NZ_CP025938.1, on the reverse strand, counting down.
CAAAAACTAAACGACGTACTGCCGAATCGGTTACTATGTCTTGAGCTAAAACAATAGGACGCGAACTCATAAATACCATTTTCTGAACAAACTTCATCTTATCATTCAAAGGCATTTTTAAACGCTTGAACAGATGATACACCATTTTAGAGCCCTCAAATTCATGCGCATGAAACGTCCAGCCAACTTTTTTACTAAACCTTTTGGTAGGAGCTTTGCCAATATCGTGAAGTAATGCCGCCCAACGCAACCATAGGTTGTCGGTGTTTTTAGCAATGTTATCAACGACTTCAAGGGTGTGATAAAAATTGTCTTTATGTCGTTGTCCTTCAATTTCATCTATGCCTTTTAAAGCTGTGAGTTCAGGAAGAATATGTTTTAAAAGGCCTGTTTGTTCTAGCAATAAAAAGCCAATGGAAGGTACTTTGCTTTCTAAAATCTTATTGATTTCGGTAACAATACGTTCATTGGTGATAATTTTTATACGATCACTATTTTTGGTTATGGCTTTTAAAGACTTGGTTTCAATGGTGAAATTTAATTGCGTTGCAAATCGAATGGCTCGAAGCATGCGCAAAGGGTCGTCACTATAAGTGATATCTGGATCTAATGGCGTCCTGATAATTTTATCATTTAAATCTTGAACACCATTAAAGGGGTCTAATAAGTCACCAAAGTTTTCGGCATTCAAGTTTAAAGCCAAGGCGTTTATAGTAAAATCTCTACGGTTTTGGTCGTCGGTAAGTGTGCCGTTTTCAACTGCAGGATTTCTACTGTCTTCGGTGTATGATTCTTTTCTAGCGCCAACAAATTCAACTTCAATATCATCATACCTAAGCATGGCAGTGCCGTAAGTTTTAAAAACTTGCACTTTAGGTTTATTAGGCAAGTTTTTCGCCACTTGTTTGGCTAGTTTTATGCCATCACCTATGGCGACGACATCAATATCTTTGGCTGTACCTCTTTTAAGTATAAAATCCCGTACAAAACCGCCAATAACATAAGAATCTAACTGTAGTTCTTTTGCCGATTGCGAAATGATTTTAAATATTGGATGTTGCAATGCTTCTTTGTAATTCATGTGTGTTTACCGCAAATTCGCAAATTATTTTTTCTTTGAATCAATGATGCGTTTATATTCCAAAGAAATTGAGTTAAAATTGGCCAAAAGGGCTAGTTTATAACTAGATACCTTTAAATAATTAATACACTGATTATGATGATCTGCATTAAAGGATTCCACCGTTTTTATTTCTAATATTATTTTATTAAATACAACAAAATCTGCGTAAAATTTATGCTTTAGAAAACTATCTTTGTATTTAACTTTAAATTCTTTCTCTCATTCAAATGGAATATTGTTTTTATTAAACTCATATTCTAATGCATTCTTGTACAATTTCAGAGAACCCTTTACCTAGATTTTTATGAACTTCAAAAAGAAAACCAACTATTTGATAGGTTTCTTCTTTAAAAATATAACCATTTTCCATTTTTTTTAAACAATTTGCGAATTTGCGGTTTTTTACTTTCGGATAATTTTAACCACCCCGCTATTACTTAATTTAATAATGGACGACGGTTTTTCGCAAATTTTTTCGTGATGCAAATTTACAACATAGTCTACACCTTTTAAAATAGCAGGTGCTATTTCTTTGTATGAGCTTGGTGTTGGTTGTCCGCTAATATTGGCCGAAGTAGATACTATGGCACCGTTTAGCTTTCTGGAAAGCTGATAACAAAATTCATCGTCAGGTATTCTAATAGCAATAGACCCGTCATCAGCAATTAAATTTTCAGCTAGATTTTGAGCATCATCGTATATTATCGTTGTGGGTTTGCCGGTAACCTCAATAATATTTAAAGCCGCCGGAGGCACTTGTTTAACGTATTTGGTAAGCATTCTATCGTCTGCCACTAAGCAAATAAGTGCTTTGCTATCAATACGCTCTTTTAAATCGTAAATTTTTTTTACGGCTTCAGGGTTTGTTGCATCACAGCCAATACCCCAAACAGTATCGGTAGGGTAAAGTATGATTCCGCCTTGCTTTAAAACTTCTATGGTGTTTTTTATTTCTTGATGCATTGTAAAATAAAAATTATTTCATGCAAAATTACAATTTCTACTTATATGTTCTACGTTTAGTGGTATAAACAATGTATTTGTAAAATGAAAAACCCTTTATTATGAGAGTGCCATTTATTGAAAAATTTTTTTGTTATACCTTTGAAAAATTATATATAAACTAATGAAATTAGTATACTATAAATCAGAAATTGGAAATTTTGGCGATGACTTAAACCTATGGTTGTGGCCACAAATTTTTGGTCCTGATTTTTTTCAAAATAATCAAGATGTTGCTTTTTTTGGTATTGGTTCGATTTTAATCGAAAACTCTAATTTTATTGATCAAGCAAATTCATGTCATAAAAAAGTAGTTTTTGGTACAGGAATTAGATCCATAAACGAAAATATAAGAATTGACCATTCCTGGGATATTTTTTTTTTAAGAGGACCTTACAGTTCCTTAAAATTAAAAGGCGATTTAGATCATTATATCGCAGACGCAGCATATCTTATTACTTTATTACCACAATATATAACCTATTTAGAAACACCCAAAAAGTATAAAACCAGTTTTGTGCCTTATTTTAAATCTTTAGATAAAGTAGATTGGGAAGTAGTTTGTGAAAATTTAGGGTGGCATTTAATTTCACCCACCAATTTAACCGTTGAAGAATTTATTATTGAGGTAGCAGCAAGCGAAATGGTTATAAGTGAAGCAATGCACGGTACCATTTTGGCAGATGTTTTAAGAGTGCCTTGGAAACGTTGTCGCTTTTTTGCTCATATTTATGAAGGTGAAAAGGTCTCAGAATGGAAGTGGAATGACTGGCTTTTATCGATTGGCTTTTCCGAAAACACTTCCGTAGATGCCACCCTTAAGCCTAAAAAAGGTTTAAAAAATCGCTTACAAACTTTCTTTAAATCCAAAGATTTAAAGAAAGTTTGTAAGCGATTAAAAGCTCATGATAAAATAGATTTTAAATTATCTTCTCAGGATACCTTAAATAGAATTATTTCTCAATTAGAAGAAAAAACAACTCTATTAAAAACAAAATTTTGATTTCAAAACAAGCAACGTGTTAAAAAAAATAAAACATCAATTAAGATTAAAAAAACTTAAAAACAAACTTAAGTCTAAGGCTCTTTTTTTTAATTATAATAAATTACCTAAAACTGGTTCTAGCATACTAATTATTGATGGAAATATTCCTGAGTACAACAAAGATTCTGGTTCTAGAAGACTTTTAGAATTAATGAAAATGTTACTTGATGATGGCTATAAGGTTTTTTTAATGGCCGATCTTAAGGAATATAAATACACTTCAGAATACATTTCTTATTATCAAGATTTAGGCGTTCATGTTTACGAGCCAAGATTGGATAATCAAGGTGATTTGATAACTAAAACAATGTTTGTTCATTTATTGGCACCTCATTTAGATGTTGTTTGGTTGCATCGCCCCGAAACGTTTAATAAATATTTTAAACTTGTAAAGCAGGTTAATAATAAGGTGAAATTGATTTATGATATGGTCGATTTTCATTATTTACGAAACATGCGAGAATACGAATTAAATAGTGATACTAAACTAAAAGTTAAAGCCGAAAAATATTTAAATATAGAACTTGAAAACTGTGAAAACGCCGATAAAATAGTGGTTATTTCAGATAACGATAAAGTTGTTTTGTCAGAATATTTTCAAGACGTTTCTAAAATGGTAATATTGGGTAATGTTCATGATTTTTTAAAACATGAGGAAGAGGGTATTCCATTTAACAAACGTAGCGACCTGCTTTTTGTTGGAGGTTTTGCTCATAAGCCAAATACCGATGCCGTTTTATGGTTAAAGAAGGAAATAATGCCTTTAGTTTGGAGCGAAATACCTGATTTAAAAATTAATATCATTGGTGGGCGTCCGCCTCAAGACATATTAGATTTAAATGATGAATATTTTAAAGTACTAGGTTTTGTTGAAGATGTTTCAAAATACTTTAATTCTGCTAAATTGTTTGTTGCTCCCTTACGATTTGGAGCAGGAGTAAAAGGGAAAATAGGACAGAGTTTTGAGTTTGGGTTACCTGTGGTAACTACCGAAATAGGTGCCGAAGGATTTGATTTTTCACCCTTTGAATCCAAAATGGTTGGTAATTCTGCCGAAAACATCGCTTCATGCATTATAAATATGGTAAGCAATGAAGAATTGTGGACTAATGTTAAGCAACAATCCGAACATTTTATAGCGCCCTATTCGCTAAAAACCATACATAAACAACTAGTAAAAGTCTTATCTTAATGAAACTCGTTAAAAAAATTACTATTATTTCAACAAGTCCACTGGGTTATGTGGATTATTTGATAGAAAATTTAAGAACAAATTCGAATGTAGATGTTACTTATATTGATTACTTGTCATTTAAATATAAATACAAATCGATTTTCGATAAATTGAAAAATTTCGTTAATAAAATTGTTTTTAAAACAAATATTAAGAAAGATTATAAGTCTAATTGTTTAATGGCTAAACTAAATAGTATTCCAAAACAAGATGTCATATTAATTATTCGTCCCGATCGTTTGAGTGTAAAAGATATTATTAAAATGCGGGCATATACAAAAGAACTCAATGCCTTTTATTACGATAGTACAACCAAAGTACCAGTGCAAATAGATTTAATTTCGCTTTTTGATAAAGTGTTTAGTTATGAGAAACAGGATGTTAAGGTTTATGATTTAAACTTTATAACCAATTATATTTATGATTTCCAGGAATACGTTCCTATTGTTGAAAGACCAAAGGTGTTTAATGTAACTTCTTTTGATGAGCGTTTTCAAGATTTAGTTCATGTTGCCGATTATTTTAAATCTGAAGACATAGATTATTCTATTCTGATTAGTAAGAAAAACGCAAAACCACATCCTTTAGTAACCATATTTTCGGGGTTTATGTCGTTAAATGATGTTAAGACAAATATTTTACAAGCAACTATTGTTTTAGACATTCAAAAAAATGACCAAAAAGGTTTAAGTTTTAGAGTGTTTGAAGCTTTAGGTTATCATAAAAAATTAATTACTACTAATGCCGATATTGTAAATTATGATTTTTATAATCCCAACAACATTTTTGTTTTAGACCTTAAAAATATTGAGATTCCTCGTAGTTTTTTTGAGACCCCTTATCAAGAAATTCCAACACAAATTTTATATAAATACACCCTAAATGGTTGGATTGAAACCGTGCTAGGTATTCAGGCTAAACGTTTAAATAATTAAAAACACGTTCGGAAAAATTTAAATTTAAAGTTCTACACTCTTCAAGAACTCCAGTATAAACTTGTGTTTTTTTGAGCTGCGATTCAAAATCGCTAAATGTTGAAAACCCAGGTTGGTATTTAAAATCAAAAAATTTTGTAGAATTAGGAATGGCAATGACCTTTTTTTCCAGAAGCATAGCCCAATACATAGCGTGGTAGCTATCGGTTACTACGGTTTCAGACTTTCCAATGAAAGACACTAAGCTTTCTAAATCTTTGGTATTGGAGGTGTAAGGGTAGTGCGATAATTGCTTTACAAGCGATTTGTCTTTCAGGGTTTTTTTATGAAATATTAATCCAACCTCCTGGGTGTTTGTGTATTTTTTATCAAAAATAGGATGTAAACAACTAACACAGGGCACGTAAGATTCGATTCTATTATAATCCCTAACGCCAACCACCCCAAAGGCCGCTGTGTCTATATTATAGAATATATTCTTTCCAAAATTAGACTTGTTATTGCTGTTATGCCCCACACCCCATAACACTGTTTTTTTTCCAGATTTGGCTAGTTTTTCAAAAGTTTTTAATTGCATACTAAAGCTGTTACGATTTAGTAATCCGCCACCTCCTATAATTAAAGCATTGTTGGAGACTGATTGTACAAAATTTTCTCGAATTTCGGGATGGTTACTTTTGTAATCAAAAATATCTAGCGATTTACCCTTTAACTCATCGAAATATAAATGAGGAGCACAATAATAATCTCCAATGTTATTGGGGTCAATTCTATGAATATTGATCCAGTTTTCATGGCGTGTTTCAGCTTTTATGATAGTCTTTAAAGTTTGCCTTTTATTTTTCGCACGGCTAATGGAAGTGAGGTTTCTAATGATGAAGTTTTTAATACTCATGGAACGATTTGGGTCTTGGTTAGTGAGCTGTTAAAGGTACGAATGTAACACTATGTAACGGATTTAGAATGGTAAAATAGTCATAAATTCCAAGGCAGTTATAAGATTTCATGTACCTTTGCAGCTTCTAAAAGTGATAGTAATGAAAGGTCGTATTATTGTTTATACAGCAATATTTGGTAATTATAGCGGACTGATTCCTCAGCAAAATATAGAAGGCGTGGATCTAGTTTGTTTTACAGATCAGGATATTTCTTCTAGATATTGGACCATAAAAAAGGTTAAAGCACTCGTGCCAAACGATAATACAAGAAGTAATAGATATTATAAACTTTTACCCCACAAGTGTCTTTCTAAAACATACGATGTTAGTATTTATATTGATGCTAATATTTGGATTTTAAAGGATATTAGGCCTTTAGTTGAAGCCCAATTAAAAACCGCTAAAATGGCTTTTTTTGATCACAATCAGAATTATGCCGATAAGCGCGATTGCATTTATCAAGAATATCAAGCTATTTTAAAAAAAGGAAAAAATACAGGTGAATTTAAAGACGACCCTGAAGTCATGAAATTTCAAATTGAAAAATTGAAAAATGAAGGCTATCCCGAAAACTTTGGTTTAATTTCGGGATGTGTTTTGGTTAGAAAACATTTTGATTCCGAAATAATTAAACTCATGGAAGCTTGGTGGGATATAGTTTTAAATGGCAGTAAACGCGATCAATTAAGTTTTAATTATGTGGCATGGAAACTAAACTTTACTAACTTTAATTATATTTCAGGCGATGTACGCACTGGTAATCCTTGGTTTTATTTGATTTCACATAGAAAAAACTACCGGTTTAAAATGTTTAAAATTAAATTAAAAAAACACCTTAAAGTTGGTAAATAGCGGTTATGAAAGTTACTATTATAAGTTTAGATAATTGGGGATTTAATAGCTTTATTGAAGAAGAATTAAGGCGACAAGGCGTTGAAGTTTATCATATAAATTTCGATGCTTTTAAGTATAAATACCCTAGCAAATTTCATAAATCATTAAACTTTATAATGAAAACCTTTTTTGATTATAATTTTAAAAGGGTTCATTTAAACAATCATTTATTAAAGCGTTTTGAGTTATTAGGAAAGCAAGATCAAATTTTAGTTATAAAAGGCGATAATTTATCTATTAAAACCATAGGTATTATACGGGAAAAGTATTGCGATAAACTTATTGGTTTTTTTAATGACAGTTTTTCTAGGTACCCTAGAATGGAAAAAGTACAGCACGCCTTTGATGAGGTTTTCTCGTTTGAACCTGTAGATGCTAAGCGCTTCGGTTTTAAATTCATTTCTAATTACATTTATTTCCCTATAGCATCCCAGAAAGATCATAAACCTTATGTATACGACATTTTTAATATCAGTTCAATAGGTAAGCGATTTGATGCTTTACCTAAGTTAAGATCCTATTTTGAAAATCTAAATTTAAAAGCGAAACTTATTGCGTTTTCTGGGAAGCCTATTAAAAATAAGATTAATGGCGTAGAGTATATAAATAAAAAAATCTCAATTAAAGAGATGCTGGAACTTGTTGATGTTTCCAAAATGATTTTAGATTTGCAGCGTCCAAAACAAGATGGTCTATCATTTAGAGTTTTTGAAGCCTTAGGTAAACAAAAAAAGTTAGTTACCACAAATGCATCCATTGTAAATTACGATTTTTATCACCCGAATAACATCTTGGTTATTGAGATCGATAAAATTCAGATTCCCTCTACATTTTTAAATGCGCCTTACCATGAAATAGATGAAGCTATTTTAAATAAATACCACATTTCTAATTGGGTTAAAACAGTTTTTAATTTAAATTAAAAAGTCTTCCTTAATTAAATAAATGCAGTTTATCGAGTTGTTTTGCATATGCTCGAATTGTTAGGGTTTTTGAAGGTTTAATGCATGACATCTGCTCTAAAATTAACATTATTTTAAAAAAAAGTTGTAAATTCAATTGATTACTCAAAAAAATCAATTAATTAATTTATTAATGTTAAAACAACAATTATGAGAAAAATTAGTAAAAGCATATTGTTTGCTGCAGCCCTTTTTTTTATTTCCCTTGGTCTACTAGCGCAAAGTAACTCGAAACATTTGAGCAGTTTAGTAAATATGAAAGCTAGATATTTAGATAACGAAATGCGCAACCATGGCTATAAATTACACAATACAAGTAAAAGCGGTAGCGACAGTTACCAAACTTGGTGGAGTAGTAATCGCAGTAAATGTGTTACTACACACGTAAGCGGAGGTCTTGTTAAGTCGGTTTTAAATACACCAGAGTCTGATTGTGGTAAATCTTCAAACAGAAATTATTCAGAAAACAATCATTATTCGCACAACAATCACGGTGGTAATTTAAATAACCTAGTAGGTTTAAACGTTAACCACTTAAATAGCGAAATGAGAAGACGTGGTTACACGATGCATAAATCAGATAAAAATGGAAATGATTACTATGAAAGCTGGTGGAATAATAATCGTAAAAAATGTGTATCGGTACGTGTAAGAAATCGTGAGGTGAAATCTGTTACCTCTACAATGCCAGCAGATTGTGGTAATAATTCGAAATACAACCATAGTTATAAGTCAAATAAACACTATTATTCAGGAAACAAACAATACAATGATTTACAAGGTTGGGATGCACTTCGTGCATACGCTGAGTTAGAAAACCGTGGTTTTCGTCAAGTTAAAGAACATAGTTCTAATGGGAAAACATACAGACTTTGGAAAGATTACGATACAGATCAATGTATTAAAACACTTAGTATAAATAAAAAAATTAGTCAAATTTTTGCGTCAGAACATTGTGATTAATATATGATTAGTTTGCTTCTTTTTTTAGAAAATTTATAAATCAAAAAAATAAAATTATCAACATTAAAATCCCGGTTTTTATAATCGGGATTTTTAGTTTTATTAATAATAATCGGTAGTCCATTTAAAAATAATGTTTATAATCGTGGTTTATTAAATGGTAAGTCCGTTGAAAAAAAGGATCGATTTAATATATTACAATAAAAACAAATAGTAATTTTGCAATATGAATTACATGATTAATAAGCTGTTTCAGCCCTTTGAAACAAAATTAACCAACTACATAATTAATTTTGATAACTTAGGTGAAGACTATGGGAATCAAGATAGAAATTCATTAAAATTATTTCAATTAGAGGGCCAAACCTTAAATGTAAAATCGTTTAGAATTCCTAATATTATTAACCAAATTGCATACCGTTTTTTTCGAAAAAGTAAGGCACAACGGTCTTTTGAATATGCAATAAAACTTAAGGAATTAGGCGTTGGAACACCAATGCCAATAGCTTATTACGAATTTAAAACACCATTTTTATTTAAAAAAAGCTTTTATATAAGCGAGCAATTAGATTATGACTTTACCTATAGAGCATTAACTACCAATTATAATATTCCCAATTACGAAGCTATTTTAAGAGCATTTACTAGATTTACGTTTCAGTTACATGAAAAGGGTATTCATTTTTTAGATCACTCTCCCGGTAATACCTTAATTCAATTAAATAGCGACGATTATAAATTTTATATAGTCGATTTAAATCGTATGGATTTTAAGGAATTAGATTTTGAAACGCGTATTAAAAATTTTTCACGTTTATCGACCCAGAAATATATGGTCGAAATCATGAGCGATGAATATGCGAAATGTTTAGGTGAAAATTACGATAAAGTCTTTAAATTAATGTGGCGTGATACTGAAGCCTTTCAGGAAAAATACCACAAGCGAAGACGTTTAAAAAACAAACTAAAATTTTGGAAATAGTTAGTCGATTAATTTTTTTAGTTCTTGATACCTGTAATAAACGCCATAAGCGCTTAGGTAACATATGTTTAAACCTTCTTTTCCGTCTAAAAAACCAAGTCTTAACACATAATTCATAATAAATTTAAAGCAAGGTCTTATGTAAAAGTGGTAGAAGTTTGGCTTGTTACCTTTATTATAAAGTTCAAGAGCCTTAAGATTGGCATAGTGTTGCATTTTTGATTTGTAATGGGCCGTACTATCAAAACAGTAATGGAGCATCGTATTTTTTAAAAGACCACTTTTGCCAACAATATGCGGCATTTCATGTACAATTTTATCTTCTATGTATTTTACTTTATCTTTTTTAAACAGACGATAAGTGGTATCTGTTTGAAAACCACTAAAACGTATGCGTTTGTTTTTAAAGAAAAATAGACGTTTTACCATAAATGCAGCTACATCGTTAGGATGGTTTATGGTTTGTAATATTTCGGTTTTTAATTTTTTTGGAATGCGCTCATCGGCATCAATAAATAATACCCAATCATTAGTGGCTTGCTGAAGCGCAAAATTTCTTTGATCGGCAAAATTTTTAAATTTTCGTTGTATGGTGGTTACATTGGGTAAAGCTGATAGTTTTTTAAATGTACCGTCGGTACTAAAGGAATCTACAACAATAATTTCATCTGCAAAACTGATGTTTTTAACAACGTCATTAATATGCTTAACCTCGTTGTAAGTAATAAGTAGTGCTGAAAGTTTAATCATTTTATGATCTAAAAATAAAGCGGTAAAAATAGTGTTTTTTAAGTTTAAAAAGCTGTAAAGTTTAACAAGGATTTTAGTTTAAATTCATAGTTTAAATTGGGTAAACATTGTATTTTTATTTGAATAAATTAAAAGCTTTACTAATAATGTTGTGGTTTTTTAAATACTTTTACACCTTTGAAATGAGTGATAAACCTAAGCCTTTTTTAATGTTAATAAAATAGATTATTTGGGCATATTGTCAATTTAGATTTAAATATTAATCCTATATCGATAAGAAAAGAGGTTAATGCCATATATCGGTTTTAAAAAACGTTTAGTAAATAAGTTATAAAAAAGTAAACCCATGAAAAAACCTAATATATCAATCATTATAAGTACTTATAATTCTGAATCATGGTTAGAAAAGATTTTATGGAGTTATGAAGCCCAGAATTATAAAGATTTTGAAATTGTAATTGCCGATGATGGCTCAAAACAACCAACATTCGATTTGTTGGAACGTATAAAAGCTGAAGTGTCATTTCCAATTATTCATGTTTGGCATGAAGACGAAGGTTTTCAAAAATCTAGAATTTTAAATAAAGCCATTTTAGCTTGTACAACAGACTATATTTTAATGAGTGATGGCGATTGTATGGCTCGCGCAGATTTTGTTCAAGTACATATGGATTATCGGGAAGACGGGTTTTTCTTGTCTGGAGGTTATTTTATGCTTCCCATGACTATTTCTGAAGTTATTACCAAAGAAAATATTTTATCTCAAGATTGTTTTAAAGTTGAATGGTTAAAATCTAAAGGACTGAAAGGGTCCTTTAAAAACAATAAACTAACAGCATCCGGTTTTCGAAGTAAATTACTTAATGCCATGACTCCTACTAACGCGAGTTGGAATGGGCATAATGCTTCGGGGTGGAAAAAAGATATTATGGCTGTTAATGGTTTTGATGAGCGTATGCAGTATGGAGGGCAGGACAGAGAGCTAGGCGAGCGTTTATTTAATTTAGGTGTAAAATCTAAACAAATACGGTATAGTGCTATTTGTTTACATTTGGACCACCCTAGAGGTTATAAAAATCAGGAATCTATTGATAAAAATTTAGCTATTAGAGCAACAACGAAAAAGGAAAATAAGACTTGGACAGATTTTGGAATTAAAAAAACGAACTAAAATTGTTCTAAGTAGTTATTTAGTTCAGGAATAATTAAATCGGGACTAAAATTTTCATATAAATTTAACGCATCTGCCTTCAAAGTTTTAGTTGATTTTTCTTCGAATAATTCAGGTTTTACATCCTTTAAATGGATGGATACATTGGTGCTGTTATTTTCAAACATGCTCCAAGACTCTTTTTTTATCCAAGGTGAAAATATGGTAAAAGTTGGTATTTCCAATGCTTTTGCCATATTAACTGCGCCTCCTTCATTACCAATTAAAGCGGTACAATGTTTAGTGATGGCTAAAAATTCTCGTAAACTTTTCCCAAAGACATTAAAATAAATATAAGGTTTTGTTTCAGCTTTACAAAAGTTGAAAATGGCTTTTGCTGCGGTGTGTTGTTTCGGAATGTAATTAAATAAAATTTGGCCTTGGGTTTTTAACATGATGGCATCAATTAACTTTGCCATATGTAGTAGAGGGTATGTTTTAGTCATGTCACTTCCTAAAACACTAATCATAAAAAGCGGTTTCTCTAAATTAATATTAGCTTTTAAAAGGTTTTGTTTGGAGGTTTCAATCTCAATAGGGGTTAAGTAAATTTTAGGTTTTATCAGGGTTTTCGAAAGTTCTTTTGAAATAGGTTCTAATAATTGTAACCGGTTTTCAATAGCTAAACCAGCGTTAGTATTTGCTGTTTTTTTATTTTTAAATGGATGGGTGTACAGGTAAGCGGAATAGGATTTGTATTGGGATATTTTAATTTTAGATCTTGAAAATAAGGTGATTAGGTTGCTTGAAAATTTAGAGTATACATCAATTACAATGTCGTAATGCTGAGATTGAATGTTTTTCACAAATTTAAATAAGGCCTTTTTACTGTTCTCTTCGGTTTTAGTGAAGAAAATGCAGCGATCTATAAAAGGATTGTTTTCTACAACAGGGTAGGTATGCTCGTTAATTATATAATGTAATTGAGCTTGAGGATATTTTTGACGAAGTGCTTCAAACAGAATACTGCTTGCAAGCACATCGCCAATCATTTTTTGTTGTATAACAAGAATTTTCATTTAAACAGCTACATCGTTTTCACGAAGGGCATCGTTTAGTGAGGTTTTCTTATCGGTACTTTCTTTACGCTTTCCAATAATTAAAGCGCATGGTACTTGATATTCACCTGCAGCGAATTTTTTAGTATAACTTCCAGGAATGACTACCGAACGAGCAGGCACACGACCTTTCATTTCAATAGGTTCATCGCCGGTAACATCAATAATTTTTGTACTCATGGTAAGCACCACGTTTGCCCCTAAAACAGCTTCTTTTTCAACACGAACCCCTTCAACCACGATACAACGTGATCCTACAAAAACGTTATCTTCAATAATAACTGGAGCAGCTTGTAATGGTTCTAAAACACCACCAATACCAACACCTCCAGAAAGATGAACGTTTTTACCAATTTGAGCACAACTACCAACAGTAGCCCAAGTATCAACCATAGTACCTTCATCTACATAAGCACCAATGTTTACATAACTAGGCATTAAAATAGTTCCTGAAGAAATATAAGCGCCATGACGTGCTACAGCGTGAGGTACGACACGAATACCTTTTTCTTTGTAACCTGTTTTTAAAGGAATTTTATCATGAAATTCTAATGGACCACACTCTATAGTTTCCATTTTTTGGATTGGGAAATATAAAACTACGGCTTTTTTAACCCATTCGTTTACTTGCCAACCGTTTTCAACTGGTTCAGCAACACGTAGCTCACCTTGGTCTATTAAATCTACTACTTTTCTTATTGAAGTAATGGTGTTTTCTTCACTTAATAACGCTCTGTCATTCCAAGCATTTTCTATGATTTGTTGTAATTCTGTCATTGTAAAATTATTTTGAGCAAATATACTAGCTATGATTTAAATACGGTAAAGGAATTATCAAATTAATATAAAAAGCCAACGTATACGGATGTTTTTTAAAAATTCATAATCTTTATTAAAAATTATGAATTTCTTAACATGTATTTAGTATAATTAAAAAAAAATTATTAGATTTACTTCGTTTATCGTTAAAATGTGTCTTTTAGCGATGTTTATAACGAGGGTAATTTTTGTCTCATTACATTTAAAATTTTATGGTTTGCTCTATCTAAAAATTAGTTACGGGCAAATATTACCTTAGTCATTTTAATCATAAGTAATCATTTAATTAAAACGCAGATGAAAATCAATTTTTACTTCATTTTAATATTTTTATTTTTTGGTTCAGTTGCCAGTGCTCAAATTTCAGATTCAACTTTGAAAACGGAAAAGAAGCAGCAAATTTCTGTGGTTAGAAATATTACTGTTAACATGCTAACTCCAAATAAAGTTATATTATTAGACGAATTAAAAGTTAATTTAAGAATAACACGATTAGAAAGTGATATTAAACTTTATTATAAAAGGCAGAAAAAAATTAGTAATATCAGCTTAGTTTTTCCTAAAATGAATTTGGAAGCCTTAGCTTAAAAATAAATCATAAAAACGAACCAATAGTTATAATTGAATAGAAAAAGGTTGTCTAATTACGGTAACCTTTTTTTTATGTACTACTTTTGTAAAAAAAAATATGGCTCGCATTTTAGCATTAGATTACGGATCAAAAAGAACGGGGATTGCTATAACCGATGTTTTACAAATTATAGCATCAGGTTTAACTACCGTGCCCACTAAAGAACTGTTACCTTTTTTACAAGATTATTTAAAAAAAGAAGATGTGGAATTAATTTTAGTTGGTGAGCCCAAACAAATGGATAATACGGCATCTGAAAGTGAGGCTTATATTGTACCTTTTTTAAAAAAATTAGAAAAAGCTTTTCCTAATATGCCTATCAAACGCGTTGATGAGCGATTTACTTCTAAAATGGCCTTCCAAACGATGATCGATAGTGGCTTAAAAAAGAAACAGCGTCGAAATAAAGCTTTAATTGATGAAATTAGTGCCACTATTATTCTACAAGATTATTTGCATTCAAAGTAATCTTTTATTGATGAAATGTTTTTATAAGGACTATATTTCTTAATTTTTTCAGAATAATTTCTATTAAACATATAACATAATTAATAAGAGTTGTATTTTTGCAAGCCTTAATAAAGCACCTTATGATTTTACCTATTGTAGCCTATGGCGATCCTGTTTTAAAGAAGAAAGCTACCGATATAGCAAATGATTATCCTAATTTACAGGATTTGCTAGCGAACATGTTTGAAACCATGTACAATGCCTATGGGGTAGGTTTAGCGGCACCTCAAATAGGTTTGCCTATCCGATTATTTGTTATAGATACAACGCCTTTTTCGGAAGATGAAGATTTAACAGAGGCCGAGCAAAACGCATTAAACGGTTTTAAACGTGTTTTCATAAACGCTAAAATTGTTGAGGAATCGGGAGATGAATGGGCTTTTAATGAAGGGTGCTTAAGTATCCCAGATGTTAGAGAAGATGTTTTTAGAAAACCTAATATTATTATAGAGTATTTGGATGAAAACTTTCAGCCACAAAAGGAATCCTTCGATGGGTTAGTAGCTCGTGTTATTCAGCATGAGTATGATCATATTGAAGGTGTTTTATTTACGGATAAACTATCAAGTTTAAAGAAAAAACTAATTAAGGGAAGGCTTACTAATATCTCTAAAGGAAAGATAAATGTAGATTATAGAATGCGTTTTCCAGATCAAAAAAAGAAACGATAATGTTTGCAATACATCAATAATCAGTTGATATTTGTGACCCTTAAAAAATAAAATATGAGTTTAGAAAAAGTTATATCAATTTCAGGTAAACCAGGATTATATAAATTAGTAACACAAACCCGTGGTGGTTTTGTTGCAGAGTCTTTAATCGACAAAAAACGCATTTCTGTAAGCGTACAAAATAACGTAAGCGTATTAAGTGAAATTGCTATTTATACCTTAACGGAAGAAGTGCCTTTAGCTCAGGTTTTTGAAAATATAAAAGTGAAAGAAAACGGCGAGAAAGCGTCTGTAAATCCTAAAGATAGCAAAGATAAACTTGAAGAATATTTCTTTTCAATATTGCCAGAATACGATGAGGATCGTGTGTATGCTAGCGATATTAAAAAAGTTATCCAATGGTATAACTTACTACAAGAACATAAGATGCTTGATAATTTAGTTGAGGCTGAAGCTGAAGCGACCGAGTCTTCAGAAGAAGAAGCCTAAATGATTTAGCATTGTCTAATATTTAAAACCTCCTTTTTTGGGAGGTTTTTTTATGGGAATTTATTAACTTGTAACGTTGCCAGCCTAAATCCAATCGAACGAAACTCGTATGAAAACTAATTTTAGCACAAAAAATATTCTATTTATTGTTGTAATAGTTTTACTGTTAATCCCTCAAACAAGACACCCAATTCAAGTGTGGCTAAATAAGGGCCTAGCTTTATTTAGTCCAGCCGTAGTTGATGAAAATAAGCAAGCAGTTTTAACAGATTATAAATGGGCTTTACAAACAAAATCTGGGCAAATTGTTAGTTTTGAACAAAGTCAGGGCAAAGTAGTGCTTTTAAATTTTTGGGCAACCTGGTGTGCGCCTTGTATTGCCGAAATGCCTAGCTTACAATTGCTTTATGAGGATTATAAAGATAAAGTAGATTTTGTTTTTGTTTCAAGTGATCCACCGGAAAAAGTTGAAGACTTTTTAAAGAAGGAGGGCTATACGTTTGAAAACTATAGGATTAAAAGTCAGTTGCCAGATCTGTTAGATGTGACTAATATTCCACGGACTTTTTTAATCGATCAATCTGGACATATAATAATTGATAAAACAGGAGCTGCCAATTGGAATAGTGAAAGTGTAAGGACGACCATTGATGCATCGTTAAATCGTTAAGGTTGATTGATTTATAAGGGTTTGAGGTATAAAAAAAGGTTTTATTAAAATGATTAATAAAACCTTATAATAAGTGGTGCGCACGAGAAGATTCGAACTTCCACATCCTAAACGGATACTGGCCCCTCAAGCCAGCGCGTCTACCAATTCCGCCACGTGCGCTTAATTTGAGGCGCAAATATACAGAAGTTTTAAAAGTTTCCTCAACTTGTTCTTATGTTTTTTGAAGAATTACAGTTTATATCCCAGTACTTCAAATGAAAGAAGGCTAAACCTTTGGTGTTTAGCCTTCTTTTATAATTTAAATGAGTTATAAGGATAACTACTTATTCTTATTCAGTTCGTCTTGAAGTTGACGACGTACTTTTTGTTCACGCTCTAAGGCTGTTCTTCGGTGTTCTTCAAATTCCTCTTCCACTTCAGCCAAGTTGCGGTTAGCTTCTTTGGTAATGATATTACTGTTATTAAATTTGTAGATAAAGAATATCAAGCAGGCCAGAAGAACGCCTATAATAGACCACATTAATACGTTATAATTCGCTTTTCCTAATTGGATGCCAAATAATGACATGTTGTCTTTTTCAATGTTCGTTTGATCTAAGTCCGTTTGAGTGTTCGTGAGTTTTAATTTTAGGTCTGAAATCTCTTGCTCTTGAGTTTTAACAACACCTTGTGTTGCTACCAAATCTTTTCGTACGGCATTTAAAGAATCAATAGTATGCGATTTTAAAGTGTATAACCAATCTTTTTTTACAACCTTGTAATCCTGATATTTATTTGATTTTTGAATAACATATTCAAACTGACTATCAATAGTACCGCTGTTTAAGGATAATTTATCTTCATCGATATCCGTTTGGGCAGTTGAGTGTAGTGTAAAAAGGCAAGTAAAGGCAATGCATAGTGATGATTTGATGAATGTCATTTTTGGCATGGTGTTTCGTAATTTTTCTAATTTTCGCAATTTATAAAATAATGTTTAGTATATAATTCAAGATATACAAAAAGCCTCAACTAGTGAGGCTGGTATAGATACGATTTTAAACGTGATTTAGATTATATTATTTTAATAATATGTATAACGTCTCACTTTAGCGATATATTTTGCCAGTCTAATCACTTGGTGGCTATAACCATATTCGTTATCGTACCAAATGTAAAGAATGATATTTTTACCATCTTTTCTAACTATAGTAGATTTACTATCAAAGATTGAAGGCGCCGAACAGCCAACAATATCACTAGAAACTAGTTCGTCGCTAAGTTCATATTTTATTTGTTCTACCAAATCGCCTTCTAAAGCATATTTTTTTAAAACACTATTAATACCCTTAACGGTAGTTTCTTTTTCGATCTCTAAATTTAAAATAGCTAATGACCCATTCGGGACTGGTACGCGTATGGCGTTAGAGGTTAATTTACCTTCCAAACTAGGTAAGGCTTTAGCAACAGCGCTGCCTGCTCCAGTTTCGGTGATTACCATATTAAGTGCTGCTGCACGACCTCTACGGTATTTACTATGAAAATTATCCACTAAATTTTGATCGTTGGTATAAGCGTGAATGGTTTCTAAATGTCCACTTTTAACTTTACAAGAATCTTCAACAGCTTTTAAAATTGGTGTTATGGCATTGGTGGTACATGATGCTGCCGAAAAAATATCAATTTCGTCAGGGTTATAGGCTTTATGGTTAACACCATATACAATGTTTGGAATTTCTTTCCCTGGTGCAGTGATTAAAACTTTGTCAATACCTTTAGCTTTTAAATGTTTTGTCAATGTGACTTTATCTCTAAAAGCACCCGTATTATCAATGACAAGTGCATTATTAATATCATATTTTGTATAATCGATGTCTTCAGGGGTATTGGCAGAAATAATATTTACGGTGGTACCATTAATGATTAGGGCTTGGTTTGTTTCATCTATAGAAACGGTTCCAGGAAAATCGCCATGAACAGAATCGTTACGTAACAAGGCCGCTCGTTTTTCTAATATCTTAGCATCTATTTGGCTACGAGTTACAATGGCACGCAATCTCAATTGACTGCCTTTTCCTGTTCTAACCATGAGTTCGCGGGCCACGAGTCTCCCTATACGTCCAAAACCATATAAAACGACATCTTTAGGTGCGATAATTCCATTTTTATGTGCATCTCTTAATTTATGAGCAATAAAAGTAGTGGCATTATTTGCTTTGTTTTCTTCGATATGATATTCGTAAGTGAGTTTACCAATGTCTAGTTTGGCAGGTGGGAGATCTAAGGTTTTAATAGCTTCTGCAATTTTAACAGTATCAAAAATAGAAATAGGTTTTTGTACAAATTTGCCAGCATAGTCGTGTAAGTTTAAAATCTGACTCACATTTCTGTCGATAAGCTGGTTTCTAAAAAGCACCAATTCAATTGATTTGTCATACCAAAGGTCGCTTACAATTTTAATAAAGGCTACTGTCGCTTTTCTGCGGTCGGCCTGAAAGGCTAATTCCTTCTCGTAATTTTTGTTAGAGGTCATGTTTAGTTGGGGTTTTTTATGGTGTCTTTTCAAAAATACCATAATTCAAACGTTTTCGTAATTGGTTTTAACAAAAAAATAACCCTTCAAAACTGAAGGGTTATTTAAGACTATCAGGTGTGTTTTATCTAAAATTAAAACGCTCTCTTTGTCCGTTTGTATTAATGAGTTCAAGTCTTATAGGCTCATAAGTCGATCTTTCTTTCAGAATGTTTTGAACATCATCAACCGTATTTACTTTAACATCATTTATGGAGGTAATAATGCTACCTTCTAATATACCATTGTTTTTCCAGTATTGTTCATATTCACCATTCAACTGAACAATTTTCACACCATTACTTGCTTTGAGTTTTTTTAAATCGTTCTTCGTTGTGTTTTTAATACGTCCTACTAAAGGCATATTAAAGGTGTTATTTTTGGCAAGTGTAACATTTACAGATTTTAGAGCTCCGGCTCTAAGCAAGGTTAAGTTAACAACATCGCCAGGGCGTTTTGCACTTAAGTGTCCTGTTAAATCAGAAAATTTAGAAACTTTAATTTGGTCTATCTCTTTTATAATATCACCGTTTTTAAGTCCTGCTTTGTCTGCTCCAGAACCTTCAACAACACTATCGATATATACACCTTCGGTGTCATCGATTCCAATTTTTTCGGCAACAGAACTGTTTAATGCACCGCCTTGAATACCTAAAATACCGGTTTGTACATTGCCGTATTCTAAAATATCTTCAATTACTTTTCTGGCAATATTGCTAGGGACAGCAAAGGAATACCCGATATATGATCCTGTTTGAGAAGAGATGGCTGTGTTAATACCTACAAGCTCACCCTTTGTGTTTACCAGAGCACCTCCAGAATTCCCAGGGTTTACGGCTGCATCGGTTTGAAGAAAGGATTGCGAGCTGGTTCCAGACAAATCTCTTGACTTGGCACTAATAATTCCAGCAGTCACTGTCGATGTTAAATTAAAAGGGTTACCAACGGCCAAAACCCATTCGCCTACTTTAACGTTATCCGAATCGGCAAAAGTGACAAAAGGTAATGCTTCATCAGCATCTATTTTAAGTAATGCAATATCATTTTTTGAATCGGCACCTATAAGTTGGGCGGTGTAGGTTTTGTTATTGTTTAATGTTACCGATAGTTCTTGTGCATTTTTAATCACGTGATTGTTGGTGATAATGTAACCATCGGTATTAATAATCACCCCAGAACCAGTACCAACTTGTGCGCGTTGCGGACTTCTTCCGTAAAAGAAATCTTGAAAGGTCATTTGGCCAGAGCTTAGTGTCACATTTTTTACGTGCACCACGGCATTAACGGTATTTTCTGCAGCTACAGAAAAATCAGGGGCTTCATAAGCTTTGTAGTTACCCATGTTATTAACAGGGGTTGTTGGTATGCTTACGGCTTCAGTATCGGTAGTTGTAACCAATTCCGCATGGTTGTTTTCTATAAAAATTTTGTATGCGCTTAAGGTGAAAATACCACCTAAAGCTGAAACTAATAGCATGGAAAAAATCTTCTTCATAATTTCGTTTTAAGTATTATTTTAAATTTATTTTATTGAGTTCAAACCTCTGTTTCTCTAAGTAATTAACGATAATAATGATTAAAATTAAATATTTATTGAGTTTTGATTTCAACTTTAACTGCGATTTAACAACCCAAAAAACCGTATAAAATCTTATATTTGCCGCCTATTATGCAACAGACTTTTTACAAATACCAAGGAACAGGAAACGATTTTGTGATGATTGATAATCGTCTGCAAACATTCGACAAAAATAATACCAAACAAGTTGCTTTTTTATGTGACAGACGTTTTGGCGTAGGGGCAGATGGTTTAATTTTATTAGAAAATCACCCTGAATATGATTTTAAAATGGTCTATTATAATGCCGATGGAAACGAAAGTACCATGTGTGGTAATGGGGGGCGTTGTTTGGTGGCTTTTGCTCAGCAATTAGGTGTTATTACCAATAAAGCTGTTTTTGAAGCTATTGATGGCTTACATCATGCTACTATAGAAAATGGCATAGTTCATTTACAAATGTTAGATGTTGATGTTGTTGAAAAACATGATAATCATGTGTTTTTAAATACAGGCTCACCACATCACGTACAGTTCGAAACTGCTATTGAAGATTTTGATATTAAAAGTAAAGGCTCTGGTATTCGCTATGGTGCACCTTATAATCAAGAAGGTACTAATGTGAATTTCGTTCAGAAAATTTCAGATACCACTTTTAGAGTACGCACATATGAGCGTGGTGTTGAGGATGAAACTTTGTCATGTGGAACAGGAGTAACTGCCGTAGCCATCGCCATGCATGCTACAGGTGAAACCAATCAGAGTACTGTAAATTTAAATGTTGAAGGCGGTAAGCTTCAAGTACGTTTCGATGTAGAAAATGGCCATTACCACAATGTTTGGCTAATCGGTCCAGCAACTTACGTGTTTGAAGGAAACATATGATAACTTTAAAAGGTGATATCATTTATTTACGTGCCTTAGAACCTGAGGATTTAGACTTTGTTTACGAGGTAGAAAATGATGAATCCATATGGGAAATGAGCTGCACCCAAACGCCTTATTCTAGATTTTTAATAAAACAATATTTAGAGCATGCTCATAAGGATATATATGAAGCAAAGCAATTACGCTTGGTGATTTCCACTTATGAAGATGTTGCTGTTGGAATGATCGATTTGTTCGATTTCGATGTTAAAAATAAAAGGGCAGGAGTGGGAATTTTGGTTAAAACGCCAAGCGATCGATTAAAAGGCTATGGAAAGGAAGCTCTGGGCTTGCTTATAGATTACTGTTTTACACACTTAGATTTGCATCAGCTATATTGTAGTATCACCGAAGGTAATATGGCTAGTATAAAGCTTTTTTCTAATCATGGTTTTAAAGAAATTGGACTTAAAAAAGATTGGACCTGTGTTCGAGGCACATATAAAAACGAATATTTATTTCAACTTATTAATAATTAAATGTATATAAAAAAGATACTTCTTGCTATTGTTGGTTTAGGGCTTGTTGCCGCCGTGTTTTTTGCAAATTTTGTTTATAAGACGATGTTAAAGCCTAATACTGCTTTTAACAATGAATCTGCTTACATTTTTGTACCTACTCAAGCAACTTATCAAGATGTAAGAGCTCAATTAGAGCCTTTATTAATCGACATCGAGACTTTTGATGATCTAGCGAAACAGAAAAAATACATATCTAACATTAAAGCTGGTCGTTTTGAGATAAAAAAGGGCATGAATAATAATGATATTATTAATTCTATAAGAAGTAGAAATTTGCCTATTCGAGTGTCATTTAATAATCAAGAATCTCTTGAAAAGCTTGCAGGACGTGTTGCGGAACAAATAGAGGCTGATAGTTTGTCTTTATTAACAACAATGACTGATGAGGCTTTTTTAAAAAATAACGGATTTAGTTTAGCTACAGCTCTAGGTATGTACGTGCCTAATAGTTATGAGTTTTTCTGGAATACATCGGCTGAAGGTTTTAGAGACCGCATGTTAAAGGAATATAAAGCCTTTTGGAATGCTTCTAGGCTTAAAAAGGCGAAAGATATAGGTTTATCCCAAGATCAAGTCATTGCTTTAGCGTCTATAGTTCATGAAGAGTCAAAACAAGCCGCAGAATTACCTAGAATTGCAGGGGTTTACATGAATCGAATTAAAGTAGGCATGCCTTTACAGGCCGATCCCACACTTAAATACGCAGCCTATCAGTTACCAGAATATAAAGATACGGTGATTAAACGTGTTTTAAATGTGCATAAAGAAATTCCTTCTCCATATAATACTTACCTTAACCGAGGTTTACCTCCAGGACTTATAGCCATGCCCGATATTACAGCTATTGATGCTGTTTTAAATTATGAAAAACACAGTTATTACTATTTTGTTGCCGATGCCAAACGATTAGGGTTTCATAAGTTTGCAAAAACATTAGCTCAACATAATAGGAACGCTGCCGAATACTGGCGGTACCTTTCTTCGCAGGGTATCAGAAAATAAATCTACTATTCTGATTTTTTAAACATCCGTTTAGATCAACTTTACGTATAAACTCAAATCGATAATTTATATACGAGCTTGGACATGCCATGTCGTAAATTTTATGTGATTTTGGGTGTAACTTTAACCATGTTTTGAAGTTGAAATTCTGAAAAATGACTTTCAAAGGTGTTTTTATCCTCGTTTTGAGTTAAAAAAAATTGAAAGATCATATGTTCTGCATAATGATTGCTAACATAAAGACACGAAAATGAGTTATCAAATTTTGTGATTTATGTTAAAATTTAAATCCTATTTACGTGGCAACTTTCTGGGGTAATACTAAATGAAATGGCATATAAATGGTGATTAGTAAAGTATAGGTTTCTGTTTTTGTAAAATGTTATAGTTTGTTAATGTTTTTAGAATGGATGAAATAAAGACTTAGTTTTGGACGTTTGTAGTCGAATTTAAGACGTGTTAATAGTTAGAAATTAGATGTGTTTTCAAGAAAATATTGAATAGAAAACGGTGTATTTCGTCTATTGTTCAATAAAAAGAAACCGTTAAACGATTAATTTTGAAGTTATTGATAAAAGGCTTAATTTTGCCGGCTCAAATTTCAAAGGTAGTTTTAGTTAAAAAAAATACCGAAAAAATTTAAAATTATGGTTAAAAATATTGCAAGTTTTGGAATTATCGCACTTACAATATCAACACTATTGTATTTCTCATTTAAATCGAATGAGACTTTTGATTCTAGTAAATATTCAACAGAAGGTTTAGATTTAGATTATACCGTAAGTTTGGATGTTATAGATGAAAGTACAGCGCCTCAAAAATATAACGAGGAAATTTTCACCCCTTACTTAGGAAAATCATTTGTGGGTTTTAAAGAGGCCTTAGCTTTTAAGGAATCAAGAGGGAAATATTCTGTGGTGAATACTTATGGGTACTTAGGTAAGTATCAATTTGGAAAAGGGACTTTAAAACTGTTAGGGGTTACGAATCCAGATCACTTTTTAAACAGTCCTAGTTTACAGGAAAATGCCTTTATCGCCAATACAGCACGTAACAAATGGATTTTGAGACGTGATATTAAAAACTTTGTTGGTAAAAAAGTGAATGGCATATTGGTTACCGAATCTGGTATTCTAGCAGCTGCTCACTTGGCTGGTCCTGGAAGTGTGAAAAAATTCTTAAGAAGTTACGGTATCGATAATTTCGCCGATGGTTATGGTACAACTGTTGGTCACTATATGAAACGTTTTTCTGGTTACGATACGTCGTTTATAAAACCAGATAGAAAAGCTAAAGCGATTTAATTCATCGTCTTTAAGTTTTATGAATAATAAACAAGGTAGGTCTTTTATGAAGATCTACCTTATTTTTTTTCCAGGCATTTGCTGGTTGTGTTTTAATGAATTCTGTAGGTAATGTAATATCACAGGCTACACAAACTTGAGTGTTATTTTCTAAAAAATTAGCCAAGTCCTCAATCATTTTATTATTTCGGTAGGGTGTTTCAATAAATAATTGTGATTGGTCTTGCTCGTAAGATAAGCGCTCTAAACGTTTAATTTCAGCTTTACGTTCACCTTTATCTATAGGTAAATAACCGTTGAAAGCAAAACTCTGACCGTTCATGCCGGAGCTCATCATGGCCATAAGTATGGATGATGGCCCTACTAAAGGCACAACTTTTATATTTTTATCATGAGCGATCTTAACAACATCGGCTCCAGGATCCGCCACGCCAGGGCACCCCGCTTCCGATAAGAGTCCAATTGAGGTTCCTGATAAACAAGGCTCTAAAAAACTTGGTAAATCAGCTTCATTAGTAAATTTGTTTAAAAGAAAAAGTTTTAACGAAGGTTGAGGTTTATCCGGACAAATCTTTTTAATAAAGCGTCTTGCGGTTTTTTCGTTCTCAACAATAAAGATGTTGGTTTGTTCTATGATGTTTTTTACCGTAATTGGTAACACTTCCATAGGATTGTTATCACCTAAAGTTGTTGGAATTAAATAAAGTTTGCCGTGGTTTGTCATTTTATAAAGACCTTAAGTCATTTGCAATTTTTTCGCAGGCTTCCTCTAGCATGTTATACACATTTTGAAAGCCTTCATCACCACCATAATAGGGGTCTGGAACATCAAAATTTTGATTTGGATACACTTCGTTTAAGATGTATTTCGCTTTTTTACGGTCGTCTTCATTTCTAGCCAGTTTAAGTGCATTTTGATAATTGGAAGCATCCATAACATAAATGTAATCAAACTTATCAAAATCTGAAACTACCAGTTGTCTGCCCCGAAGCTTTGAAATGTCTAAACCATGTTTCTTGGCTACTTCAATCGAGCGTCTATCTGGTGAGGCACCAATATGATAACTGGCAGTGCCAGCAGAATCTACGTGAAATCCTCCTGATGGGAGTTTTGATTTTAGGATGCCTTCAGCTAGGGGAGAACGGCAAATGTTTCCCAGGCAAACCATCAGTATATTCATCATGATTTAAAAGTTTTAAACCGAAAGTTTTTTAGTAATGTCTTCAACATACTTTTTGAACTGTTTGTCTGTTGAAGATAGATTATCCACTGTTTTACAGGCGTGTAATACGGTGGCATGATCTCTTTTTCCTATTTGAGATCCAATACTAGCTAAAGAAGCTTTAGTGTGTTTTTTAGCAAAAAACATAGCCAATTGTCTGGCTTGAACAATATGACGTTTTCTGGTTTTAGACTGTAAAGTATCGATATCCATTTGGAAATAATCGGATACCACTTTTTGGATATAGTCTATAGAAACTTCGCGTTTTGTGTTTTTTACAAATTTCTCAACAATAACACGCGCTAAGTCAATCGTAATTTCCTTTTTATTGAAAGAAGACTGTGCTATCAATGAAATGATTGCACCTTCAAGCTCCCGAACATTCGATTTGATGTTTTTAGCCACATAATCGATAATTTCATCTGGCATTTCAACACCATCTCGGTATAGTTTGTTTTTCAGTATTGAAACTCGGGTTTCAAAATCTGGATTTTGTAACTCTGCCGACAAGCCCCATTTGAAACGAGACAATAAGCGTTGTTCAATATCTTGCATATCAACAGGAGCCTTGTCACTTGTTAAAATAACCTGTTTGCCGTTTTGGTGTAAATGGTTAAATATGTGAAAGAAAACGTCTTGAGTTCCTGTTTTTCCAGAAAGGAACTGAACATCATCAATAATTAATACATCAATAATTTGATAAAAATGGATAAAATCATTTCTGTTGTTCTTTTTAACGGCATCTATATATTGTTGTGTGAATTTTTCAGCTGAAATATATAAAACGGTTTTTTCTGGGTATTTATCTTTAATATCAACACCTATGGCATGAGCTAAGTGTGTTTTTCCTAAACCAACTCCTCCAAAAATTAATAAGGGGTTGAAAGAAGTTCCTCCAGGTTTGGCTGCTACAGCTAATCCAGCACTTCGTGCCAAACGATTAGAGTCGCCTTCTAAGAAATTCTCAAAACTGTAATTCGGGTTTAGTTGCGACTCAATCTTTACATTTCTAATGCCTGGAATGACAAACGGATTGCGTAATTCAGGACTTTTATTGTTTAAAGGAATGTCAACATTTTGCGATTTTACAGACGAACGGTTCGCACTTGGAATCTTTTCAGTGAAGGGTTGTTTGTTGCCATAAGTGTTTTCCATTTTAATAATGTAAACTAACTTGGCGGTTTCTCCTAACTCCTTGGTGAGTGAAACTTTTAGGATCTTTACATAGTGTTCTTCAAGCCATTCGTAGAAAAATTTACTCGGTACTTGAATGCTTAATGCTGTGCCTGTTAGTTTAACTGCTACAATAGGTTCAAACCAAGTTTTGTAGGCTTGCGGTTGGATATTATCCTTTATAAATTCAAGACAGTTATTCCATACCGATTGCGCAGTTACACTCAT